>CAIXPF010000198.1 GCA_903921205.1 uncultured Acidimicrobiia bacterium | reverse complement strand
GCACGGGGCGGCCGACGCCGTTTTCGGCCCACGGCCCGACCACCCTGCCACCGACCGGCGTCACCGACGTTGGCAGAGCCCCCGCCCGCAAAGAAAGGTTGACGTCATGAACGGTTCGGACGCCGAGCGCTCGGTGATCAACCCCATCCTGCAGGCGTTCTGGGTCCGGTCCCTGCCCGAGATCGAGGCCGACATGGCCGAGCTACGGGCCGAGGAGCCGATCGCCTGGCGCACGCCGCCTCCGGAGGCCGAGGGCATCGTGCCGATGGGCAACGGCTACTGGGCCGTCACCCGTCACGCCGACATCCTGCACGCCTCCAAGCACCCGGAGATCTTCAGCTCCGCCCAGGGCATGACCATGCTGGACGTCCCGCCGGAGTTCAACGAGTTCTTCGGATCCATGATCGCCATGGATGACCCTCGCCACGCCCGGCTGCGCAAGCTCGTGGCCGCCGGCTTCACCCCCGCCACCATGCGCCGGCTGGACGACTCGGTCCAACGCATCGCCGCCGAGCTGGTCGACAGCGTCGCCGAACGGGGCGAGATCGACTTCGTGCGCGACATCGCCGCTGCCCTGCCGCTGCGGATCATCTGCGACATGATGGGCATCCCGGCCAGCCAGTACGAGTTCGTCTTCGACCGGACCAACGTCATCCTCGGCGCCGGCGACCCGGAGTACATCGAGGGGGTCGAGAACATCCTCGGGGCCATCCTGCAGGCCGGTGCCGACCTCTCCGAGCTGATGAACGACCTCGCCGCCACCCGCGCCCGGGGCGACGGTGCCGGCGACGACCTGACCACGCAGCTGCTGCAGGCCGAGGTCGACGGGGAGCGTCTCACCCACGCCGAGCTCGCCAGCTTCTTCATCCTGCTGGTCGCCGCAGGCAACGAGACCACCCGCAACGCCATCAGCTGGGGCCTGCATTACCTGACCGTCAACCCCGATCAGCGGCACCGGTGGCAGGCCGACTTCGAAGCCCTCGCCCCCACCGCGGTCGACGAGATCGTGCGGGTGGCCAGCCCCGTCACCTACATGCGCCGGACCCTCACCTGCGACACCGAGCTGGGCGGGCAGCACCTGACCGCCGGCGAGAAGGTCTGCCTGTTCTACTGGTCGGCGAACCGCGACGAGGACGTGTTCGCCGACCCGTACCGCTTCGACGTCGGCCGCAGCCCCAACGAGCACCTCGGCTTCGGCGGTCCGGGCCCGCACTACTGCATGGGAGCGCACCTGGCCCGTCGCGAGATCACCGTCATGTACCGGGAGCTGTTCCGTCGCCTGCCCGACATCGAGGCCGTCGCCGATCCGGACCCGTTGCGTTCCTCGTTCATCCACGGGGTCAAGCGGCTGCCGGCCCGCTTCACCCCCGCCGGCAGGCGCTGAGCCGCCATCGCGTCCCGTCGAGGAGGTGACCGGCGATTCGTCCCGCCGGCTCAGCGCTCGAGGTGCACCGGTTGGCCGTGCGGGGTGCGCTCGTAGGCCTCCCGCCACTGCTGCTGCCGGTGATCGACCTCGTCGGTCGCCACCAGCCCCTTGACCCGGCACAGGCCTTCCAGCGCCGCCAGCCAGTGGTGGTAGTAGGTGTCACCGAGGTCCGGGTCGCCCGCGGCCCGGGCCTGCGCGATCGCCTCGGTCAGCGCCGCGCTCCATTCCGGCCAGCTGAAGCGGCCGGCCTCCGACAGCGCCAGGGCGATGGCGAACACCTCGGCCTCCCAGGCATCACCGAAGCGGGGCCCGCCCTCGTCACGGGGCAGACCCGGCAACGCCTCGGCCTGCTCCGACAGGGCCGGACGTACCGCCTGGTATGCAGCGTGGGATGCAACGGGACGGTCGGGGACGGAACTCATGCGATCTCCTCGAGGTAGCTCTCCCACAGCTCGAGGTAGACCGCGTCGTTGCCCCCGCTGTCGGGACCCCACAACTCGGCCGCCTCGAAGCGCACCAGGTACAGCCGCTGCGGGGTGCAGACCCCGGCGGCGGCGTCCTCGGGCAACGGCTCGGCCCCGACGGCGCGGACCACGGTTCCGACCCGGCCGCGGACGTAGCGCGGTGCCCGGGTGTGCCCGGACGGATGACGGTTGACGGCCCGAACCGCCTGACCGTCCGTGAACCGGGCCGGCCCATCGGGCAGCTCGAAGCTGGGGGTCCAGGGACGATCGTTCGGCGACGGTGGCGCCGACACGCGCCCCGACGCCAGCTCCTCAGCGCTGAGCACGCCGTGGCGCACCACCAGCTCCTCCAGGGCGACGAGCCACTTCTCGTAGTAGCTGCGCCGTAGGTAGTCGACCGGGGCCGACCGCTCGATGGTCAGGCGGAACTCGTCGATGCTCCAGCGACGCAGCCGCAACGTGGCATACATACTTGACAGTACGGCCGGTTCCCAATCGGCGTGAAAGTTCGGCTCGGTGCGCTCCGGTTCGGCGGCAACCGGGCCGAACCCGGCCATACCGCCGAGGTCGTGGATCCCGTTCACCGGATCACCCCGCCACGTCGCCGGGTGTCACGGTCACCCGTTCCACGCCGATCATCGCATTGCGACCGACCAACGCGGCCAGTTCGTCCTCGGACATCCCCTCGGTGCCGGCCGGCCGCTGCGGAACCACCAGGTAACGGACCTCGGAGTTGGAGTCCCACACCCGGACCTCGACACCGGGATCGACCTCGGTCCCGAACTCGGCGAGCACCCCTCGGGGGTCCATCACCACCCGCGAGCGGTAGGGCGCGGACTTGTACCAGACCGGCGGAACACCCAGCAGTGGCAACGGGTAACACGAGCACAACGTGCACACCACCACGTTGTGCACATCGGCCCGGTTCTCGACGGCCACCAGCCGCGACCCGTCACGCCAACCGCCGATGCCCAGTTCCTGCACCGCAGCCGTGCCGTCGGCCAGCAACCGCTGCCGGTAGCCCTCGTCGACCCATGCCCGGGCCACGACCTTCGCCCCGAGGTGCGGGCCGACCCGGTGCTCGTAGGCCTCCACGATGCGGTCGACGCCATCGGGATCGACGATGCCCTTGTCGGCCAGCAGCGAGAACAGGGCCTTGGCCCGCAGCGCCACGTCGGGCGGCACGTCGGAGTGGTCGTCGTGATCGTGATGGTCGTCGTGATCGTGATGGTCGTGATCGTGATCGTGATCGTCGCCGCTCATGACCGGAACGTTACGCCCCGAGCAGTGCCTCGGGGATGTCGGCGTACTTGGCCCGCACGTACTCCCCGAGGCTCTTGGCCTGACCGTCCTGACGCGACGACGCGGCCACGCCCTCCTCGAGGAAGCCGACGACGACGAAGTTCAGCGACCAGATGTTGGGCAGGCAGTAACGGCGGATCTCCAACCCGGCGGTGTCGGGCAGCAACTCCCTCAGACGCTCGACGGTCAGGAACTGCTCGAGCCAGGCGTACGCCGCCGCCGAGCGGGCGAACAGGCCGACGTTGGCATTGCCGCCCTTGTCCCCGGAGCGGGCCCCGAACAACGTACCGAGCGGTACCCGAGCGGTCGCGCCGCCCGGCACCGCCGGCAGCTCGACGGCCGGGACCACGACCGCGGCGCCGGCCATACCTGGCGGTGTGTTGTCGATCGCAGTGCGCTCGCCGCCGAGCAGCACCACCTCCTGGGGCACCAGGCCGCTGGGGATGAGCGCCGGCCAGTACACCCCGTACGGCGTCCCCGGTCCGGGGGCCCCCGACAGCCCGTAGAAACCGGGAATCGACGCCAGACCGAACTCCACCGCCTGGTTGGCGAACGCCCGGCCCACCTTGCGCTCGTCACGGTCCTTCACCGTGATCTTCAGCATGGCGGTAGCCGCCTCGTTCGACTGCGGATCGGCATGATCGGTGCGGATCAACTGCACCCGGGCCTGGTCGAAGTAGTCGGGCCCGCCGGGGAACGCCGACCACATCTGCCGGGTCAGCAGCGCCGCCTTCTCCTCGATGTCGAGGCCGGTGAGGGCGAAGGTGAACCCGTTGCGGAACCCGCCCTGGTAGTTCATCGCCACCTTCAGCGTCGGTGGCGCCGGCTCGCCACGGGTACCGCTGATGCGCACCCGGTCCACGGCGAGCTCCTCGAGCGCGATGGTGTCGAACCGGCACACCACGTCGGGGTTGGCGTAGCGCTCGGAGCTGATCTCGTAGAGCAACTGCGAGGTGACCGTACCGATCGACACCTGCCCACCGGTGCCGGCGTGCTTGGTGATGACCGAGGAGCCGTCGGGGTACAGCTCGGCGATGGGGAACCCGGCGTAGTCCATGCCCGGCACCTCGGTGAAGAACGAGTAGTTCCCGCCGGTGGCCTGCGCCCCGCACTCGATGACGTGACCGGCCACACAGGCACCGGCGAGGCGGTCCCAGTCGTCGCGACGCCAACCGAAGGCGTGCGCCGGGGGGCCCATCACGATGGCCGCGTCGGTGGTGCGGCCGGTGACCACGATGTCGGCACCGCGGCCGAGCGCGTCGACGATGCCCCAGCAGCCCAGGTAGGCGTTGGCGGTGATGACCTCCACGCCGAGGTCGGTGAGCGACTCGCCGGTGTCGAGGTTGGTGAAGGCCACCCCGGCGGCAGTCAGCTCGTCGAGGCGGCCCATCAGGTCGTCACCGGCGACGTAGGCGATGCGCGGGGCCAGGCCCAGCTTCCCGGCCAGCTCGGCGACGGCGACGGCGCACCCGGCCGGATCGAGTCCGCCGGCGTTGGACACCACCCGGATCCCCTTGTCGAGGCAGGTTCCCATGACCTGCTCCATCTGGGTCAGGAACGTGCGGGCCCAGCCCCCGCTGCGGCCACCGGCCCGGGTGCGGGCCAGGATCAGCATGGTCAGCTCGGCCAGCCAGTCCCCGGTCAGGTAGTCGATGTCGCCACCCTCGACCTGCTCCCGGGCAGCGGCGAGACGATCTCCGTAGAAACCGCTGCAGTTGGCGACACGAATGGCTCCGTCGGCGGTGGGCATGGCCCGACGCTAACGGGTCGGCGCCGGTCCCGTCCGCTCCGCCACGGCGGCCACCGGCACCGCGATCCCCGCCCGCGCCAGCGCCGCCAGGGTCTCCGCCAACGGCAGGCCCACGACGTTGGTGAAGCTGCCCTCGACGCAAGCCACGAACGCACCGCCACGCCCCTGGATGGCGTAGGCCCCGGCGGCGTCGAGGGGCTCGCCGGTGGACACGTACCAGTCGATGTCCGACGCCGACAGCGCCACGAAATGCACCCGGGTGGTCACCACGAACACCTCGCCACCGACGGCCACGCCGGTGTGCACCCGGTGGGCGCGGCCGGACAGGCGTGCCAGGATCGCCCGGGCATCGGCGGCGTCGAGCGGCTTGCCGACGATGGCGCCGTCCACGTCGACCGTGGTGTCTGCGGCCAGCACGACGGTCGAGCGGTCGAGCCCGGCGGCCACCGTCGCGGCCTTCTCGGCGGCCAGACGGGCCACGTAGGCGACGGGCTGCTCACCCGGGCGTGCCGACTCGTCGAGGTCGGCCGGACGGATCTCGAACTGCACGAACGGTTCCAGCAGCTGCCGGCGGCGGGGCGATGCCGACGCGAGCACGAGCATGGCCAACGACGATACCGTGCCCACCTCGAACAAGGGGGACCCATGAAGTTCGGACTGCGCTACGCCAACCTCGGCCGATTCACCGAGCCCGAGGCGGCGATCGAGATCACCCAGGCCGCCGAGCAGGCCGGGTTCGAGTCGATCTGGACCATCGAGCACGTGGTCGTGCCCGACACCTACGAATCGGTCTACCCCTACGCCACCAGCGGCAAGATGACCGCCGACAACTCGATGCCGATCCCCGACCCGCTGGTGTGGCTCACCTTCGTCGCCGGGGTGACCAAGACCATCAAGTTGGCCACCGGGGTGCTGATCCTGCCCCAACGCAACCCGCTGGTGCTGGCCAAGATCCTGGCGTCGATCGACCACCTCAGCGGCGGACGCATGCTGCTCGGTATCGGGGTCGGCTGGCTGCAGGAGGAGTTCGACGCCCTCGGCGTCCCCTTCGCCGATCGCGGCGCCCGTACCGACGACTACGTCGCCGCCATGCGGGCCCTGTGGAGCGCCGAGGGACCGGCCAGCTACCACGGTCCCTTCGTCGAGTTCGACCGGATGTGGTGCCGGCCCCGGCCCAAGGGCGACATCCCCGTGATCGTCGGCGGGCAGACCAAGCTCGCCGCCCGGCGGGCAGGACGGCTCGGCGACGGCTACTTCCCGGCCCGGGCCCAGCCGTGGGACCTCATCGACGAGATGCGCCGGGCGGCCGAGGCCGCCGGACGCGACCCCGACCGCATCGAGATCACCGTCAGCGCCCCCGATGATCCGGCGGAGATCGCCGAGCTCGAGCGTCGGGGCGTGCACCGGGTGCTGGTCCCGGTGAACGGCATGGTCGGGCTCGGCACCCAGGTGCACGACGTCGACAGCGTGCTGCGCTACGGCCGCGACGTCATCGGCGGGCAGTGATGGCCGGCGGCCCCGGCCTCGCCGGGCTCCGTGTGCTCGACCTCGGCCAGGTGTACCAGGGCCCGTACTGCGGGTTCCTGTTCGCCGCAGCCGGCGCCGACGTGCTCAAGATCGAGCCGCCGCGCGGCGAGCCGCTGCGCCGCCGGGAGCAGGTCCAGGGCGGCTCGGTGCCCTTCGCCATCCTCAACGCCGGCAAGCGCGACATCACCCTCGACCTCAAGCACCCGCGCGGCCGGGACCTGCTGCTGCAGCTCGCCGAGACCGCCGACGTGCTCATCGAGAACTTCGCGCCCGGTGTGCTGGACCGGCTCGGCGCCGGCTGGGACGTGCTGCACGAGCGCAACCCCCGGCTGTGCTATGGCTCGGGTTCCGGCTACGGCCTGTCCGGCCCCGACCGCGACCGCCTGGCCATGGACCTCACCGTGCAGGCCTACGGCGGCGCCATGTCGGTCACCGGTTTCCCCGACGGGCCCCCGGTGAAGGCCGGACCGCAGATCGTCGACTTCCTCGGCGGGGTGCACCTGTACGCCGGGCTGATGACCGCGCTGTTCGAGCGCGAGCACACCGGCGTCGGACGTCACGTCGAGGTGGCCATGCAGGAGGTGACCCTGATGTCGATGGCGTCGAACTGGGGCACCCTCATCGGTACCGGCTCGGCGGGACGCACCGGCAACCGTCACAGCGGCCTGGCGGTGGCGCCCTACAACGTGTACCCGACCAGCGACGGGGCCATCGCCCTGATGTGCACCGCCGAGGAGCACTGGACGAACCTGGCCAACGCCATGGGCCGGCCCGAGCTGATCGACGACCCGCGCTATGTCGACAACACGAGCCGCGCCGCGCACCTCGACGAGGTCGACGAGCTCGTCGGGATCTGGACCGCGCCACAGGCCAAGGCCGACGTCTTCGCCGCCTGCCAGCGGCACCGGGTCCCGGCCGCGCCGGTGCGGACGCTGGTCGAGGTGCTCCACGACGACCACCTCCGTCAACGCGAGGCCATCCGTGACATCGAGCACCCGAGCTACGGCACCATCTCCCTGCCGCAGAGCCCCCTGCGCTTCGACCACCGGCCGCCGCCCCGGCTGAGCGTCAGCCCCGGGTTCGGCCAGCACAACGCCGAGGTGTACGGCGCATTGGGCCTCGACGTCGGCACCCTGCGCGCCGACGGGGTGATCTGAGACGACAGCTCAGTCCGCTGCCGTCGGCCCGGCGGAGGCGTCGCTGCCGGCGTCGCGTGCCGCCACCGCCAGGCGGTGGCCCACCGCCGCTTCGATCATCAGGCAGACCCCACCGGCGACCAGTACCCAGGTCACGGGGAACCGGTCGAGGCTGACACCCCAGACCGCGACACCCACCGGGGCCATGACCGCCGCCACGACCATCAGCGAGGCCATCCCCAGCGCCTGATCGGCGGGCTCGACCGCATCGCCGATGGCGCCGGTGAGGAACGGCGTCGCCGAGTAGTACGACGTCCCGATCCCCAGCCCGGCGAACGCCCAGAACACCAACTGGGCGGGACCGCTCAGCAACAGCGAGACCAGGGAGAAGACCACGGTGCTGATGCTGAGGAGGGCATGGGCGACGGTCAGGCCCACCAGCGGCCCGACACGATCGCCCACCTTCCGTACCACGTACGGGGCCAGGATCCGCCCCGAGGACACCGCGGCCATCAGGATCGCTGCGCCGGACACGACATCGCCCGGCAGTGCCGTGGGTCGGGCATTGCGCACCGCCGTCGTGATCGGGACGGCCATTGCGGTGAACGGTCCGATGCACACCAGAGCCACCGAGACCAGGCTCAGGACCAGACGCAACGACCGATGGCGGCGCAGCAGCGCCCGCAGCTCCGCCCAACCGTTCCGGAAAGCCCGGCCGGCCGGCACCGGGCGGGCCGGTCGGCCGAACCAGCACACCACGGCGATCGGGGCGGTGAGCACGGCGTTGGCGATCATCGCCCATCCCGGTCCGGGACCGTTGACGATCACACCACCGGCGAGGGAACCCAGGGCAAAGGCCACCCCGCCGATCACCCCCTGATAGGCGCGGGCCATCGCCAGACCCTCACCGGTGAGGAACGCCTTGGAGACCAACGGCTTGTAGACCGCGTTCACCGCCAACGGGAACCCGCCGAGCAGGCCGGCGGCGTAGACGACCCGCACCGGAGTGCTTCCGGTCACCACGAGCAGGCCCGCAACGAGCCAGACCGACGCCGACAGCGCATTGGCCACCGCTGCCGTGCGTTGCTCACCGAACCGGCTGCCGCAGGAGGGCACCACCGGGGCCAGGATGCCGGGGATCATCATCAGAGCGAGGAACACCGCAGTGCGGCTGCCACCACTGCCGCTGGTGGCAGCGGTGGTGGTGACCGTGGTCGCGGCCAGCAGGACCATGCCGGTCCCCGCGACCGTCGAGGCCAGCGCCGCAACGTAGGCGACCCGCCACCGCCGGGCCGCACGGTCGCCGAAATCAGAATCCATGACAGCCTCCCTCTGGATCCGACCCTGCCGGCACACGGCAACCGACCGGATGCGGTCCCTTCGCCCGGCCGGGGGCGGCCACTCAGGCCTCCACCGCGACCGTCACGGCCGCCCGGGAGCGCACCGTGGCAGCGATGAGCACCATCGCGGTACCAGCGCCGATCAGCGCACCGACCGCCGAGACGCCGTCGATGGCCAATCCCCAGGCGATGGCACCGAGCGGGGTGGCGACCGCCGCGACCGTCGTCAGCGCGGCCATGGCCAGCGACCGGTCGTGGTCGTCGACGGCCTCACCGATCGCGCCGACGCACAACGACCGCCCGGCGAAGCGGGTCAGCCCGAACACCGCACCGACCACGACCCAGGCCACCAACTCCGGCGAACCGGTCAGGATCCACGACACGACTGCGAACAGCACCAGCACCAGCCCGGCGGCGGCGTCGACGGCCAGCGCAGCGGCCATCGTGCCGAGGCGGTCGCCGACGCTGTCGACCAGCCTCGGCGACCCGATCCGGCCTGCGGCCATGGCCGCCATGAACAGCCCGGCCGCCGTGGCCCCGCCCTGGGCCACTGCCCCGCCCACAGGGCGCAGGGCCGAGGTGACCGGCACCGCCATCGAGCTCATCGGGCCGAGACAGGCCACAGCCCCAGCCGCCAGAGCGAGGGCCCGGCGCAACGCCGGTCGATCGGCCAGGAGACGACGGATGTCGGCCAGACCGCTCTGGTCGACCCGGGCGGGCCGGGGCTCCCGGGCCGGCCGGCCGAACCAGCACACGACGGCGATCGGCACCGAGAGCACCCCGTTGACCACCATCGCCCAGCCCGGCCCGCTCCGATCGACCAGCACTCCGCCGCCGAGCGCGCCGACCATGAACGCCACGCCGCCGATCAGACCCTGGTAGGAGTGGGCCACGGCCAGGCCCTTCCCGGTGAGGAATGCCGAGGAGATCAGCGGCTTGTAGACCTGGGTCACCGTCAGCGGGAAGCCGACGAGCGCGCCGGTGGCGAGGATCGTCCACAGCGGCGCCGTACCGCTCAGCAGCACCACGCCCGCCGCCAGCCACAGCGCTGCGGTCACGGCGCTGGCGACCGCGAAGGTGCGGCGCGACCCGAGGCGCTGCCCCAGGCGCGGCACCAACGGCGCCAGGACGGTCGGGCCCATCATGAACGTGATGAACAGGGCCGTCCGGCCGGCACCACCGTCGGCACCGGCGCCGGTCGTGACGGAGGTCGCCGCCAGCAGCCCCACCGCGGTGCCGGCGGCCGACAGCGACAACGCACCGATGAAGGCCAGCCGCCAGTGATCGGACGGCTCGGTCATCCCGCCTGCCGGGGAAGCACCTCGGCCCACTCCGGCAACGACTTCCACTCCGGCTCGGCCACGGTGTGCCCGTCACGGGGCGCGTGCGGGGACAGTTCGCCGCCGGCGAGGTTGTGCAGGTAGCGCGGGCAGTTGAAGAACGCCCGGCCGATCCGCACCTCCACCACCAGCTCGGCCCCGGCGAAACGGTCCAGCCACGCCGGATCGTCGTGCAGCACGGCCGTGCCGTGCACCCGGATCCGCTTGGGCTTGTCGAAGTCGACGAACAGCAACGACACCTTGCCGGTGTCCGCGATGTTGCCCATCGAACGGAACATGCCGTTGCCGTCGTAGCTGGGGAAGGCCAGCGTGGTCGGGTCGAGCACCTCGACGAACCCCGGCGCCCCGCCCTTGTAGGAGACGTCGGGCCAACCGTCGGCATCGGCGGTGGCCAGGAAGAAGAACGTCGACCGTTCGATCACCTTGACCTGCCAGGCCTCGAGCGCGTCGAATACCGAGCGTTCCTCGAGCCGGTCGGCGAGGCGGGTCGTGTCGAACTGGGCCTGCAGCTCACGCGCCCCTGCGGGATACAACTCCGGTCGCATCGGCGAAGACTACGCCGGTGCGGCCGCACTGGTCGCTCGACGCCATGGTCGGGTAGAACCGACAGTGCATGCTGCCCCTCACCGTCCGTACCATCCGTCTCACCCTCCACGTGCTCGCCGTCACCGTGTGGGTGGGCGGCCAGATCACCCTGCTGGGCCTGCTACCGGTCATCCGGGCCGCCGGTGGCGACCTGCCAAAGTCCTTCGCGCGCCAGTTCAACCGCATCGCCTGGCCCGCGTTCGCGGTCGCCGTGCTGACCGGCGTGTGGAACATCATGGCCGTCGACCTGGCCAACACCCCGCCCGGCTACCAGGTCACCCTGTTCGTCAAGCTGATGCTGGTTGCGGCGTCGGGCATCGGCGCCTTCCTGCACAGCCAGGCCAAGACTCCCGCAGCACGCGGCATGTGGGGTGCGGTGGGCCTGTTCACGGCCATCGCCGCGGTGCTGCTCGGCGTGCAGCTCGGCGGGGTCGGCGGCGCCTGACCCGTCGCCCCGGACAAGCCCCAACGGACAAGCCCCAACGGACCGGCCGGGACGGACCGGGTCACGTCGGCGCGTCGGTCCCAGCCCGGGGCGTCCGTCCGGGCCGGCGCTACCCGGCAGCGGGCGGGGCCAGCAGGGCGGCGAAGCGGGCGGCGTCGATGTTGCCGCCGGAGAGGGTGACCCCGATGCGCGCGCCGCGTCGGCCCACCGCACCGGAGAGCACCGCAGCCAGCGCCGAGGCACCGCTCGGTTCGGCCACCACCTTCACCCGTTCGAACAGCAACCCCATCGCCACGACGATCTCCTCGTCGGTGACGGTCTCGAAACGGTCCACCCGCTGTCGGTTGACGGCGAAGGTGAGCTCCCCCGGGGCGACCACCAGCTGACCGTCGGCGATGGACCGGGGCACCCCGTCGAGCCGCACCCGCTCCCCCGCCGCGAGGCTGCGGCGATGGTCGTCGCCGGCGGCCGGTTCCACCCCGACCACCTCCACGGCCCGGTCACGGGCCTTGGCGACCGTGGCACAACCGGCCATCAGGCCACCGCCACCGACACACACCACGAGCACGTCGAGGTCGGGCACCTCCTCGAACAGCTCGAGGGCCAGGGTTCCCTGGCCGGCCATGACCGTTGCGTCGTCGAACGCCGGGACCACCACCAGCCCGTGTCGCTCGGCCAGCTCGGCACAGCGCCGGTCACGGTCCTCCCGGTAGCGGTCATAGCCCACCACCGTCGCCCCGTAGGCCTCGGTGGCGGCCCGCTTGTTGGCCGGGGCGTCCTCGGGCATGACCACCGTGGCGGCCACCCCGAACAGCCGGGCTGCGAGCGCCACCGCAGCGGCATGGTTGCCCGAGGACCCGGTCACCACGCCACGGCGGCGCTGGTCCTCCGGCAGAGCCGCCAGGGCGTTGTACGCCCCGCGGAACTTGAAGGACCCGGTGCGCTGGAAGCACTCGGCCTTGATGAACACCTCGGCCCCGGCGAGTTCGTCGATGGCGGCGGAGTGCAGCACCGGGGTGCGATGGGCGACCCCGCGCAACCGGTCGGCCGCGCGTTGCACGTCGTCGAGCTCGATCACCGCCCGGGCCGCCGAGCTGCCGCCGGCGTTCATCGCGGCGCCGTCGTGGCGGTCATCGCAGCACCGTGCGGGACACGGCGATGCGCAGGATCACCCGCTCCGACGTGATCGCCGGCGCGTAGGGCTTGCCGGTGTACTTCAACGCCAGGGCGTCGATGTGGGCCCGTGCCACCGGTCCGCGCACCACCTCGACGACCGTGCCGCGCACCTCGACGAAGTCGTAGGGGTTGGCGGCGTCGATGATGGCGACGGACACCCGCGGGTCGCGCTGCACGTTGCGGGCCTTCTGGCGGTGCAGCTCGGTGTTGATCAGCACGTGCTCGTCGTCGGCGTCGACCCACATCACATGGGTCTGCGGCTGGCCGTCGGGCAGCAGCGTGGTCAGCGCCGCGAAGTTGGCGGCCTGGGCGAGGGAGACGACCTTGGGATCGAGCATGGTCCGAACCTACCCGTCCCGCGCTCAGCGGCGTCGGGCCACCGCGAAGATCCGCCGGAACGGGAACACGGTGCCGTGCGGGCCCGGCGGGTACGCCCGTCGCAGCCGCTCGGCCAGCTCGGTCTCGAAGGCGGCCTGCTCGTCGGCACCGAGCCCGGCCAGAAGCGCCAGGACCGGTCGCAGCGCCGTGGCCCGGATCCACTCCAGCACCGGATCGGGCCCCTGGAGCACGTGGTAGTACGTGGTCTCCCACACCTGGGCCTCGGCCCCCACCTCGGTGAGGCGCTCCAGGTAGGCCTGCGGCTCGGCCGATCGGGGCCGCTCGAGCGCCTCGGGGTCGAAGTGTGGCCGCCAGCGCGGCGAGGCCACCTGCTCGGCGATGCCGAGATGGCTCGGCGAGGAGAAGTTCCCCGGGACCTGGAATGCGAACCACCCACCGGAGGGCACGAAGGACAGCCAGTGGCCCAACAGGTCGAGGTGACCGTCGATCCACTGCAGGGTGGCGTTGGACACCACGACGTCGACCGGCGCCGGGGGCTGCCAGCTCCGGATGTCGGCCAGCTCGAAGCGCACCGACGGACCCTCGTGGGGCGCGGCCGCAGCGATCATGTCCGGGGAGGAGTCCACCCCGATCACCGTGGACCCCGCGAAACGCTCGGCAAGCGTGGCGGTGAGCTGCCCGGGACCGCAACCGAGGTCGACCACCAGCCCCGCCGAGCGCACCGGGACCCGGTGCAGCAGATCGTGGAAGGGCTGGGACCGCTCGTCGCCGAAACGCAGGTACTGGTCGGGGTTCCACACCATGACGTCGTTCCGTTCGCTCAGCCGGCCGTTCAGCCGGCGATCGGGCCGAGGAAGCGGGCCAGCCGACGGCACCCCTCGAGCAGGTCCTCGTCGGAGGAGGCCAGCGAGACCCGCAGGCGGTGCGCCCCGCTGGGTCCGAAGGCCAGGCCCGGTGCCACCGCCACCGCTTCGGCGGCGAGCAGGTCGTGGGCCAGGCGCAGCGAGTCGCGGGCATCACCGGAGGTGTCCACCCACAGGTAGAACGCGCCGTCGGGCCGGTGCACGCCGATCCCGGCGTCGACCAGCACGGCGCGTGCGGCCTCGGCCCGGCGTAGGTAGGCGTCGCGCATCTCGGCCACGACGTCCTGCGGTCCCTGCAGGGCCGCGAGCGCGGCGTACTGCGCCGGGGCGTTCACGCAGGAGACCAGGGGCTCCTGCATGCGTCCCATCACCGCCAGGGTCTCCACCGGAGCGAACGCATAGCCCACCCGCCAGCCGGTCATCGCGTAGGTCTTGGAGAAGGTGTAGACGCTGACGATCCGCTCGTAGGGGTCCACGGCCCGGGCGCTGACCACCTCGCCGGTGAAGGTCAGCTCGTCGTAGCACTCGTCGGCCACCATCCACAGCCCGTGACGGCGGGCGAAGGCCACCAGCTCGGCGAGCTGCGCGGCGGTCGCGCACGCCCCGGTCGGGTTCGACGGGAAGTTCACCACGATCACCCGGGTGCGCTCGGTCACCAACGACTCGAGCTCCTCGACCGAGGGCAGGAACCCGGCGTCGGGATGCAGCCGGTAACCGACCCCGCGGGCCGAGATGAGGTGGGCGATCATGGCGAAGTTCGGCCACAGCGGGTCGGGCAGCAACACCTCGTCGCCGGGATCGAGCAGCGCCGCGAGCGCCAGGTGCAGGGCCTGCACACCGCCGGCGGTGACGATGCACTCCTCGGGCCGGGCCTGCCAGCCGTTGACCCGCCGCACCTTGTCGGCGAGCGCCTCGCGCAGCTCACCGATGCCGGTGTTGGGCGTGTAGTGGGTGGCGCCGTCGCGGGCGGCCCGGTGCGCGGCCTCGATCACCCAGGGCGGGCTGGGGAAGTTGGGCTCCCCCACCTCGAGCCGCAACGCCCCCGGCACCCGCTGGGCGGCGTCGAACAGCTCCCGGATGGCCGAGGCCTGCAGCGTGCCCGCCCGCAGCGAGGAGATCCCGGGCCCGCCCGCAGCAGGTGCGCCCGCGGACGAGCGATCAGGACCGTTCGAGGAGTTCGTCATCGTGTCCACCCTTGCAGACCGTCCGGTGTTCCGGCCGCAGCGGCGCTGCGGGCCTCTGCGTAGCGCAGCGCCAACGCCGCGAGCTGCTCATCGCTGCCGGGGGCGCCGACGATCGCCAGGTTCACCGGGCCGTCGGGGGTCCGCAGCGCAGGCAGCGAGACGCACGGCGCCCCGGCCAGGCCCGCCGGCGCGGTCAGGGCGAGGGTCCGCAGGCGCAGGCTGTCCTTCTCCGCCGCGGACGCACCGGGCCACGGTGCGGGACCGCACGCCGCAGGCAGGCACAGCACGGCACCGTCGAGCACCGAGGCAAGACGCGCACGTGCAGCACGGCGTAGCGCCTCGGTCGACGCCACGTCGTCGTCGGTCAGGGTGGCGGCCCAGCCGAACCGGGCCGCCACACCGGGCCCGAACCGGGGTTTCGCGGTCTCGATCCACGGACCGTGGGTGCGCCAGACCTGCCGGCCCTGATCGACCCGGAAGCCCTGGGCCCAGTCCGCCAGCCCGTTACCGCCGTCGGTCGTGGGGGCCAGCGGTTCGTCGCGGCGGGTCCCGACGAGCTCGGCCAGGGTCGCGATCACCGCCCCGAACGGTTCGAGCAGGCCCGGGTCGAGCAGGGCGAACCCGTCGGTGGCCACGACCAGCCGTTCGGGCGGGGCGGGCGCGGCCCCGGTCCACCGGTCGAGCAGCACGGTGCCGGCCGTGGCTGCGAGCGCGGCGGACGGGGTGAGCCAGCCGACCGTGTCGTAGCCGGGCGCCAGCGGAACGCAGCCGTCCAACGGCACCCGGCCCCAGCTCGGCCGGAACCCGAACACCCCGCAGTACGAGGCCGGGACCCGGACCGAGCCGGCGGTGTCGGTGCCGAGCCCGATGTCCGCCGCACCGGCCGCGACCGCCGAGGCCGACCCGGCGGAGGAACCGCCGGGGACCCGACCGGGCGCGGCGGGGTTCGGGGGCATCCCGTCGTGCACGTTGGTACCGGAGAGGCTGTAGGCCAGTTCGTCGGTGACCGTCTTGCCGATGACCGTGGCCCCGGCGCCGAGCAGCCGTGACACCGCGGTGGCGTGGCGTGCGGGGACCGCGTGGGTGGCCCGCCAGTCCGGGTTCCCGGCCCCGGTGGGCACGCCGGCCACGTCGAAGAGGTCCTTCACCGCCAGCCGGCAGCCGGCCAGTGGCCCGGAGCGCGCACCGCCGGCGAGGACCCGCGGGCCGACGACGAACGCTCCGTCGCCCGGCGTCCCGCCCCGGGTCACCGGCCCGACCCCGGCGTGCCGCCGACCAGCCTCATCGGCCCGCACGGTAGTCTGCCGCGGTGACCGACCAGCACCGGCTCGTCAATGACTGGGCACGCCAGTGGTCCTCCGACCCCGCCGGGCTGGCGGCCCACTACGCCGAGACGGCGACGGTGACCCAGCCGGGCACGACCGCCGTGAGCGGTTCAACCCGGGCGGGTGCGACCCTGACCGGACGCGACGCCATCACCGATGACACAGCACGACTGGCCATTGCGGTGCCCGACCGCCGGGTGGACCTGCTGCGTCTGGTCGATGCCGGCAGAACCGTGGTCGCCGAGTGGATGTTCACCGGTCGTAGCGTCGAGGATCTGGTCACCATGGCCACCCTCGGGCTCACCTGGTGGGAGCTCGACGACGACGGCCGGATCGCCGACGAACTGCGCCTGGTCGACTGGTCGGCCCGGCGTATCGCCGACGCCGCCAGCCGTCCCGATCTCGCCGCTGCCGCCGGGGCGACACGCAGCCACGGTTGGTACCGCGACTTCACCGACCGGCTGTTCGAGGTGGTCGGCCCCTATCCCGAGCTGGCCCGCTCGAGCCTGTACCGCAGCAGCGCCACCCGTACCCGTCTGGTCGAGCGAGCGCCGCGCACCACCACCGGGGACGGGGCGACCGGGACCGGCGCCGGGCACGACGATGCACCGGCATCGCCACTGCCTACGGCTCCCGCCGCGGTGGCGGGGGACGGATCGCTGCTGGCGATCCGCTTCGACCCCGACGGCTCGGGCCTGCGCGACGCAGTGGTCGTCCTCGAACTCGACGAGTCCGACCGCATCGTCGACGAGCGCAGCTACCACGGCACGTGGTGGCCGGAACAGGGCTGACCCGACCAGAACCGTCAGACCCGTCAGACCCGTCAGACCCGCGAGACCCGTCAGACCCGCGAGACCTGGCCTGGTCACCGGGGCCGCCACACGGGCCGTCGAGCGAAGTCGTGACCTTGGCCCCTGGACAGACGGGCACGGAATCGGAAGGGTTCTGGCGTGTCGTCAGCCTCCAGCCCTCCCGCCTCCGCCGCCGGACCCGCCCCGGTCGGTACCGCCTTCGACCGCCTCCGCACCGTCAAGCTGGGCACCGTGCGCACCGCGTTCTCGCCCGCCGCCTACCGGCGTTCGACACCGCTGACGCTAGCCTGGCTGGCCTTCGACGCCACGATGTACGCCGCGTTCGTGGTGGCAGCGCTCCGGGCGGACCACCTGGTGGTGAAATTCGGGTTCGGCGTCCTGGCCGGCTGTGCCGTGGCCTCGTTGTTCGTGTGGGCCCACGACGCCGCCCACGGCGCCCTGTTCCACTCGCCGAAGGTGGCCGAGGTGCTGGGCACTGCGGCGATGCTGCCGTCGCTGAACATGTACCGCCTGTGGGTCCACGGCCACAACCGGGTGCACCACGGGTTCACCAGCTTCAGCCCCGTCGACTGGATCTGGCGGCCGCTGACCCCCGCCCAGTACCGGGCCCGACCGGCGTGGTCACGGCTGTTCTACCGCATCGAGCGCAGCCTGTTGGGCTGCCCGTTGCACTACCTGACCAAGGTGTGGTGGCCGGGCATGGTCCGCTACCGGCCCGACGCCGAGACCCGGCGCCGCCACCACTTCACCCGCTCCAAGGTCATCACCGCGGTCTTCGCGGCGCAGGCGCTGGTGGTGGCGTGGCTGCTCGGCGGCGGCGCGGCGGGGGCGGTGACCGCGGTGGTGGTGCCGTGGCTGGTGTTCAACTTCTTCATCGCCCTGTTCGTCTTCCTGCACCACACCCACCCGCAGCTGCCGTTCTTCGACGACCGCAAGCAGTGGAGCGCCACCATCGGCCAGGTCGCCTGTTCCACGGTGGTGGTCATGCCGCGGCTGCTGTCGGCGTTGACCCACCACATCCTCGTCCACACCCCGCACCACGTGGATCAGCGCATCCCCTTCTACCGGTTGCCGACCGCCTGGCGGCAGCTCGCAGCCCACTACGGCTCGGACGTGATCACGTACCGGTTCCGCTGGTCCACCGTCCGCGCCATCTTCCGCGAGTGCCAGCTGTTCGACTTCGAGACCAAGGTGTGGTCTCGAATTGGGGAAAAATCGCCCGTCCGGGACTCAAGTCCTACCCCGATCGGGTCGATGTAAAAAGCGTGTCAAGGGGCCTCATCACCGCCGTCAGCATGACGACCGCCGCCGCCGTCCTGGGACCGCTCAGCGCGGTGCCGGTCGCTCCGCTCCTGCTGCTGGTCACCCTGACCGGGGTGGGGAGCTGGAAGCTGTGGCGCATGCATCGTCAACTGGCCGACCCCGACGGCAACGCCGGTCTCACCACCCAACAGCGTCGCCAACTCGAGGACGACTGTGAGCTGGCGACCTTCGCCGCCCTGCAAGAAGCCGGCGAGTTCCTCACCACCGCCCGTGAGCTGATGGACGCAGCACCCGAGGACCCCACGCTGCTGCTGCGCCTCGCCCGCTGCGAGCAGGACATCGAGGACTTCGTGTTCACCGGCAACGGGCTGGGTGATCTCGCCGCGGCCTGGGCCATCGAGGACGCCACCCACGCCCTCGCCAAGGACGCCGCCAGGCGTCGCCGCCCCGCCGCCTGAGGCGGGGCACTTCCCCCGGACCGGCTCATCCGCTAGACCTTCCGCCGATCACAGCACCCGGCCACCGCAACGGACCGGGTCGAAGCGGAAGGACACTGGCCATGAGCGAACTGGTGCTGATCGATCGCCCCGCCGAGGGCGTCATGCTGATCACGCTGAACCGGCCCGAGGCGCGCAACGCGCTGTCGATGGCGCTGCGCGAGGAGGCCACTGCGACCATCCGGGCCGCCGGGGCCGACGAGTCGGTCGGGGCCATCGTGCTGACCGGCAAGGGCGCAGCCTTCTCCGCCGGGGTCGACCTGAAGGAGCTCGGCGCACCCGGCGGGCCTCCCAAGCCGTCGGCCCGCGGCTCCGAGGACCTCGCCGCCGCCATCGTCGGCTGTCCGGTCCCGGTGATCGCCGCCGTCAACGGCCTGGCCATCACCGGCGGGTTCGAGCTGGCACTGGCGTGCGACATCATCCTCGCCTCCAGCGATGCCCGTTTCGCCGACACCCACGCCCGGGTCGGCATCCTGCCGTTGTGGGGCCTCACCCAGCGCCTGCCCCGCCTGATCGGCATGTCGCGCGCCAAGCAGCTGTCCTTCTCCGGCAACTTCTGCGACGCCGAGACGGCCGAGCGCTGGGGACTGGTCAACCAGGTCTTCGCTCCCGATCAGCTGGTCGCCGAGGCCGTGACGCTCGCCGCCACCATCGCCTCCAACGACCGCCGGGCGGTGCGCAACCTCAAGCGGGTGTACGACTCCGGTGCCCTGGTGACCATGCAGGAGGGCCTCGCCGTCGAACGGGCCATCGCCAAGGAGCACATGACCGCGGTGCGCCCCGAGGACATCGCCGCCCGTCGCGCCGCGGTCCAGGCCCGCAACCGCGAGCAGGCCGGCAGCTGACCCACCCCGGGGGCCCGCGCCGGGCCGGGCTGCGATTCAGCAGCCCTGCTGGACCAGGGCCCGCAGGTAGTCGGGGACCGCGCCCAACGCCGCCAGCACGGTGCCGAACGCATCGCTGCCCGACACCGCACGGCGCAGCAACGTCACCTCGGTACAGCGCGACACCTGCAGGGTGTCGCGGCTCAGCTCAGGCCGGTCCGCCACCAGCACCATCGCCGTCCAGCCCCGCTCCGCCGCCAACGCGCCGAGCACCCTGGCCTGGCCGCGACCGTCCTGCGGGGCAGCCGGACAGAGCACCTCGACCGTGCCGGCACCACGGCAGAGCCGCTCGGCCCCACCGAGCCGCTCGGCCCCGCCGAGCACCACCAGGACCGGGGACACCTGCCGGTTCACCAGGCCGAGGCCCTCCTGCAGCCCGGCCTGACCGCTGTCGGGCAGGACCACCACGGCATCGGCCGCCACCACCGGGTCGCTGGCCGGCAGCAGGAACAGCCGGACACCCAGCGCAACCACCAGCACCGACAGCGTCACCAGGATCAGACGCCGGTGGCGACGCAACCACGAACGCGACCCGCCGGCCGCCGCGGACCGGCGGCGCCGACCGCGTCCGGCGGTCGTCGTCGGGGAGGAGGAGGTACCGGCACGAGCCACCGCCGGGAAGTCTCCCACGCGCCCGACGGCCGTCGGCGGACCGCGACCCTTCGACCGCACCGGCGGGGCTCGGCGGGGCTCGGCGGGGTCCGACGGGGCCCTACCAGCCGGTCAGAGCAGCTTGGACAGCATCCGCAGCAGGTCGTACTCCAGCTCGCACACCCGCCGGCCGCTGCCGGCCATGGCGATGTAGCGGTAGGTCCCGTCGAGGTGCTGGCGGGCCTGCTTGGCCAGCCCGAGACCCCAGCGCAGGGTGCCGAACACCTTCCACCAGTCGTAGGCATGGGGATCGAAGTGCGCGCCGGCGGCCTGGTATGCCTCGATCATCGGTTCCCGGGCCGAGAACCCGCCCACCTCGAGCGCGTCGCCGCCGAAGCGCCAGGTGCGCACGCACAGCCAACCGAGGTCCTCGTGGGGGTCGCCGGTGTGGCAACCCTCCCAGTCCAGGATCGCCGTCAGGCCGGTGCCGTCCACCAGGATGTTGCCGTTGCGCACGTCGCCGTGGACCAGCCGCTGCCTGCCCGGCGGGTCGGGCTGGTTGTCGCGCAGCCAGCGCAGGCCCAGTGCCAGACCCGGTGCCGGCTGCAGCATCTCGTCGAGCTGCTCCTCGAGCAGGTCGAGCGAGGCGGCGCTGGGCGAGGCGTCGAGCGGCCAGCGCCGCAGGTCCGCCGGGGCGTCGGCGCCGTCGACGGCGTGGATAGCCGCGAACGCCGTTCCGAGCTGTGACCCCACCCGCGCCCCGAGGGTGGGGTCCTGGGCCACCCGTCGCAGGATGTTGCGCGGCAGCGAGTCGCCGGGGATCCGGCTCGAGATGAAGAACGGCTCGCCGAACCATCCGCCGTCGGTGCAGACCTCGAACACGTGGGCCA
Source organism: uncultured Acidimicrobiia bacterium (assembly GCA_903921205.1). Taxonomy (GTDB): domain Bacteria; phylum Actinomycetota; class Acidimicrobiia; order Acidimicrobiales; family CAIXPF01; genus CAIXPF01. The sequence continues at coordinate 23,307 of CAIXPF010000198.1, read as the reverse complement.
CCGGGGCACCGGCGGCCTCGGCCAACCGCAACGCCTCGGTCTCGGCCTCGACCCCGAAGATGACGGTGCCGGCGGGTGGATAGATGGTCAGCACCAGCTCGTGGCGACGCTCGCCGTCGACCGCGTCGAACAGGATGTTGCCGCGGCGGGCGCCCACGGAGGTCTCCACCAGGTCCACGGCGCGCACCGGACGGTTCCAGCGCTCGGTGAGGTACCGGTCGAGCGAGGCGGCGATGGCGGGAAGGTCGCGGGCCATCAGTCGACCTCGATCGCCTGGTCGTAGCGGTCGTACCCGGGCTTGTTGACCGCCAGGTTGTCCAGCGCCGACGCCTCGAGCGCGGCCCGGGCGGCGAGCAGGAACTCCCGCGACGGCAGCTCGGGGGCCCGCAGCCGGGCCTGCAACTCGGCGTTGAGCCGCAACAGGTCGCCGGTGAGGTCCTCGCCGTCGGCGGCGACGCCGAGCAACGCCGCGAGCCGTTCGCGTTCACGACGCTGCGGCCCGTCCCCGGCGGCGAGCTCGCGTTCGAGCACCTTGATGAGGTTCGCGGCGACGAGGGTCTTGTAGCGCAATGCCCCCTCGACGGCGGGCAGCACCTCCTCGTCGAGATACTCGCCGATGGTGACGAGGACCTCCGCAGCGGTGGGTCGATCCTGCATGGCGAGGAACCTACTCAATCGGCCCGCCCGGTTCGATCCGGCGAGCCGGGCGCATCAGCCGGTGAAGCAGACGGCGTGGTGGACGGGGTCGGCCAGCACCCCGTCGGCCCCGCTGCGATACGCCACGTACCCGGTGTGCACGGGCCCGGCGAGCGGGTCGGGATCGAGCCGGATCGTGGTGGTGTCGAGCCAGCTCGCCCGCAACGTCACCGCACCGAAGCGGAACCCGTCGCGGTACCACGGCCAGGTCGTCTCACCCGGGCGGTTGCAGCAGGCGAACAGGGAGAGGGCGTCGAGCAGCTGCAGCAACGCCAGGTCGTGGTCGGCACGGGCCTGTTGCTGCGTGCTCAGTTGCGGCCACAGCCGGCGCTGGCGTTGCTGCTCGTGGGCGAGGTAGGCCTGCGAACGTTCGTCGTCGAGCATCGACGCGAAGCGGGCGTAGTGACGGCTGCACAGCAGCGCGGCGTAGGCCGAGCCGGTCTCCACGAGATCGACGCCGGCGCGATGGGCGTCGTACTTGGCGTCGAGCGGGTGGTCGAGGAAGGAATGCAGCCGCCCACCCTCGGCGAAGCGGGCCCGCCGGTCGAGCCCCACCCAGGCCACGTCGTGGTGGGCCACGGCGAACCGAACGTCGTCGTCGGGAACACCGCCGAGCACCCACGCCTCGGCCAGCGCTGCGCTGATGGCGGCATGGTCGTGTTGGCGGATGCAGTCGATGCGGCCGTCGGGGCCGTCGCGGGTGATCATCGTCGCCGCCGATCCGTCTCGTGTCCGTCTGGTGTCGGTCCTGTCCGGCCCCGTGTCCGACCCCAGCCGGCGCCGACGGCGGGACCGGCCCGGGCCGTAGGCTACCCGCCGGTCCGACCGTCGGTTCCGCCAGACGGCCCCGGCCACCCGATGCCCGAACGCGACCGATCAGGGACCACCCGATGCACGACCGTGACCATCCTGCCACCGGCGACCATCCCGCCACCGGCGACCGACCCGCCACCGGTGACCGACCCGCCACCGGTGACCGACCCGACGTCGAGGCCTTCGTCGCGGGCCTGCCCAAGGTCGAGCTGCACCTGCACCTCGAGGGGTCGATGCGCCTGCACACCCGCCAGGCGCTCGCCGAACGTCACCGCACCGAGCTCGCCGCCCGACCCGAGGGCGTGCCCTTCCACGACTTCGACGGCTTCATCGACGCCTTCATCGAGGGCCTGGGCCTGCTGCGCGACGGGGCCGACCTGGTCACGATCATCGCCGACATGGCCGCCGACCTCGCGGCCAACACGGTGCGCTACGCCGAGGTGACCACCACCGCCTGGCTGCACCTGCACGACGGGAAGATGACGCCGGAGGCCTACCGGGAGGCCCTGGCCGAGGGCCGGGCGCTGGCCCGGCGTGAGCACGGCGTCGAGCTGGCGTGGGTCATCGACATCCCGCGGGGCTTCGAGACCCCGGCGGAGGCGTTCACCGCGGCGTTCCTCGAGAGCCCGGACTGCCCCGAGGCGACGGTGGCCATCGGGCTCGGCGGCCCCGAGATCGGCTACCCGGCAGGCGACTACGCCGCCAGCTTCGACCGGGCGGCGGCGCTGGGCCTCAAGCGGGTTCCCCACGGCGGCGAGACGGCCGGCCCCACCTACGTCACCGATTGCCTGGAACGGCTGCACGCCGACCGGATCGGCCACGGGGTGATGTCGGTGCAGGACCCGCTGGTGGTGGCCGAGCTGGTCCGGCGCCAGGTGCCGCTCGAGGTGTGCCCCACCTCGAACGTGCTGCTCAAGGTGGCGACCGACCTCGACAACCACCCACTGGCCGAACTGCGCCGGGCCGGGGTGCGCGTCACCCTGGCCACCGACGACCCCGGCTACTTCGACGTCGACCTCAACCGTGAGCTGGTGCGGGCCCACCGCCACGGCGGGATGTCCACCGAGGATCTCCGGTCGATGGAGCTCGACTCGGTGGCGATCAGCTTCCTCGACCCCGCAGCCAAGGCCCGTCTCAACGCCGAGATCGGCGCCTACCAGCCGGCCTGACGGCGTCTACCGAGCCGCTCGAGCCGCTCGAGCCGGTCGGTCCGGTCGCGGCGCGACGGGACCGACCCGACCGCGATCAGGTCTCGAGGTAGTAGTCGATACCGAGGTGGGTGATCTGCTCCTCGCCCATCATCCAGCGCAGCGTGTTCTTCAGCTTGGTGAGCTGGATGAACAGGTCGTGCTCGGGATAGAGCCCGGCGGCGACCTGCGGGGACTTGTAGTAGAAGCTCAGCCACTCCTGGATGCCGCCGATGCCGGCACGGTGGGCGAGGTCGGAGAACAGCACCAGGTCGAGCGCCAGCGGCGCGGCCAGGATCGAGTCACGGCACAGGAAGTCGACCTTGATCTGCATCGGGTAGCCGAGCCAACCGAAGATGTCGATGTTGTCCCAGCCCTCCTTGTTGTCACCGCGGGGCGGGTAATAGTTGATCCGCACCTTGTGGTAGACGTCGCCGTAGAGGGTCGGGTACTTGTCGGGCTCGAGGATGTGCTCGAGCACCCCGAGCTTGGACTCTTCCTTGGTCTTGAAGCTCTCGGGCTCGTCGAGCACCTCGCCGTCGCGGTTGCCCAGGATGTTGGTGGAGTACCACCCGGCGACCCCGAGCATGCGGGCCTTGAACATCGGGGCGAGCACCGTCTTGAGCAGCGTCTGGCCGGTCTTGAAGTCCTTGCCCGAGATCGGCACCTTGTGCTCGGTGGCGTACTGGGTGAGCGCCGGGATGTCCACCGTCAGGTTCGGTGCGCCGTTGCAGAACGGCACCCCTTCGAGCAGCGCGGCATAGGCGTAGAGCATCGACGGGGCGATGGTCGGATCGTTGGCGTCGATGGCCCGCTCGAAGGACTCGAGGTCCTGGTGGGCCGGACCGGGCTCGATGAAGATCTCCGTCGACCCGCACCAGATCATCACGATCCGGTCGCACTGGTTGGCGTCACGGAAGGTGCCGATGTCCTCGCGGATGGACTCGAGCATGGCCCGCTTGGAGACGGCGCCCTTGGTGTTGGGACCGTCGAGCCGCTTCACGTAGAAGGGGTCGAACGCCGCCTTCATCGGCCGGACCGAACGCAGGGCCTCCGACACCGCCTCGAGGTGGCGGGGCCCATCGAGCACCCCGGCGCGCTGGGCGGCCACGTAGGCATCGTCGGGGAACGGATCCCATGCGCCGAACACGATGTCGGCGAGCGGGGTGAGCGGCACGAAGTCCTTGATGAGGGGCACCCGACCATCGGTGCGACGCCCGAGGCGGATGGTGCCCATCTGCGTGAGCGACCCGATCGGCTCGCTCATGTTGCGGCGGGAGAGCTCGACCCCGGCGATGAGCGTGCTGGCCACGGCCCCGAGGCCGACGGTGAGGACGCCGAGCCGCCCGGTTGCGGGGGCGATGGTGGGCGTGGGAACGGTCATGTGCGTGTCTTTCGATCCAAGGGCGGGCGGCGGCTGTTCGGATGCCGATCGCGTGCAGCGGCACCACCGCCACCACCTGCGGCTCGGCTGAGCCCGCGCCCCGGCCCGACGTTAGTGGCTCGGCCATCGGCGACCGCGTGCGTTCGCGTCGGCGACCCCGGACCCCCTGCCGGGACTCCACCACGATCGCCGTTCTACACTTCACGCTCCACCATCGTGTGCACGCGCAGGAGTCGAGGGGCATCGACGGCAACCCGGTCATCCAGTTCGAGCAGGTCAGCAAGGCATTCGGTTCGGTCACCGCGGTGCACGAGACCGATCTCACCATCGTCGAGGGCGAGTTCTTCTCCCTGCTCGGCCCATCGGGGTGCGGCAAGACGACCACGCTGCGCATGATCGCCGGCTTCGAGCGGCCCACCAGCGGCCGCATCCGCCTCGACGGGGTCGAGGTCTCGACGGTGCCGCCCTACCGGCGCAACGTCAACACCGTGTTCCAGCAGTACGCGCTGTTCCCGCACCTGAGCGTGTTCGACAACGTGGCGTTCGGTCTGCGCTCGTCGCGTACGCCCGCCGCCGAGGTACGCGACCGGGTCGAGGAGATGCTCGCCGTGGTGCACCTGCCCGACGTGTCGCGCCGCAAACCCAGCCAGCTCTCCGGCGGCCAGCAGCAGCGCGTCGCCCTGGCCCGGGCACTGGTCAACCGGCCCCGGGCGCTGCTGCTCGACGAGCCGCTCGGCGCGCTCGACCTCAAGCTGCGCGAGAGCATGCAGGCCGAGCTCAAGCGCATCCAGGGCGAGCTCGGCTCGACCTTCGTCTACGTGACCCACGACCAGGGCGAGGCCCTGACGATGTCGGACCGCATCGCCGTCATGCACCAGGGACGCACCGAGCAGATCGGCACCCCGCAGGACATCTACCACCGGCCGGCCAACGCCTTCGTGGCGTCGTTCATCGGTAACGCCAACCTGCTGCGGGCCCGGGTCGTCGAGCGGGCACCGGCCCCGCAGCCCGACGGTGCCAGGCTCGTGGTCGAGGTGCCCGGCCTCGGCCGGTTCCCGGCGACGGCCACCGTCGATCCCCTGCCGGTCGGCCCGCTGCTGTTCATGCTGCGCCCCGAGGCGATCGTGGTCACCGCGGAGGAGCCGGCGCAGGGCACCGCGGTCGCGGTGACGATCACCGAGGTCACCTTCGCCGGGGCGACCCTGCGCTGCGCCGGCCGCAGCGACGGCGGTGCCACGATCGACGCCGAGATCGGACCGACCGCGGTCGGTGCGCGTCCGCAGCCGGGAACCCGGATGTGGATGTCGTGGCAGCACGACGCCGCACGGCTCGTGCCCGCCGACAGCGCTTCCGCCGAGGACCTTCCTGCCGGGACCGACACCGCACCCACCCGGGTCTCCCCCGACACCCCCACCACCCCCACCACCCCGGCCCGCCCGGCCGGAGAACGGAACTGATCGATGGCCATCTCGACCGAACCGTGGAGCCGACGGCGTTTCCTGCGCACCGGCACGGTGCTGCTCGGAGGCCTGGGCCTCGCTCCGAACCTGCTCGCCGCCTGTGGGGGCGACTCCGGTGGCGGGGCGACCGGCCTGAACATCGACACCTGGCCGATCTACATCGACGACGACCCCGAGACGGGCACCATCGCCCGTTTCGCCAAGGCCACCGGCATCGAAGTGGCCTGGAACGAGGTCATCAACGACACCAACGAGTACTTCGCCAAGATCCAGCCGCAGCTGTCGCGGGGCAAGACCATCGGCGCCGACATCATGACGCCGACCTTCTGGCTGGTGCCGCGGCTGATCGAGCTCGGCTGGGCGCAGAAGCTGCCGAGCTTCGCCAACCGGGCCAACCTGGTCCCGTGGCTCGAGAAGCCGTCGTGGGACCCCACCGGCGAGTACAGCATCCCGTGGCAGGCAGGCGTGACCGGGATCGCCTACAACCGCAAGGCGGCCGGCGGCGACGTGACCAGCATGGCCCAGCTGCTGGCCCCGGCCCTCAAGGGCCGGGTCGGGGTGCTCACCGAGATGCGCGACACCGTCGGGCTGTTCATGCTGGCCGACGGCAAGGACCCGGCGACGGCCACCGTGGCCAGCGCCCAGGGTGCGTTCGCCATGTTGGAGAAGGCCAAGTACGACGGCCAGATCCGCCGCTTCACCGGCCAGGACTACCTCGACGACCTGGTGGCGGGGAACTTCGCCGCCTGCATCGCCTGGTCGGGTGACGCCGCGCAGCTCGCCCGGGAGGACCCCAACATCGGCTTCGCCATCCCCACCGAGGGCGGGATGCAGTGGGCCGACTGCATGGTCATCCCCAAGGGCTCGACGAAGCTCGACAACGCCGCCACGTTCATGAACTTCGTGTACGACCCGGCCAATGCCGCCCGCATCGCTGCAGCGGTGCAGTACATCTCGCCGGTGCGCGGCGTGGCCGACGAGCTGCGCAAGCTCGGCCCGGAGGAAGCAGCCCTCGCCGGCTCTGCGGTGCTGTTCCCCGACGCTGCGACCACCGCCCGGTTGCACACCTTCGCCTCGCTCGACGAAGCGCAGGAGGCCGTCTTCGAGGAGACCTTCTCCCGGATCGCGGGCTCCTGAGTTCGATGGCGGAACGCGACGGCGGGCACCGCCGGCCCAGCCGCGGCCGATGGGCCCCCTACGGCCTGCTCGCCCCCGGGGTCATCTGGTTGACGTTGTTCTTCCTGGTGCCGCTGGCCAGCCTGGCCCGAATGTCGCTGTCCTCCAAGCAGAGCCGCTTCGACTTCGTACCCTCGTTCAGCTGGGACTGGGCCAACTACGGCGACGTGTTCAGCCTGTACGGCACGCAGCTGGCCCGCAGCTTCGGCTTCGCCCTCGCCGCCACCGTGCTGTGCCTGCTCATCGGGTACCCGTTGGCCTACTGGGTGGCGGTGCACGGCGGCCGCTGGCGCAACGTGCTGATCGGGCTGGTCGTCGTCCCGTTCTTCACCTCGTTCCTGCTGCGGACCATCTCGTGGACGGTGCTGCTGGCCGACAACGCAACGGTGGTGCGCGCCGCGCGCGGGGCGGGCCTGCTCGGGGTGCTGCGGGCCGCCGGGCTGATCGACGGGGACCGGCTGCTCGACACCCCGCTCGCCGTCATCGGGGGGCTCACCTACAACTTCCTGCCGTTCATGATCCTGCCGATCTACGTCAGCCTCGAGAAGATCGACCTGCGGCTGCTCGACGCCGCCGCCGACCTCTACGCCTCCGGTGCCTCGACCTTCCGGCGAGTGGTGTTCCCGCTGTCGCTGCCCGGGGTGTTCGCGGGCAGCCTGCTGACGTTCATCCCCGCCTCGGGCGACTTCGTCAACGCCGCGTTCCTCGGCGGCACCCGCAGCCGGATGATCGGCAACGTGGTGCAGGACCGGTTCCTGGTGCAGCTCGACTACCCGGGGGCGGCGGCGATCTCCCTGCTGCTGATGGCCATCATCACCAGCGCAGTGCTGCTGTACGCCAGGCTGCTGGGGACCGAGGAACTGGCATGAGGGCCCGGCTGGGGCACCTGGCCCTCACCGCTGCGGCACTGGCCGGGTTCGCGTTCCTGTTCCTGCCGATCGTGGTCATCGTGGTGTTCAGCTTCAACCAGCCGGTCGGCCGCTTCAACCTGGTGTGGCACAGCTTCACGCTCGAGAACTGGTTGCATCCCTTCGCCCGGGCCGACATCAACGCCACGGTGTGGCGCAGCCTCCGCGTGGCCTTCGTGTCGATGGTCGCCGCCGGGGTGATGGGCACGCTGGTGGCCCTGGCACTGGTCCGCTACCGCTTCCGCGGCGGTGCGCTGGTCAACCTGCTGCTGGTGCTGCCGTTGACCACCCCGGAGATCGTCATGGGCTCCTCGTTGGCGCTGCTGTTCCTCGACCGTGGGGTCGAGCGCAGCTTCTGGACCATCGCCATCGCCCACACCATGTTCTGCGTCAGCTTCGTGGCCATCACCGTGAAGGCCCGGCTGCGCGGCTTCGACTGGACCCTCGAGGACGCGGCCATGGACCTCGGGGCGGGGCCGTGGCGGACCTTCAGCCGCATCACCTTCCCGCTCATCCTGCCCGGGGTGCTCGCTGCCGCCCTGCTCAGCTTCTCGCTGTCGATCGACGACTTCATCATCACGTTCTTCGTGGCCGGCGAGGGCGACACCACCTTCCCGCTGTACGTGTTCGGTGCCTTCCAACGCGAGCTCGCACCTCAGGTCAACGTGATCTCCACGGCGCTGCTGCTGCTCAGCGTCGGCGCACTGGTGGCCTCGGTGCTCTACCAGCGGGCCCGGCTGCGCTGACCCCCGCAGCCCCGGACGGTCGACGGCCCGGGACGACGCCGTCGACCTTCGGCCGCTACCGTGACCACGGCGCGGTCCGACCGGATCGTCGCCGCACGCCCGTGAGGTGCAGATGAGCCCCGTCCGACCAACCGTCGCCCTGGCCGAGCCCTGCTTCAGCCGGCCGCTGCTGCCGGCGATCGCCGCCCAGGCCGACGCCGCCGATGCCACCCGCAGCATCGACCCGGACGTCATCGCCGCGATCAAGGCCGGCCCGCTGCTGGGCCTGGCCGCCAGCCGCGAGCTCGGCGGTGGCGAGGCCGGCGTGGCCGCCCTCGGGGCCGAGCTGGCCGCGGTGGCCGCCGCCTGCTCGTCCACCGCCTGGTGTCTGTGGAACCACTGGTCGGTGTTCCACCTGTTCTGCGGCGCGCTCGGTCCCGAGCACGCCGAGTTCCTCTCGGGCATCGTCGCCGACCACGAGTGGGTGTGCTTCCCCGCCGGCGCGGCGAGCCGGGTGTTCGGCACCGTCGAGGGCGACGAGGTGGTCCTGCGCGGCCCCGCCAGCTTCGGTTCGGGCAGCCGCTACGCCGAATGGGCCGGGGTGGCCTTCGCCCTCGGGGACGGCACCAGCGCGCCGCGGCCCGAGGACCTGCGCTTCACCGTGGTACGGCTCGACGATCCCGGGGTGCGCATCGAGCCCACCTGGGACGGGGCCTCGATGCGGGCATCGGCCACCGACACCATCCACTACGACGGCGCCCGGGTGCCGCTGGCGCGCTGCGCCCCGTGGTTCGCCGCCAACCGCGCTGCGGCGTTCCGCGACCCGGTGGTCCCGATGATCCACGACCGTTACCGCGAGGACTGGGTCGGCGTGAGCGACATCTGGCTGGCCCACATGGCCGTCGGTGTGCTGCTCGCCGCCCTCGACGAGGCGGTGGCGGGCATCGGTGGGGGACGCCGGGCCATCATGGGCGCCGGCATGGCCGCGATGCCCAACGTGCAGGCCAACCTCGGCGCGGTGGCGGCGGCGGCCACCACCGCCCGCATGGCCGCCGAGGCCGCCGCCCGCGACATCGACGAGCGTCTCGCCCGGGGCGAGCTGCCCACCGAGGACAGCTTCCAACGCCAGGGGGCGGTGTCGACCACGGTGCTGGCCCTGTGCCAGGACGCCATGGCGACCCTGCTGCGCACCCTCGGCGGCAACGGCCTGCGTGAGAGCGGTAGCTTCGAGCGGCGTTGGCGCGACCTCACCGCCATGCCGATCCACATCAACGCCCACCCCGACCGGATCCACCTGCGGCTCGGCCAGTTCCTGCTCGGGGTCGAGAACCAGCGGTTCTGACCGGCCGCGCGGCTCTGGGAGCGACGCCGGCGCAGTCGATAGGGTGCCGTCATGGCCGAATCCGATGTGCCCATCAGGCCCGCTGCCACGGTGATCGTGCTGCGTGACCGGCCCGCCGAGGGCGGGATCGAGACCCTGCTGTTGCGACGCAGCGCGGACCTGGCCTTCCACGGCGGCAGCTGGGTGTTCCCGGGCGGCCGGCTCGACCCCGAGGATTACCACCCCGAACGACCCGACGACCTCGACCACGCGGCGGCCAACGCTGCCGTGCGGGAAGCCCATGAGGAGGCCGGGGTCCGGGTCGACCCGTCGGGGCTGTTGCCCTTCGCCCACTGGACCACCCCGCCGGGCCGGTCACGGCGGTTCGCCACCTGGTTCTTCGTGGCCCCGCTGCACGGTGAGCACGCCACCTTCGACGTCACCGTCGACGGCTCGGAGATCAACGACCACCTGTGGGTGACCCCGGCCGAGGCCATCGCCGCCCATGCCATCGGTGAGGTGGAGCTGCCGGCGCCCACCTTCGTGTCGCTCACCCGGCTCGGGGGCTACGGCTCGGTGGCGGAGGTCGTGGCCAAGGTGCCGACCGAGCCGTACCGACGGTTCAACCCGCGCGTCGTGCACGTCGACGGCGACTGGGTCGCCACCCTCTACGACGGCGACGCGGCGTTCGACCTGCACCCGGTGGACCTCGAGGCACCCGGTCCCCGGCACCGCATCTGGCTGACCGGCCTGCCCTGGCGGTACGAGCTGTCCGGCCTCTGAGCCCAACCGGCCGGAGCCCCACCGGACCCGGTGGGCCCGCTGGGCCCGGTACGTGCGGGGTCGGTCAGGTGAGGTAGACGGCGATACCGAAGGCCGCGAGGGCCGCGCCGATCGGCAGCACGATCATGCGGCGGGCCGCCAGCTTGCGGTCCGGCCCGAGGGCCAGGGCCAGCGAGGTGGTGGCCACCGTGGCCAGAGCCACTCCGGCATGGCTGCGTGACACCGGGATGGCGGCGTTGGCGTACCGCTCGGTCAGTTCACCCGGGGTCGAGCCGCGGGTCAGCAGGTACCACACCAGCGGGCCGCACCCGGCGGCGAGCGCCGCCACCAGCAGCCGGCGTGGTCGCACGGGCCGCTCCAGCGACAACGCGCCGAGCAGGGTGGCCAGGGCGGTGAGGGCCACCGACACCAGGATCGTTCCCCACGAGAGCACCGTCGCACGCTACGGGCGCCCGCCCCGACGGGCGTGGACCCACCCCCGCGACCGGCGTGTGATCGGCCTGCGATCGGCCTGCGATCGCCCATGTCCCCCAACTCCCCGACCGGCCAGTACGCTCGACTGCGGTCTATGGCTCGCTTCTCCTTCCCCTCATCCGGTGCCTCCTCATCCGGTGGGCGTGGCCGCAACGAGGCCTGGTTCCGCCTGGGCACCGTGGATGTGACCACCACCCTGCTGATCATCGGGTTGGGGGCCATCAGCATCGTGCTGTGGGCCATCGCACCCGATGCCATGGCCCAGCTGCGGCTCGATCCCTCAGCGGTCCGCTCCGGGCAGGTGTGGCGCATCCTCACCTGGCCGCTGTACAACGAGCCGAACCTGTGGGCGGTGCTGGCCCTGGTGTTCTTCTACTTCTTCGGGCGCGAGCTTGAACGGTTGATGGGCCGCACCCGGTTCCTGTGGTACTGCCTCATGCTCACGGTCGTGCCCGGCATCGCCGCCACCGCGCTCGACATCGAGGCCGCCGGGCTCGCCACCATCCAGCTGGCCTGCTTCCTGGCCTACGTGGTCGTCTACCCGCAGGCCCGCAGCTTCTTCAACATCCCGCTGTGGGTGCTCGGCGCCGTGCTGCTGGGCATCGAGGTCCTGCAGCTGGTCGGCATGCGTATGTACGGCGCGCTGCTCCTGCTGTTCATCTCCTGCGCCGCCGCGGTGCTGACCCTTTCGGCGTTCGGGCTGACCGGCTCGATCCCGTGGCTCAAGGCCCCACGGCCCAGGCGCAAGTCCGGCCGCAAGCTGCACGCCGTCGCCGATCCCCCGCCGGCGGTGTTCCGGCCACCGGCCGCGCCCCGGTCGGGCGAGCGCCTGCACCAGGCCGAGATCGACGTGCTGCTCGACAAGATCGCCGCCGAGGGCATCGACAGCCTCACCCCCGAGGAACGTCGCCGCCTCGACGAGGCCAGCCGCCGTCTGCGCGACGACAAGCCCTGACCCGACCGGACCGCGACCGCGACCGCGCCCGGCCCGACCAAGCCCCGACGGGGCGGGCGCTCGAGGCGATAGGTTCCGCCCATGGCGCACCCCGAGCACGATCCGACCGCAGCGGCGAGCAGCGCGGTGGGCCACGACGCCACCCCGTCCCCCGACGACGGTGACGGCTTGCGGGGCCGGGTGGCCATCGTGACCGGGGGCGGCGCCCGCGGCGAGGGCATCGGCAACGGACGCGCCGCGGCCATCCTGCTGGCCCGCTCCGGTGCCCGGGTGCTGGTCGTCGACCGGTCCGAACAGCTGGCCGAACCGACGGTCGCCCGCATCCTCGCCGCCGGCGGTGACGCCGCGGCCTTCGTCGCCGACGTGACGGTGGAGGCCGACTGCCGGGCCATGGTCGACGCCGCGATGCAGCGCTGGGGCCGCCTCGATGTGCTCGACAACAACGTGGGCATCGGGAGCCGGGGCAGCGTCGTGGACGAGGACCCCGCCCGCTGGCAGCGGGTCATGGAGGTCAACGTGACCTCCATGATGCTGGCCTCGCGGGCCGCCGTCCCGGCCATGATCGCCGGTGGCGGAGGGGCGATCGTGAACGTGTCGTCGATCTCGGCGTTGCGACCGCGCGGGTTGACCGCCTATTCCGTGTCGAAAGGAGCGGTCATCGCCCTCACCAAGGCGATGGCCGTCGACCACGGACCCGACGGCATCCGGGTCAACGCCGTCGCCCCCGGCCCGGTGTACACCCCGATGGTGGCCGGCAACGGGATGAGCCCGGCGGCGCGAGCCGGCCGCGCTGCGGCGTCGGTGCTCGGGACCGAGGGCACCGGGTGGGACGTCGGCCAGGCAGTGCGGTTCCTGGCCTCCGATCGCGCCCGGTGGATCACCGGTCAGGTGCTCGTCGTCGACGGCGGTGCCACCCTGCGCGGACCGGAACGGGATCCCGGTACCGACCACTGAACCGCCGGGGGACCGGCCTTCCCCCGGGTGGGCTACGACCAGGGTCCCATGGACCGACGCCGGTGAGGTGCCGATAGCACCCCCATGGTCTGGTCCTCGCACCGTCGCGGTGTCCGCTCACTGCGCCGGGCGCAGCAGCAGGACCGCGGGTCGGTGGTGGTGGAGGCCGCGATCGTCATTCCCCTGATGGTCTCGCTGTGTGCCGGGGTGCTCCAGTTCGGCCTGCGTCTGCAGCAGGGACTGCTGGTGTCCAACGCCGCCCGCCAAGGAGCCCGCACCGGCGCCCAGCAGGGCGACAACCTCCAGGCCGACCAGCGCATCATCGAGGCGGTCCGGGGGGCGAGCGGCTCGCTGTCGGGCAAGATCCTCACCATCGTCATCTACAAGGCCGACGCGGCAGGTGCGATGAGCCCGACCTGCCGGGCCATGGCCGGCCAGGGCGGCTTCGACGGCGAGGACGCGTCCTGCAACATCTACCGGGCCGACAACGGCTTCGCGATCCCCGACACCCCGTGGATCCCGCTGACCCGGTCGAACGACCTCGAAGAAAGCCGTGACGACCTCGGGGTGTGGGTGCAGGTGGCCTTCGACTCGCCGGTGGGAGACCTCTTCGACCTCGGCAGCACCATCTCCGACTACGCGGTGTTCCAGATCGAGCCGAGGGTGTGACGGGCGTTGCCGACCACGACGAGCAGCGGACGGAGGAACCCATGAGCCCGGCCATCACCGAACCCCTCCGCCGGCGCATCCGGCGGGCGGCGCAGGCACGCCACGACGAACGCGGCGCCGCTGCGGTGGAGTTCGCCCTCATCCTCCCGATCGTCGCCGCGCTCACCTTCGGGCTGATCGACGGCAGCCTCACCTTCTTCCGTTGGACCGCCATCAGCCAGGCGTCGCGTGCCGGGGCGCGGACCGTGTCGGAGATGGGAACCAACCAGCTCGCCGACTACAAGACCCTCCAGGCCGTCGACGAGCTGTTGCGCAACGTGAACCCGCAGGACATCGACCGGGTGGTCATCTACAACGCCGACGACGGCCGTGACACCACCCCGATGGACAACCCGCCGCCGGCGGCATGTCTCACGAGTGCGGCCGGCGTCGCCGATACCTGCAACGTGTACACCGCCGCCGATCTCGGCCGGACCCAGGAGGAGTACGCCGCGGCCGGGCGGTTCGGCACCTGGAATCCGCTCACCCGTGACGACGAGGACGACGCCGACGGGGTCGACTACGTCGGCGTGTACGTGCGCGCCACGGTGAAGACCCCGACCAAGACGCTCGGCGCGGACCGCATGGTGAGCGAGTTCACCGTCGTGCGCCTCGAGCCCCGACCCGCCCCGTACCCGTGACCGCCACCCCTGAGCGCCACCGGCCACGGGCCGGATCCGACGACTGCGACGCAGGTCTGGTGGCCGTGTGGTTCTCGTTGCTGCTGTTCGTGCTGGTCGGCCTGGCCGCGCTGGTGGTCGACGTCGGTACCTGGTACCTGCGGGCCCAGCAACTGCAGCGTGCCGCCGACGCCGCGTCGCTCGCCGCCGTGGTGCACTGGGCAGACGACACCGAGGCCCACGACGTCGCTGTGGCCTCGTTGCGGACCAACGGCGTCGACCCCGCCGCGGTCACCTTCACCGGCGAGCGGCCCGGGGCCCACCACTACCGGGTGACCCTCGAGGACCGGGCCGTACCGACCTTCTTCGGCAAGCTGTTCGGCAAGACCGCCGTCACGGTGAACCGCAGCGCACTCGCCGAGTTCGTCGTCCCCGTACAGATGGGCTCGCCGTACAACTACCTCGGCTGGAGCGACAAGACGGTGGCGTTGCAGGCCGCCAGCGGGGTCCCGGCGGCGGCCGCCAAGCAGAACTTCTGGCTGGCCCTCAACGGGTACTGCATGGCCAAGGAGTACGGCGACCGCTACTCCGCCGGCTACGACGGCAACGGCGCCGGCACCGACGGTGGTACCTGCTCGTCGACCGAGCCCAACGCCGAGTACCGGCAAGGCGGCTACACCTTCGCCGTGAAGGTGCCGCTCGACGCCGGCACGACCACGGTCTCGATCTACGACCCGGGCTTCTGTGCCACCGGCGGCATCGACCGTGAGGCCCGCGCCGGCCAGGACGTGCCGCTCAGCGTAACCGTCTACGAACCGGACACCGCCGGCACCCCGACCAAGACCGGCGACGACACCATCCGTACCACCGAGACCTTCACCGGCTGCGATCCGGCCCAGCAGGGCCAGTGGGTCGACCTCACCACGATCAGCACCAGCGGTACCTACCTGCTCACCGTGAGCACCGACGACGTCGCGGACTCCTTCGGGGTGAACGCCTTCGCCCTGCGAGCCACCACACCGGGCTACGGGGCCAAGGTGTGCAAGGCCCAGTCGAACGACTGCCCGCTGGTGTACGGACTCACCGATCTCCCGATCCTCAACAGCATCGGCACCATGGCCGCGACGAGCGGTGCCGCCACCGCCACCTTCGGCCTGGCCCACATCGACGCCTCCTACGCCGGCAAGCAGATCGTGGTCGAGATGTGGGACCCCGGCGAGGGCATGAACGCGATCGAGGTCCTCGACGACCAGGGCACCCCCCAGCCCTTCACGCTCTACGTCGACACGGCCAAGGTCGCCTCGTCGGCCGCCACCACGCTCGACGTGTCCGCCTGCGGCGACTCCTACAGCCGCTCGGACCGAACCGGGAACTGCATCTACAACGACAAGCTCGTGGGCCTCGTGATCGACGTCCCGTCCTCGTACAGCCCCAGCCCCACCGAGGGCTGGTGGCAGGTCCGCTACACCGCGGGCGGCGACACGACGCTGACCGACCGCACCACCTGGTCGGTGCGGGTGGTCGGCGGGTCGGTCCACCTGGTGCACTGATCGGCCGGGGCCACCGCCGGCCGGGGCCGCCCGACCCGCCGGTCGGTCAGCGGTCCAACCGGTAGGGCTCGCCCGGCGGCCCGTCAGCCAGGACTGCCCGCACCAGCCCGATCAGCGACGCCGGGGCGAAGCGGGCACCGGCGGCCTCCTCACCGGCGAGCTCGTCGAGATGCCACCAGCGCAGCTCGTGCACGTACTCGGTGCGAAGCTGCTCCCAGCTGAGCAGCGGCGCCGGGTCGAAGGGTTCGGTCCGCACCAGGTGAACCACCTCGGACTGGCCGAGCCAGCGGCCCTGGGGCCGGGTGGCGCGGATGGTCCGGGTCCACAGGTGGGGCCCGATCCACGGGTCGTGCAGGCCGACCTCCTCGATCAGCTCCCGGCGCAGGGCCTGCTCGATGGTCTCGCCCGCCTCGATCCCCCCACCCGGCGTCGCCCATACCGAGCGGTTCGGGAACTCGAAGCGGACGAGCAGGATCCGCTGGTCGTGGTCGACCAGCAGCGCCCGGGCCGCGGGCCGGAACCCCGACGGGAAATCGACGGGGCGGTCCGCCGGCCGATCCGGGAGGCCTGCCGGTGCGCTGTCGGACACCGCGCCATCCTGGCACGGCCGCCGCTCCGCTCACGCGATGCCGGGGATGCCCAGCTCCTCGGGGGCCTCGACCTGGGACTGCAGCACCCGCCCGAACAGGCCGGCGTCGTCACTCAGCACGGTCTCGCAGAACCCCACCCCGGCGGCAGAGGCATGCACCCGCGAGGCCATGAGCACCCACTCCCCCTGCATCGGCCGGTTCAGCTGCAGGGTGAGGTCGGGGTTGATGAACGCCGCTCCGGCCGGTGAACGCTGCCAGCCCACCGCCACCCCGAGATCGGCCATGGCCATCAACGCCAACGACGGTGAGGTCGGTTCGCCGGCCACCACCGGGTGACGCAACCGGACCCACACCAGGCCCGGGCCCTCGTCCTCGGTGTTGCCCCGGATGGGACGCAGCTCCACTGCGTCACAGTTGAAGCCCGGCCGCGGGTAGTTCATGTCGAGCCGGGCGCCGGGATCGTTCGGATGGTCGGGCCGCGAGCCCGGCGCACCGGCCGGCCGGCCGTTTCCGGCAGCGAGCGCATCGGCGTCGTAGCGCACCCACTGGCTGACCGCCCGCACCAACAGCCGGCCGTCGTGGGCCAGGGTGGACTCCACCACCTTGGTCCGCCGGCCGCCCTTGACCACCGTCGCGGTGGTCTCGAGCGGCGCCAACGGCACCATCGAACGGATCTCGACCGTCAGGCGGCTGAGCATCATCGCCGGGTCGGTCTGCACCGATTCGAGGGCCCAGCCCACCGCAGCGCACACGGCGCCGCCGTGCAGGAAGCCGTGGTCCCAAGGACCGCGGGTCAGCAGGGTGGGGTGCAGCGTGGTGCCGTCACGTTCGAACAGGGCGCTCGGGTGGGGATCGAGGGGGGCCATCGTCGCTCAGCCGTGCACGCCGCCGTCGACCACGAACTCCTGGCCGGTGACGTAGGAAGCGGCATCGGAGGACAGGTACAGCACCATGTTGGCGATGTCCTCGGGCTGGCCGAGCCGGCCCACGGGGACGCTGCGCACCATCTTGTCGCGGTAGTTGTCCACCACCCCGCCCTGAGCCAGCATGTCGGTCTCGATGTACCCGGGATGCACCGAGTTGACCCGGATGCCGTGCTTGCCGAGCTCCTTGGCGGCGATCTTGGTCATGCCGCGCACCGCCCACTTGGAGGCGCCGTAGGCGGTCGACCCGAACAGCCCGTCCATCCCGGCGATCGAGCTGATGTTGACGATCGAGCCCCCGTTGCCGGCCGCGATCATGGCCCGGGCACCGGCTCGCATACCGAAGAACACCCCGGTCTGGTTGATGGCGATGGTGCGGTTCCAGTCCTCGGTGCCGGCGTTCACCAGCTGGGCGATCAGCGCGATGCCGGCGTTGTTCACCAACACGTCGAGACGACCGTGACGGGCCATGATGTCGCCGACCACGGCGTCCCAGTCGCCTTCGGCGGTGACGTCGAGATGGGCGTACTCGGCACCCTCGATGCTGCCGGCGGTGCGCTCACCCTCCTCGTCGAGGACGTCGGCGAGGACCACGGTGGCCCCGTGCGCAGCGAACAACCGGCCCTCGGCCGCCCCCTGGCCACGTTCCCGGGCCCCGCCGGTGATCAGCACCACCCGCCCGCTGAGGTCCTTCGCCGTCGTCATCGCTGTGCACTCCCCGTCGCTCGTACCGCCCTCGGCAGGGCCGTCCCGCCGATGTCTAGCCGAACGGCGTCGCACGGCACCTGCTCACCTGCGCTCCTGCTCACCCCGGACCTCCCGGTCGACGGCACCGAGGTCAGCCGGTCGCCTCGCGGGCGGCCGCGACGACGGCAGCGATCCCGGCATCGGTGTCGGCGGGTCGCTTCTCGGGCAAGGAACCGATCGGGAACCAGCGGGCCGGTGCACCCGCCTCGCCGACGAGGGCCGGAAGGCCGCCGGCCGTCCATCCGTAGGCGATGTTCCAGTGCATGTGATCCCACGGCAACGCCCCCGAGGCGCCACCGACCTCGGTACGGTGCACGAACAACGGCCGTTGGACGGCCTGCACGGCCTCGGCGGAGAGGCCGGTCTCCTCGAGCAGCTCGCGACGCGCCGCCACGAACGGGTCCTCGCCGGCAGCGACATGGCCACCACAACTGGCCCATCCCAGACGGTCGTGCCACACCAGCAGCACCGCACCGGCGTCGAGGTCGACCACCCAGTTCGTCACGCACACGTGCCCGGCGGCCACGGGCTCGCCCCGGCACCCACGACGGAACTCGTCACACACGCCGAAGGGGTCGGCACCCACGGAGTCGAGCAACGCCAGCAACGTGGGATGACGGCCGGGCAGCTCGATGGTCGGATGGGGACGGCCCACGACGCAACGATCAGCGCAACAGGGCCAGTACCTCGGCCCGGGCGGCCGCGTCGTCGGCGTAGCAGCCCCGGGTGGCGATGGTCACGGTGGTGGAGCCGGCCTTGCGCACCCCGCGCAGGCTCATGCAGCTGTGCTCCGCCTCGACGAGCACCAGCACACCGGCCGGCTCGAGCATGGCCTGCAGCGCATCGGCGATCTGGCCGGTCATGCGCTCCTGGACCTGCAGGCGACGGGCGTAGCCCTCCACCACCCGGGCCAGCTTGGACAGACCGGTGATCCGGCCGGTCGGGCCGGGCAGGTAGGCGACGTGCGCGGTGCCGTCGAAGGGCAGCATGTGGTGCTCGCACATCGACGAGAACGGGATGTCGCGCACCAGGACCAGCTCGCTGTGGTCGATGTCGAAGGTCTTGGCCAGGTGCGCGGCAGGGTTCTCGCGGTAGCCGGCCAGCATCTCGGCCCACATACGTGCCACGCGCGCCGGGGTCTCGACCAGGCCGTCGCGACGGGGATCCTCACCGACCGCAGCCAGCAACTCGGTGACGGCCCGTTCGATACGGTCGAGATCGGGCGAGGCCCCCATCGCCGTCCCGTCGGACGGTGGGTCGTTCACCAGCATTGCGGCTCCACGGTTCGCATCCCTGCCCACCGTACGGAACGCAGGGAATCCTGCCCGGTGCGCTCAGCCGGCACGAGGCCTCCAGAATGTACCGCCTGACGGGCCGCAACAACGAGGCAGCCTGCCTCCCCGGGTCACTCGGCCCAGCCGCAGGTGGGCCGCCGGTCAGCCCGCGGTGAGGCCGCTCAACCGGCGAGCGGGCCGGGACCGATGCCGGTCACGGCGGCGATCGCCGCAGCGCTGGTCAGCATGGCCTGGCGCTCGTCGTCCTCGATGGCCGGCGGGCTGTGCCACTGCCAACCGGCCGGGCCGAACAGCACCGGCACCCCGAGCACGCCACTGAGGCCCTCCACCTCGCCGTCGAGGCGGACCTGCAGCGGGCGCAGCACGTCGTCGCCGCGCATGGCCACGGCGATCAGGTCGACCACGGAGTGGGCGGTGACGATCTCGGTGGTGTGCCCGGCGGTGTAGTGCACCAGGAACGGCTTGACCGCGGCCCGCAGGTCGGCCGGCAGCCCGGCCGCCGCGGCGAAGGCCCCGGCAACATCGCCGGCGGCGACCATGGCCAGCAGCCGGGTGCGTTCGGCAACGATCTCGGCCGGCAACCCGCTCACCGTGCGGCCCTGGCGCTGGCCGGCCAGCCAGGCCTGCAGCACGGCATCGTCGACGCCGTCGACCCGGACCCGGCTCCATACCGGCACCAGGTGGTCGCCGTGCTGGCCGATCATGGCGGCGTGCACCGCATTGCGCCGCACCCCCAGTCCGTCGGCGATCTCACGGCGGAAGCGCAACGTGTCCGACCAAGCCCCGGCACCGACCACCCGATGGCGATCGAGCCGTTCGGCGAACACGGCGACGCCGAGCTCGACCGGGTTGGACTGCACGATGACCAGCGGGGCCGGGCCCGATCGGGCGGCGAAGGCGTCGGCGTACTCCTCGAACATCGCCCGGTTGGTCGCGGCCAGCGCAGCACGGTCGACGTTCGCCGTCGGGTCGGTCGACACGGTGGCACCGGCGATCATCACCACCAGGTCGGCGTCGACGGCGTCGGGGGTGTCGACCAGCTCGATGGCCGGGGCGTCGTCGGCGAAGGCGTCACGCAGGTCGGCCCGTAGCCCGTGCAGTTCGTTCGCGCTCGAGCCGCCCCGGTGGCCGACGAGCTGCAGCCGTCCGTCGGGATCGACCAGGGACCGGTCGAGCAGCTGGGCGACGGCCTGACGGCCGCAGGCGCCGGCCGCCCCGATGACCGCCACGCTCCGGATCGGGGAAACAGAGGACTGGGAACCGCTCACCGGACAAGTGTGGCACAGCGGTCCCGGTCCCGAACCCGACCGGGTGCGTGCGGATCGCCGGTACCGTGGGGGCATGCCGCCGTACGGCGGCGACAGGAGGATCGCACCGGTGGACCCCACGCTCGACGGACCCGACGTCGTGATGAACCTCGACGAGCTGATCGCCTCGCTCCGGACCGGTTCGGTCGAGGAGCTGATCGCCGGTGGCCTGTCGGTGTCGGGCACCTTCGACACCCTCGACGACCCCATCCTGGTGGGTCCCGACGGGGTGCCGGTCGAGACCTGGCGGGAGGGCTACCCCTACGACGAGCGGATGGCCCGCAGCGACTACGAGGCCACCAAGCGGCTGCTGCAGATCGAACTGTTGAAGGCGCAGACCTGGCTGGCGGACACCGGCAGCCGGCTGGTGATCCTCTTCGAGGGCCGTGACGCCGCCGGCAAGGGTGGCACCATCAAGCGGTTCATGGAGCACCTCAACCCGCGTGGCGCCCGCGTGGTGGCGCTGTCGGCCCCGTCGGAACGCGAACGGGGCCAGTGGTACTTCCAGCGCTACGTCGCCCACCTGCCGACCAACGGCGAGATCGTGCTGTTCGACCGCTCCTGGTACAACCGGGCCGTCGTCGAACGGGTCATGGGCTTCTGCAGCGACGAGCAGTACGAGCAGTTCATGGAACAGGCCCCGGAGTTCGAGCGGATGCTGGTGCAATCCGGCATGCAGGTGGCCAAGCTGTGGTTCTCGGTGTCGCGGCGTGAGCAGCTGACCCGCTTCACCATCCGCCGGATCGACCCGGTGCGGCAGTGGAAGCTGAGCCCCACCGACCTCGCCTCGCTCGACAAGTGGGACGCCTACACCGCGGCGAAACAGGCCATGTTCCTGCGTACCCACCGCGACTACGCCCCGTGGACGGTCGTGCGCTCCAACGACAAGAAGCGGGGACGGCTCGAGGCGATGCGCCACGTGCTCGCCCGGCTCGACTACCCCGACAAGGACCTCGGCGTGGTGGGCCGTCCCGACCCGCTCATCGTGGGCGCCCCCGACGTGGTGGCGGCCGAGGCCGACGAGCACTGACCCGGCGGCCGCAGCCGGCCACCGAGCGGGCAGGCACGGCGAGCCGTAGGCTCCGCGACGTGGCCACCAAGATCATCATCGCCAACGGCGCCAACGACCGAACCACGCCGGAGGCCCTGCTCGCGCACTGGCACACGCACCACGCAGCACTGGTACGTGAGCACCTCGCCCCGTCCCGCTACGCCATCACCACCCTCGACAAACCCAGGCGCGGCTACCACGGCATCGCCTCGCTGCACCTCGGCGACGGGCAGGAAGGAGCGATCGCCGACCTGCCGGCTGCGATCCGGGCCGACCCGTTCTACGAGATGATCGGCATCCGGACCGCCCTCACGCTGACCGAGCACGTCATCGTCGACGGCGACACCACTGCGGCGCCCTACAAGATCGCGGCGTTCGTGCGTCGCCGCGACGACGTGCCGGCCGACGAGTTCTTCGGGCACTGGTTGCAGATCCACGCCCCGAACGTCGGCGAGTACCTCACCCGCACCGACGGCGCCGTGCGCTACGTCGTCAACCACGCCCCCGACGCGCCCGACGACGCGCCGTTCCACGGTGTCGCCGAGCTGTGGTACGCCGACGAGGCCGCCTCCAAGGCTCATCTCGGGGCGGTTCCGCTCGACGGCTTCGAGCAGCTCTCCAGCGACATCCTGTTCCTGAAGGGTCACGAACGGGTCCTGATCTGAGCAGGCGTCACGACGAACGCCGCATCGGTCAGACTCCTGCCGAAACACGAAAACGAACAAAGCCTCCGACCATGTGTGCTGGTCAGAGGCTTATTTCGCCTGTGGAGCTGATGGGACTCGAACCCACGACCCCCTGCTTGCAAAGCAGGTGCTCTAGCCAACTGAGCTACAGCCCCCCGACGGAGCGGTCAGCTTAGCGGCACGGGGTGCCGGACCGACACGGCCCGGCACCCCATCGTCCACTCAGCGGACGAAGCCGATCACTTGCAGGTGCCGCTCGCCTGGTCGTAGGCGCAGTTCTTCGACTTGCCCGACAGCTCCACGATCGAGCCCTGCTGGACCCAGGCCTGCTTGGCCGAGTCGTACTTCGACAGGTCGGACCCCTCGGTGAAGTAGGCGTCGGCGTTGCCGTTCATGTTGTACTTGATGCCCTCGAGCAGCATCGGGTTCGTGGCGTCGAGATGGCGCAGCGCGGTGATGAAGTTCGACCGGGTGAGTCCCCCGGGCAGCTCACCGGCGATGCGCATGGCCTGCACGAACGGGAAGGCGAAGATGAAGCCCGAACCGAACGAGCCCGACGTCTTGTAGTCGATGCCGGCGTCCTTGAGCAGCTGGCGGGCCCACTGCACGTAGGCATCGCCCGAGTTCGACTCGGCATTGAGGTCCATGGCACCACCGCCCATGATCAGCCAGCCGTTGGACGCCGAGCCGTCACCGCCGACCTTGTCCTTGCCCACGAAGCTGGCGGCCTTGCACACCGAGGACATGAACAGGTACTTGGCCGACTCCTTCATGCCGTTGCCGGCGGCCTCCTGGATGATCTGCGGGCACTGGGCGCCACCGGTCATGGTGATGAACACGTCGGGCTTCTTCGACGCCAGCGTGGTCATCGGGTCGGTGACGGTCGGCGCGGTGATCTCCAACACCTCGGAGAAGTACTGGACCTTGTCCTTGATCTTCGAATCGTTGATGCACGCCTTGAAGAAGCTGTCGTAGGCCCGGCCGAAGTCGCTGT
>CAIXPF010000197.1 GCA_903921205.1 uncultured Acidimicrobiia bacterium | reverse complement strand
TTCCTGCTGCACCGCGGCGTGCCACCCCGCTATGCCATCGGGTGCGTAAACACCGCCGAGGTAGCCGTGGCGTTCGTGGCGGCGGGCAGCCTCATCAGCACCATGGGCAAGGACGGCCTGCGCTTCGACGTGATCGGCGCCATGCTCCTCGGCGGTGTCGTCGCCTCGCCGATCGCGGCCTACGCGGTCCGTCTCTTCCGACCCCGACTGCTCGGCCTCGCCGTCGCCGGCCTGCTGCTGTTCACCCAGACCCGGGAACTGGCCGGCACGACCGACCTGCCCGGAAGCCGCTGGATCGCCTACCTGACGATTCCCTGCGCGGTGACCTTCGCTGCGGTGAAGCCGCCGCTGCTGCGCCGTCGCCGCCGCCGCCAGCAGGCGCTGGTCGCCTAGGCCGACCCCACGGTGGGCCGACCGGCCAACCGGCCGGGCACGGACCCCGCATTCGGCGCCGGTGCTCGATCAGCGCAGGCAGCCGCGCACCCACCGCTCAGCGGCGAGGGGCCCAGGCGTCGGGATCATCGACGAGGACCTGCACCGCCGCCGGAAGGCGTCCGGTGAGCAGGTCCTCGATCGTCACCGACTCGAGCACCGCGCGCAGCGACGCCCGCAACCCGATCCACAGCTCGTGCAGGTGCGCGCTCGGGCCCGAGTACGACACGTCCTCGGGGCGCTGCCCCTGGACCAGCGTCAGCGGTCCGTCGACCGCCCGGGTGACCTCGGCCACCGAGATCTGCGAGGCGGGCCGGCCCAGGGTGTAGCCACCCGAGGCGCCACGCTGTCCCGTGACCAGACCGGTGATACGCAGCTGGCTCAGCACCACCTCGAGATACCGACGGGGAATGTCCTGGGCCTCGGCGATCTCGTCCCGGGTCAGGCGTTGACCGGGCCGAGCAGCGAGCTCGAGCAGCGCGCGCACCGCATAGTCGACCCGCGCCGTCACCTGCATGGCGTGCATCCTGCCACGACCCGGGACCGCGCCCCGGCACCATCGAGCCGGACGGCGCGCCCAGGGGCCTGGCGCCGGCATCCACCAGGCCACGCCCGCCCGGCGTGGCGGTGATCCCGACGGACCCAACCGGCCGGTAGATCATGCGAGCGATACCCGTGGACCCGACACCACAGCGCTTCGGCCGCCGGACGCGACGAGCACCGGCCGAGCCGGCCGGTGCTCGTGGCGATCAGCGAGCGACGCTGCGGTGCCGGCACTCGCGCCGTCACGACGCCGGACCGACGCGTGTCAGCGGCGGCGGGTCAACCCGGTCAGGTTGGTCGGCTCGGCGCCGCCGTCGTCGCTCGAATCACCATCGTCGTCCGCGGTGCCGTCGGTGACCTCGATGACGTCGGCGAGGCGTCGCTCGAGTTCCTCCACCGACACCGAGCTCCGCGCCGTCTCGGGGCGACGCCCACGGTGATTGCGCCGGAACCGGCGCATCGACACGCCGTTGACCACCACGCCGAGCAGGACCACGCCGGCCTCCTCCAGTCGACGGATCGTGGCCGCCGCGTCGAGCTGGTCGACCGGCTTCGGACCGATCACCAGAACCACCGCACCGGCCAACGCCGCAGCCAACGCCGCCTCGGGCGCCTCCCGTTGCGGGGGCGTGTCGATCACCAGCAGCCGAGCGTCGTCGCGCAACTCCTCGACGGCGCGGGGAAGGCTGGCGCTGACCACATCGGCCGCACGACCGGACAACTCGCCGGCGGTCAACACCCGCAGACCGTCGTACTGCGTGGCCAGCGGCCTGGCCGATGCACCCTCCGCCGCCATGGCCCCGAGCCCACGGTCGTCGGGCACCCCGAACACCTTGGCCAGGCTCGGGACCCGGAGATCGGACTCGATCAGGACCACCTCGCGACCCACCGAGGCGAGCGAGTAGCCCAGACCGGCAGCCACCGTCGAACATCCGACGCCGGCATCGGCGGCGACCACCGCCAGGCCTGTGCCGTGCAGCTGGGCCAGACGGATCTCGAGGTTGGTCCGCACCTGCTCGAACGCGGTCCGCAGCTCCGGCGGCGTACCGGCATCGAGCAGGGACACGACCACGCCGCGACCGTTGCGCAGCGTGCCCAGACGCGGGATCTCCCCGAGCACCGGGGCGCCGAATCGCTCACGGACGAGGGTCTCGGGGTCGGACGCGGAACGCAGCTGGCGCAGGAGCAGACAAACGAACACCGCGCTGATCAGGCCGAAGACCGCCGCGGCGAACAGGATCGGCGAGGCCTTGGGCGACACCGCCTTCGTCGGTACCACCGCGAGGTCGAGGACCGTCAACCGCACGACCCCGAGGGGGTCGGTCCCCTTGGTGAGCCGCTGCGCCATGGCGTTCACATAGGCGGCCACGGCTTCCGGCGAGTGGCCGGTACCGGTGATCTTGAGCACGCTGGTCTCCACGACCGCCGAGACCCGCACCGGTTCATCCCGCAACTCCTCCGGGACGTCCTCCGCCGCAGCGGTCTTCAGGGTCTGGGCCGACGCCCGCTCCTGCAACGCCGGCAGGGCGAAGTTCACCTGGCTCACCGAGGCCGTGGTGGGCGTGGTCGGCCCGGATGGACCACCCGGTTCGATCGTGACCGTCGCGTGCGTCACGTAGCTCCGCGCCGGCACATAGGCCGCGGCCATACCCAAGAGCATGCACACGGCGAACGTGGCGATGCCGATCGGCGCGTAGCGCCTCAGGAGGTAGCGAAGTTCCGCAACGTCCACGATGTCCCACTCTCTGGATTGCATGTTCGGATGGCGCCCCGGGTCGTCCCCCGACACACGTGGCCGCACAGCTCGGTCCGATCGGACCGGGCTGCGGGTCACCGGTGCCGTCAGGCCTCACCAGCGGCAAAGTTCTGACCGACCTCGGTCGCCGAAAGGGCACGGCTGTAGATGCCGACCGTGAAGATCGTTCCCAGCCACGGCTTCGTCCCGTCACGATCGGCGCCGAAGGAGAGCCGTTGCGTCGACACCCAGCTCGACAGGTTGCCGGCCAGGGCCCGCGACGTGACCAGGGAACCGTTGACGTAGACGCGCACGGCACCGGCTGCATCCCGGGTGTAGACGACGTGCTGGCGCGTGGCGGCGGCGCCGGCGGTGGCCGTGGCCACCTCGCCGTCGGCCGTCGTGGTACTGGTCCGGAACTTGGTCGAGTAGCTCGAGCCGTTCTGGCCCAGCGCCCAGTTCCTGGCCGAGGTGCCCGCCATGCTGACGATCATCGCCGGGCCGCTCTGCGTGACGTTCGCCGGGGTCACCCATGCCTCGATGGTCATCGCACCCGACGCCTTGACCGCATCGGTCACCTTCGCACCGCTGCCGGGCGACAGGGCGACGGTGGCCTGGTCGAACCGGAGGCCGCCGGCGACCCACGAGGTACGGGTCGGGTCGGCCACCGTCAGATCGAGCGCCGTCCCCACCCCCGACGTGTCCTTGATGGTCGACCCCGTGCCCTCGTCGAGGTCGTAGAACGCCACCAGGCCGTCGGTGACCCGGGGCGGCACCGCCGCGATCGTGTACGCCGCGCTGACCTGCGCCGACTCGGTGAGCCCGCTCTTGTAGGCCTTCGCCCGTACCGCCGCCGAGGTGGTGAGGGTGATCGGCGCGGTGTACAGCGGCGAGGCGTCGGTCACCGCCGACCCGTCGGTCGTGTAGCGGATCTCCGCGCCGCTGAGGCTGTTGGAGATCGTCACGGCGACGGAGCCGTAGTACGTGCCCGCAGCCGGCGTGATGACCGGGCTCGGAACGGTCGTGATGGCTGCAGTGGCCGTGACAGCGACGGTGTCGGAGCTGCTCAGCGCCCCGTCCGAGGCCGTGAGCCGCAGCACGTAGGAGCCGGCCGCCGAGAAGGAGGCCTGCGTGTCCACAGCGTTCGGCGACACGAAGGTCACCGTGCCCGGGCCCGACACCTTCGACCAGGTGACGGACGTGGCGTTCGGCGGCTTGGGGAAGCCGTCGTCGTTCACCGTGGCGTCGAGCAGCACGTTCTGGCCGACCGGGATCGACACGGCCGGCCCGGCATCCACCACCGGTGCGGTGTTGGCCACCGGCGGGAAGGGCCCGGCCCGGAAGTTCTGCAGCACCTGCGACTGGGTGAGCGGTCGGCTGTACACCGCCATGAGATAGAGGTCACCCAGCCACGATTCCGTACCGTTCGGGATGCCGGCCACCCCGAGCCGGAACGCCGTGCTCCAGTTGGTCAGCACCCCGCGTTGGGTGCCGCCGGCCACCTGCACACCATCGATCCACATCTTGGTGTTGCCCGAGCCGTCCCGGGTGAACACCACGTGGTGCAACGACTGCTGCACCGCAGCCAGCGCGCTCTGCGCGGACCCGTTGACCCCGGTCATCCCGGTCCGCAGCACCGATCGGTAGTCGACACCGTTCTGGGCGAGCGACGCATTGCGCTCGGTCCCGGAGATCGGACCGATGCCGACCAGGGCACCAGGGCCCTGCGTGAGGTCCTTGGGCTCGACCCAGGCCTCGAAGCTGTAGGCCCCGCTGGTGGCGACGGCCGAGCTGATCTTGCCGACATCCCCGGCGGTACGGATGACCGAGGGCGAGTTCACCCGCAACGCCCCCGAGGGCAGCCAGCTCACCGAGCCGGACTCGATCCGCAGGTTCGCGGCCGGGCTCACCCCGGAGCTGTCGTACGCCGTCGTCCCGGCGCCCTCGTTGAACTGGTACAGGGCCCGCAAGGAGTCCGTCACCCGGTTCGGTGCAGCGGTGATGGTGAAGGTGGCCTGACGCTCGGCGCTCGGCTCGTTGCCGACCTTGAACGCCTTGGACCGCACCACCGTGGACTGGGACAGGAAGAACGGCTCGGTGTACAGCATCGAATCCGGCCCGGGAGCGGAACCATCGAGCGTGTAACGAATCTCCGAACCCGGGGTCTCGGCGGTCAGCGTGACCTTGGACAGACCGGCGAAGGTGCCACCGGCGGGGCTGATGGTCGGCGTGGCCGCGGTCAGCTTGGTCACGGAGATGTCACCGAAGCTGGCGTCGACGTAATGCGCCACCAGGACCAGGGAGCCCGAATCGGGCCCACCCGGCGGCAGCTGGCTGGTCACGTCCCAACGCGTCGGCTCGGGATCGCTCGCCGGCCAGACCTTCAGCTGATAGAGCGGACCGTTGCCGACCGTGGACTCGGCCCGCATCTTGAACAGGTAGGTGACCCCTGCCGTCAGCGTCTTGCCGCTGAGGTCCTGTGCGGTCAGCACCGCCTGTGAGTCGCGGATCTCGAAGCGTTCGCTGATGCCGTCGGCCTTGTAGCGATACCAGACACACCCGCCGAGCTGGCCGGCGAAACCCCAGTGGGGCTGGCTGAAGTCGGCGTCGACGTGGCCCTTCCAGTGAGGGATGAAGCCGATGGCCGGTCCACCGTTGGGCGGGGCGTTGCCGGCCGGATCGACCGAGTTGACCGTGATCGGCACGGTGACCTCGAAGGACTTCCAGGTGTCGTCGCCGAGGGTCAGGATGCGGTCGTAACCGACCTCGGTGTTGTGCACCGTGTCGCCCTCGATGGCCCACTGGCCGTCGATCGGCTGTACCACGTCGAGCAGGTTCGTGGTGTTGGACCAGTCGACGCTGTACGGGATCGGCCACGTGTTGCCCGGCGTCCAGTTCACCTCGACCGTCGTCGTCGCCGCGTGCGAGTACGCATCCACCGCCCGCAGGGTCACCGTGTTCAGGCCGGCCTGCAGACCCGCAGCCGGGATGGCGGCGTTGAACTCGCCGGGCGTGGTCAGACGCCGGCTGTCGGGCCCGACGCCCATGGCGACCGGCGCAGCCCCGTTGAGGCTGTAGGTCAGCGACGACACCCCGTCGGGGTCGGTCACCCGGCCGATGATGTTGATGTCAGGCTGGGTCAGGCCGACCGTGCCGAAGTTCATCGACGAGCCGCTGAACAGCTCGAACTCGGGGGCGCCGACGGCGCCACCGTCCTCGGGCACGATGGGTGACGCCGAGTTGAAGAAGTAGTCCACCACCGCGGTGTGCGGCGGGACGGAACCGAGCACCGCGTTGGCGTTGCCGGCGAAGGGACCCACCCGGGACGGGGCGAAGGCACCGAGGTCACCGCTGTAGATCGTGGTGTAGGTGGTGCCGTCGGTGGAATGCCGGAACGTCCACACCGAACCGACCCGGGACACCCGCAACTGGCTCGCCGACGAGCCCGGCACCGTGACATAGGCCAGCTGCGTCAGACCACTGGCGTTCAGACGTCCGACGTAGGCCTTGGTCTCGGTCCCCGTCGAGGACAGGTCGAAGCGGACCGTGTTCCCGTTGTCGGCCTCGAACATCAGACCCTGGATCTGGGTCGGCAGGTTGACGACCGACTCGAAACCCACCTCGACGGAGAGGTCGGCGTTGGGGATCGCCTCGACGACCCGGAGCGCCTTGCTGTTGGTCGGGGCCAGATCGTGGCGGGACGCCGCCGGCACCTTCAGCTTGAGCAGGCCACCGGACTGGGTGACCGTGCCGTCGCCGACCTTGTCCACCACCAGCCAGCGCTGGTTGAGCGTCGCCGAGCTGAAGTCGTCGGACACGGGCCCGGCCGGACATGCCGGGCCGACGAAGGTCTGGTTCGCGCTCGCACCCGTATTGGCGGCGGCGTCGTTGCCGACGACCCGGAAGTTGTAGGTCTTGCCGCAGGAGATCGGCGACAGCTTGGCGCTGTGGGCGAGCACGGCGGTGTTGTCGGTCACCACCGGCAGGCTGTAGGCGGTCGTCAGACCCCACTCGACCCGGCTCGAGGCGAGCTCGTTCGAGGTCCAGGTGACCGTCACCTCCTGGGGATTGGCCGGGTTGCTGGTGGCGACGATGCTGCTCATGACCGGCGCAGTGGTGTCCGGGCCGGCACCGCCGTCCTCCGGCACGATCGGGGTCGCCGTGTTGAAGAAGTAGTCGATCGACCCCACGAACGCCGGCGTCGACGCACCACCGGTGGACGTGGTGCCGATGTACGGGGACAGGTAGGTCGAACGCAACGACAGGTCGAAGGTGCCGACGGTGTTCCACGTGGTGCCGTTCACCGAGTGGCGCACGGTCCAGGCGTTGCCGACACGGGCGAGGCGCAGATGGTGCGAGGTGCTCGCCGGCAAGGTCACCGGGTTGAGCAGCGTGGTGGCCAACCCGTCGATCACGGCGACGACATAGGCCTTGGGACCCGTGCCGTCGTGGTGGATCTCCACCCGCAGGAACGAGTCGGCATCCTGCTCCACGGCGATGCCCTGCATCTGGTAGCGGGCGGTGAGCACCGAATCGAACTTGGCCTCGACGGAGAAGTCCCCCTCGGGACCGTCCTGGCGCAGACGCGGGGCCCGGTTGGCGCCGGCGTAGAGGTTGTGATCGACCGCCGCCGGGATCGAGAACAGGGCGTTCGTCCCGGTACGGGCGGTCATGGTGTCGCCGAGCGGGTCGACGCTCGTCCATCGTGGATCGGCCACCGGCCCCGAGAAATCGTCGGAGAACGCCTCGGGACACGCCGTCGTGGTGAACAGGGTGACCGTGCCCTCCGTCGTCACCCCGCCCGCCGCGGAGACCGGCTGGAGGTAGTAGGGCGTGTTGCAGGCCAGGAAGTCCACCGTGGCCTGGTGGTTGGTCGTTGGCGTGACGTCCTCGGCGCTCTTCGTGACGAGCGCCGACGAGCCGTGCCGCACCGTGGTCGTGGCCGGCACGTTGGTGGTCCACGAGACCACGGCCCGGTGGGCCTTCGGCGTGATGACGACATTGCTCATCTTCGGTGCGTCATCGACGATGGGCGCCTGGGCGTAGTTCTCGATGTAGTCGAGCGACGCGGTGTAGGCCGGGCCGGGGGTGCCGTGGGACAGCGCATAGACGCCGGCGGTGCTCACCACCAGGGAGAAGGTCACCGGCGGCAGGCTGATCCAGTTGACGCCGTCGAAGGAGCGACCGAACACCCACGAGTTCCCGGTACGGAGCACCCGCAGGTACTGCGGAACACCGGATTCGAGGTACTTGGCCTGCAGCATCTGCGCCTGGCCGTTGACCATGACCGTGGCCGTCGCCCGCGTCGTCGTGCCGGTGTTCTCGACCCCGAAGCGGATCAGGTTGTTGGCATCTGCCTGGAACACCAGGCCATGGCCGCTGAAGCGCTGCGTCGGGCTCGAGTTGAACTTGGCCTCGATCCCGAGGTCACCGTTGGACACGGCCTGGAGCAGGCGCGGGGCCTTGTTCCGGCCGGTCCACAGGTCATGGGTGCCCACGCCGGGAATGGCGAGCTGCACATCGGTGCCGGTGGTGCTGACGGCGGTGTCGCCGGCAGGGTCGTAGACGGTCCACATCGGGTTCAGCGACCCGCTGGAGAAGTCGTCGCTGCGCAGCCCGGTGAACACCCCGTTGAACTCGGCGCCACCGGTCTGCAGCACGAGCGGCCGGTAGGCCGCCCGGATGCCGTTGCCGGCGACCGAGAAGTCGGTCGAGTCGACCAGGCCCACCGTGAAGGTCTGCGGCTGGCCGTTGACCGTCGGATCGAGGAAGGACTCGTTCAGGGCGTTGCCACCGCGGCCGAAGCCGAGCACCGGCATCTGGTTCTGGAGCAACCAGTACGACTCGACCGAGCCCTCGTCCTGGTGGTGCGCCACGTAGAAGGAGCGGCCCTTGGCCTTGTCGCCGACGTACGCCCACTCCTGGCCCGGGAGGTCGGTGTGCCAGGTCCCGTCCATGTTCACCGACACGCCGTCGGAGCGGACCACGACGTCGTTGCCGTTGAAGTCCAACGTACCGCCGGGTACGGCCTCGTAGAGGAACCAGAAGAGCTTGGCCGCCCGCACCATGCTGAAGGTGGCGTAGGTCGGGTAGACCTCCCAGCGGGCGACCCAGAGCTTGTCGGAGCTCTCGGTCTCGATGGTGATCTTCAACGGGCCGCTCGACACGATCCTCGAGGTGCCGGCGCCGGCACGACCGGGGTGGAAGAACCCGCCGTTGCCGGGCATGACGGCGTTGGGCACCCCGCGGTAGTCACCCGCGGCACCGGTCGCCGGCGTCCAGTCGATCCAGTCGAGACCCTGGGCGTCGAGCAGCTTGGCGAAGCCGCCGCCCTCCTTGTGGTACACCCAGGTCGATCCCTGGCCGTTGAACTGGTAGGCCGGGAATCCCCGGTCGACCACGTTGTCGGTCACCGTGACGAGCGGCGCCACCGTCGGGGCGGGGATGTTCTTGCTCGTCTTGTCGAAGTAGATGTGATACGTGCGCGACGTCTCGGGGTTCGTCGTGCCGGTCATCAGGAAGATGACGTTGGCCTTGGCGTTGGTCGCGGCGTCGTAGCCCTCGGCCGGGTCGACCTGGCGGGCCACGTCGGCGTCGATCACGTTGCCCGACCCGTCGACCTCGACCACCCGCACCGAGTTGGGATCGAAGCTCGGCCCGCCGCTCCCGGCGGTACGCATCAGCTCGGTGAAGTTGAGCAGGACCTCGACCATCTTGTTCGTACGGGCGGTGTCACCGGGCGAGACCGTCACCGGCACCCGGAAATCCCAGCCGGCGTTCCACCACGGCCCGGTGGCCACACCGGTCGGCAGCACGGTCGCCTTGGCCGCGCTGCTGGTCGCCGAGCCCAGCCCGTTGGTCACCACCACGCTGTAGGCGCTGCCGCTGTCGGCGGGCTGCAACGGCGGGGTCGTGTAGGAGAGGTCGGTCGCCCCGGGGATCGCCACCCCGTTCTTGCGCCACTGGTAGGCAAGATCGGGCGCTCCCGACGCGGTGGCCGTGAAGGTCGCCTGACGGCCCTGGCTGACCACCGTCGCCACCGGCTGGGTGGTGATGGCCGGCGAGCCGGCCGGCGCGGTGCGGTGGATGACCACCATCGGGCCGGGCTTCTCGATCAGCTGGCCGAACCCCGGCGGCACGAAGCTGTACCGGATGGTGTTGACCCCGGGCTTCAACTGGCTGACGGCGAGCTCGCGCTTCGAGGTCTGCCAGGTGTCCTCCGAGTTCGTGAAGGCCCGGAAGTAGGTGTTGTCGTTGAGCGAGATGCCCGGGTTCCCCCAGAAGTTGCCCAGGAGGTACGCGCGGCTGACGTTGCTGAGATCGGACGGCAACGTGATGGCCCGCGTCGCGAGCTGCGGCGCCGTGCCGTTGAAGAACATGCCGGCGTCGTCGAAGTTCGGGATCGTGTAGTTCTCCACCAGATAGGACCTGGCGAGCGTGAACGGCGCCGAGACACCACCCGGGGCCTCGCGCACGTTGCCGGCGCTGTCGACGATGCGCACCTTGAACTTTACCCCGGGCTGGTTCTTGACCTCGGGGAGGTTCCACGTCACCTGGTAGGGGGCAACGCTGTCGGTGCCGATGTGGCCGATGGTGGCACCGGTCGCCTTGGCCAGCGTCCCACCCGGGCCCCAGTTGTTCCGGGTGAAGTTGTGCCAGTCGCGGGTCTGGCCGTCGTTGTCCTCGTCGAAGCCGTCGTAGTAGCCGTGGAACTCGACATAGGCCGCGTCGTTGGCGCTGGCGGACAGCGTGATCTGGTTGTTGTCGACGTTGAGGGTCCCGCCCTCGGCCGGGGTGCGGTTGGTGCCGCCGGCGCTGATGAGATCGAGCGACCCGCTCGGCGGCGTGACGTCGCTGCCCGGCCCGGCGATGAGCGGCTGGGTGGGGCTGTAGTACACCCGGACCATCAGGTCATGGAGGTGATAGGCACCGGTGGTCTCCTGCAGGGTGATGGTGTTCGCCCCCTGCCGGAGCTGCGTCAACGGGATCGGCGTGGTGTACGGGTCACGGCTGTCCTGGCTGCCCCGCTCGGGGCGGATCTCCGGGCCATTGTTGATGTTGAGGCGCGCCGAGCGGGCGGTGCCGTTGCGCCACAGGTCGACGTAGAGCACCGCGGCGATCGCGCCCTGCACGTTGTCGGGGATGGTGAGGGTGATCGACTTCGCGCAGTTCAGCGGCTCGACGTACCAGCTGCTGCCGGAGACCGCATGCTCACCACAGCCGGCGGTGAAGGAGGCGTGGCTGGCCCAGTACTCCTTGTAGGTGTACTCGACGTCGTTGAAGTAGATGCCCGCGCCGGCCGGCTCGCTCTTCACCGCTGCGGTGATCAGCGACAGGCTGAGCACCGCGAGTACCAGACCCGCCATGCCCAGGTGACGCAGGAGCGCCGACCGTCTGGTCGCAAATGTCGCCATGAACTGTCCGCCTCATCGCTGTCCCGCCGTGGAACCGGGTCCATCCTCCACGACGGGCTCGTCCGCCGATACAGGGAAACCGACCCACTGGTGCCCGCACACCGAAGTCAACGCCCGCCGGTTTCGCTCCGCCGGGCTGAAGTTGCCCCGAAGTGTACCGACCAGCTAAAGCCAACTCGGTCGGGCCGAAAGACCAGAATCGGGTCAGATGACGAGGTGTAACGATCGGCGAGGGGCAGCACCGGTCCAGCGGTCACGCGGCGCAGACGTTCCACCACGACACGCGGTGTCGCCCACACGAACCGTGCGGATCAGGCGGTAGGCGGCCGGGTTGCGACCCCGCGAACGTGGGTGCCGGTGGCCGGCGCCGATCTGCGCCGCCGGATTGTTACGGACCGGAAACAGAACACAGCCCGCCGGAGAACCGGCGGGCTGTGTTCAGGAGTGCTCGGAGTGGACGGCGCAGCACGCGCCGGCGGGGTCAGACCCGGGCCAGCTCCGCCCGGACCTGGGCCCGGACCCAGTCGTAGGTGCGGGTCAGGCCGTCACGCAGCTTGATCGAGGGCTCCCAGCCCATCTTCTCCAGGATCAGCGTGTTGTCGCTGTTTCGGCCCCGCACGCCCTGCGGCGCGCTGAGGTCGTGACGACGGGTCACGCTGATGCCGGCGATGTCGGCCACCAGGTCGACCAGCTGGTTGATCGAGACCAGCTCGGACGAGCCGACGTTGAGCGGCTCGATGATGTCGGAGTCGAGCAACCGTCGGGTGCCCTCGACACAGTCGTCGACGAACATGAAGCTGCGGGTCTGGTGCCCGTCGCCCCACACGTCGATCACGGTGTCACCGGTCAGCTCGGCCATGGCGATCTTGCGGCAGATCGCCGCCGGAGCCTTCTCACGGCCACCCTTCCAGGTGCCGTTGGGGCCGTACACGTTGTGATAGCGGGCGACCCGGGTCTCGAGGCCGAAGTCCTCACGGAAGTGACGGCACATCCGCTCGGAGAACAGCTTCTCCCAGCCGTAGCCGTCCTCCGGCTGGGCCGGGTAGGCGTCCTGCTCGCGCAGTGCGGTGACGTTGGGATCGGTCTGGTGCTCGGCGGCGTACACGCAGGCCGAGCTGGCGTAGAAGAACCGCTGCACGTTCGCCGCCAGCGAGGTCTCGAGCAGGTGCGTGTTGATCATCACGCTGAGCATGCAGGCGGCCTTGTTGTTCTCGATGAACCCCATGCCGCCCATGTCGGCCGCGAGGTTGTACACGTGGTCGACCCCGTCGACGGCGGCCTCACACGGGCCGAGACGGCGCAGATCGAACCGGTCGAGGCTCTCGGCGCCGGGGTGGACCTGCCACCATTCGTCCATCGGCTTGAGGTCGATGGCACGAACCGCATGGCCCTCGTCCAAGAGCCGGCGGACCAGATGCCCGCCGATGAAACCGCCACCGCCTGCAACGAGAACTCGCATCGTGATCGTTCCTCCTACGGAGTATTTCGGCCGATCGGTCCCCGACCGTTAGCACTTCCGACGGATTCGTCCGCTCGGACCCCTCGCTCAGCGCCGCGCGAGCAGGTGTCACCACCGTAGGGATCGGCCCGTCGCAGCGGTAGGGACCATTTCTCCCAACCCGGCATCGAAGGGCCCTGCCGTACCCGTCCGCCTGGACCCGTCCACCTGTACCGGTCCACCCGGAGCCGCTGCTGCGGGTGGGCGGGTCCGGATCAGCCGAGCGACAACGACCCGCCGAGCAGCATCGCCGGAGTGCCCTGGCCGCTGAACAGCTTGGGCGACACGCTCACCGCGAAGCCGTCCGGTCGGTCCACCGGGGAGCAGACGGCCCCGGCACAGCTCGAGCCGCTGCCCCCGTCGCCGACGGTGACGGTGAAGGCCACACCGGTGCCGCCCGACCACGTACCGCCGTCCGGTTCCGCTGCGTCGGGCCGCCATCGGGAGACCAGCGCCTTGCCGGTGATCACGGTGCAGCGGCGATAGCGCGCCGTGTTGCACGACGGCGCCGGGCGGACCGTGTCGATCGACGTACTGCGCAGGCGGAGGACGCCGGGCTGGATCCACAGCAGCGCGCCGGGCGAACCGCCGGACGTGGCGGTGGACCTCGCCGGAGTCGGCAGACCCGACGGACCCGGCACGGTGACGCCGAAGCCGGCCCGCACGACCGACGACAGCGGCGACCGGTACCAGCCGCCGCCGAGCACGCGGTCACCCGGCACGCCGACGGCGAGCGGCGAGGACCGGTCGAGGCTTGCCGCGCAGCCGGCGTTGCCCGGAAAACGCACCCGCACCTCGAACACCCCGGGTGCGAATGCGACCTCGGCCACGGCCCGGCCGTCGGCGCCGGTACGGGCGGTGGCGACCACGGTCCAGGTGGTGCCGTCGGCGGACGCCTCGACCTGCAGCGACTGGGCGGCGATACAGGTGGGATCGGGCGAGGCCAGCGTGGCCGAGACGGTGCTGAACCCGTTGCCGTCGGCATCGACGGCCGGCACCACCGCCGTGAGCGTCGTCGGGTCGAGCACTGCGGTGACCTCGATCGTCGCCGTGCGCTCCTCCGAGCTGCCGATCCCGTCGCTCACCCGGTAGCGGAAGGCGTCGAGCCCGTCGTAGCCCGCCTCCGGCCGGTAGAGGACCGACGCCCGGCACACGCTCGGGCCGGTCCCGCTGCAGCCCGGCGCGCCGACCGGGTCGAGCGTGCCGTGGGTCGGCGGCGAGGTGATCTCGAAGGCGAGTGCCTCACCATCGGCGTCGGTGCCCCCGAGCACCACGGGGCCCACGACGTCCTCCACGACCGTGGCCCGGACATCGTCGGCCTGCGGGACGTCCTGCACCGGGGCGACGGTGACGCCCACCGTGGCCGGCACCGAGCTGACGAGCCCGTCGAAGGCCGCATAGGTGAACGCATCGGCACCGTGGAAGTCGGGCTGCGGCCGATAGCTCAGCTGTGATCCGGCGATCGCCGGTGACCCGTGCCCGGCATCCGTCACCAGCCGGTAGCCCAGCGGATCGCCGTCGACGTCGGCACACTGCAGCGGCACCTCCCCCACACCGTCCTCGGGGGCGCCGAGGGTCACCGCGGCACAGCTCGGTGCGTCGTTGACCGGCTCGACGAACACCGGTACGGACGCGGTCACCGCACCGGTCACCGTGCGCGCCGCCCAGGTGAACGCATCGGTCCCCGACCAGTCCGCAGCCGGGACGTAGCGCACCTCGGCGGTGCAGGTCGTGGCGAGCACCGTGTGACACGACGGCGCTACGGCAAGCCCCACCGATCCATGCTGCGGGCCGTCCACGAGCTCGATGGCCAGGCTCCCCCCGTCGGGGTCACGTCCGGACAGGGAGAGCACCGCAGCGGCGTCCTCCGCGGTGCGCACCTCGCCGGCGTTCGCCCGGGGCAGGTCGGGGCTCGCCTCGACACGCAGCGACACCCGTGCGGCGTGCGACCACGCCCTGCCGTCGCCGGCGCGCACCGAGAACCCGTCGGCGCCGAAGAAGTCGGCGTCGGGCCGGTACGCCACGGTGGCGGTGCACACCCGGGGATAGGTGCCGCTGCAGGTCGACGGCGACGGCACCCCGACCGTGCCCGAGGAGGCCTCACCGACCTCGAAGACGACATCGTCGCCGTCGCGGTCGGTCGCCCGGAGGGTCAGTTCGGCTGCGGTGTCCTCGCCGAGCGACGCGACCACGTCGGCGGCATCCGGGGCGGTGTCGAAGCCGGTCCCGATCGCCAGCGTCGCCACGCTCGGCGGCGCCCCGCACACCACGCCGCCGGCCCGGTCGAGCGCACGGGTCACGTTCTCCCACGCCCCGGTTCCGGTCGTGCCGTCGGCGGCCAGCATCTGGGGAGTCTGCACAGGGTCGAACCCCTCGGGGGCGAAGCGCAGGCACACCGAGATCGGACCGGAGTACGTCGCCGTGGTGCTCAGGTCGAGCAGGACCGGCTCGGTCGTACCCAGACGGAACCCGGCAGGTTCCGGCCCGCCGGCAACCCCGGCGGCACGGGGACGGACCACGGTGTCTCCGGCGGAACTCACCCTCGCCAGGGTCATCGTCCCGATCTCGGTACCGCTGCGGTACAGGTGCAGCACCTCGTCGGACCCGGTCCCGGTGTACATCGGCGTGCCATCGGCGACCACCCCGAAGAGGCGCTGGTAGGCCCAGGCCGAGCGGGGATAGCCCGCCAGGTCGTAGGTCGAGCGGTTCACGTTGAAGTAGGACTGGTACAGCAGCCGGCCCGGCCCGACGGCAGGCAGGGCAGTGAACCACTGGTGCATCCGCTCGACGAAGCGCGGCTCGTCGATGTCGCCGCTGGCCCACTCGGCATAGCTGACGGGCTTGCCGTGCATCACGGCGAAGTCGAGGTGGGCCTGCAGCACCGGCTGGAACCGCCGGGCCCATGCGGCGTCGTCGAGCGGGACCGGGTCGCCCTTGGTCGGCTCGTAGTACACGTCGAGCCCGATCACATCGACGTAGTCGTCCCCGGGATAGGCGGAGGGCCCGTGGGCGATGAAGGTGTTCCGGGCGGCATTCCACTCGAAGCGCAGACCCGGGGCCTCGGCCCGCATCACGTCGCGCACGTGCTGGAAGGCCGCGATGTAGGCGTCACCATTGCCCTGGGCGGACCACGGGTAGAACGGGCCGGTCATCTCGTGGCCGAGACGGACGACGCCGTCGCCGTAGCCGGACGCAGCGAGCATGTCCGCCACGAAGGCGTAATCGGCGTCCCAACGTCCGGACGCGGTCTCGAGCAACTTCTCGCGGATCGCCGCCCGGCCGTCACTGTCGCGGGCCGAGCCGGAGCCGAACGCCAGCGGAACGGTCAGGTCGAGGTCGAGCCGGTCCGCCAGGCGGGGCAGCAACGCGTCGGACCGTCCGAGCTGCGCCCAGGTGGAGCTGCGCATGGCCGACGGGCTGTCCCGGTCGGTCATGGCCACGGTCCATGCCAGCGGACGGCGCAACCAGGCCTCGGCGGCAGCGAAGCGCTCCGCCGTGGGCGAACCGCCGGCCGTGCGCATCCCGAGGGTCGCCGGGCCACTGGCCGCGTCGACCGCACGGGAACCCGACACGGTCGCCATGGTCACCACGGCAAGGGCGAGGACGACGACGAGCGCCGAACCCCGAACACTCCACCGCCGGACCGCGCCCCTGCGCGCAATCCCCGCGCGAGTCCGCTCCCGCATCGCCTGCCCGCCCGCCTGCATCGCCGCCGACCGTCGCCCGGTCTCGCTGACACGAGCAGGACGTTCGACCCACCCCTGACGTTAGCAAGGCCGTGGCGGCTCGCGACGCGTTGTCAGCCTGCGGCCGGGGTGGCCACCACCCAGACACGGGCGCTCAGCAGGACCCCAGCCGGCAGGTCCCCACGGCTGAAGCACGCCGAACCACACCGTTGCTCGTTCAGCAACGTGCCCGTCTCGGGATCCTTGAACAGCACCCGGATGGTCTCCGCAGGGCGGTCCCACCGCCAACCGTCGCCGGTCCACCAGTCGCTGGTCGGGGCGAGTTCGGCCTGGGTGACGGCACCGTCGAGCCGGACCGGCCGGGCGCATGCCTGGGCCGCACGGTCGTCCTGCCAGAAGCAGATCTGCAGGTCGACCGGACCGTCGTAGCGCCGATCGGTCACCTCGGCACCGACCCGGAAGGAGGCGTCACGAAGTGAAGCCGGACCCGTCCAGTCGATCGGATCGGCCAGCGGGACCTCCACGGTCCGCTCGGTGCTGTGGCTCACCTCGTCATCGAGCAGGATGCGGGGACCCGCTCCCCCGACGATCGTCGTGGTCACCGGCGGCACGGTGGTCGCAGGCGGCACCGTGGTCGCAGGCGGCACGGTGGTCGATGCGGGCGAGGACGTCCACGTCGGCGGCGGTCGGGTCCCGGCGGGGTCGGTACCGTCGTCCTCGACGGCGAAGAAGCTCTGGGGGCCCGACGGGCGGGCCGCACCGAAGGCCGCCCGGAACGCCATGGCGTTGCGGGGCAACTGCGCCAGGTCGTAGTGGTCCTTGGTCACGTTCCAGTAGGACTGGTAGAGCAGCCGACCAGGGCCGGCGTTGGGCAGCGAGGCGAACCAGCCGCGCATCCGCTGGACGTAGGTCGGGTCGTCCACGCCGCCGGTGGCCCATTCGGCGTAGCTCACCGGCTTGCCGTGCGACTTGGCGAAAGCCAGGTGGGCGTTGAGCACCTTGAGGTACCGGCGGTTCCACACGTCCTCGGAGAGCGGTACCGGGTCGCCCTTCAACGGGTTGTAGTACGTGTCGATGCCGATCACGTCCACGTAGGCGTCTCCGGGATAGGACGGCGGCCCGAACTCGGCGAACGTGTTGCGGGCGGCGTTCCACTCGAAACGCAGCTGTGGCCCGACCTCGGCCATCACGTCGTGCACGTGACGGAACGCCGCGATGTACGCGTCCGCATTGCCCTGCGACGACCAGGGGTAGAACGGTCCGGTCATCTCGTGACCGAGTCGGATCACCGCATCGCCGTACCCGCCGACCGCGAGGTTGCGGGCCACGGCCCGGTACTGCTCGTCCCAGGCCCCTGCTGCGGTCTCCTGCAGCTTGGCCCGGATCGCCGCGCGGCCGGCCTCGTCCCGGGACGAACCCGTGCCGAACGCCAGCGGGACGGTCATGACCACGTCGAGACGGCGCGCCAACTCCGGCAGCGATCCGGCCGGGTTGACCATCTCGCCCCAGACCGAGGCGACCATCGCCGTGGGCGACGCCCGGTCGGCGAACAACGTCGTCCAGGAGATCGGACGGCCGAGCCACCGTTCGGCGGCATCGAAGCGGACCCGGCTGAACTTGCCGCCACTCACCCGCATCCCGAGCGTTCCGGCCGGCTGCTCGCGGGTCGGAAGCTCCTCGCCATTGGCCACGACGGTCTGCACCAGGATCGCCCCTGCGGCCAGCAGCGCCACCGCCAGCAGCCGTGCCGACCGCCTTCCGGCGGTCCGAAGCCAGCTGCCGGAACTCGACTCGACGTGTCCACCGTCGGGATGACCCATACCTGTCCGCCTTTTTCCGCCGGCCGTCCCCGCCCGAGGGCAGGAACCGGGTGTGCACCCCTCCGAGCCGGGGTGCGCATGCCGTTGGAATCAGGGTAACGATGGGGTGCTTCCGTGACTCCGGACCCACTCCCATTCCCCCAATAGTGGGGAACGCGCCGGGAATCGGCCGGACAGCCGCCCGGAAGGGCGGTCTGCAAGCACCGGGCCCGGCGTGGGATCAGGCCGTCGAGCGGGCCAGGAACCGGTCCTCGACCGCCTGCGCCAGCGCCAGCCCGGTGGCCGCCCAGTCGAAGCGGTCGACGGCCCAGCGATAGGCCCGAGCGGCCACCGCGTCGAGACGGTCGGTGTCGTCGATGCAGGCGACGATGGCCCGGGCCAGCGCCTCGGCGTCATCGGCCCGGGCCACGGCCCGCCCGTCCGCGAGGTCGATTCCCTCGACGCTGCCCCGGGTCACCGCCAGCGGCACGTGATGGAACAGGTAGTCCAGCGCCTTCATCTTGAACCCGCCGCCGTCCGGTTCGGACACGACGGCGACGCGACAGTCCCCCAGCACCGCCGCGAGATCGTCGACCCAGCCCAGCAACTCCGTCGCCTGCAACGGACCGAGCTCGGCCGCGACGTCGTCGGGCACCCGTCCGACCACGCTGAGCCGGATCCCTGCCGCGGCGAAGACCGGGTCGGCCGCTCGGACGAACTGACGGAAGTTCGCGGCCTTCACATGCCAGTCGAAGCTGCCCACGATCGCCACCCGGCGCGACCGTGCCGCCGCAGGAACCGGCATCACCCGGGGATCGACGTAGCCGGGCGGCAGCACCACCACCGGGGTACCGGGTGAGCCGGAGGCGAACGCCTCGGCGTCGGCATCGGTGATGGCGGTCACCAGGTCGGCGGCAGCCACCATCCGGCGCTCCGACGCCACCGCCTTACGGGCATCCGCCCGCAGGATCACACCCTTCGGGGAGCGCCGCGACTGACCCGCCGCCACCGCGAGGCGCACGCTCTCCTCGTGGTTCTGGGTGGCGAACACCAACGGCACACCGCCCTGGGCCAGGCCGAGCTCGGGCCACCGCTTCGGCACCCAGGCCATCTGCAGATGGTCGACCACCACGAAGTCCCAGCCGCCCTCGCGTCGCGCCACGTCGACGGACAGCTGATAGGCCGAGGTGGCCGGCATGTAGCTGAGGTTGGGGAGCGGCGAGACGACGCTGCCGAACCACGGGCGCATACCGCCGGGTACGGCACGCCGAATGACGCCAGGGCCCTCGTCGCCGTCATCGGGGCCGAGGCCCATCACCTCGACCCGCATCCCGGCCGCAGCGAGCCCCTCGCGCAGCCCGCGCGAGTAGACATGCCCGCCGTTGCGGGGCCGCTCCGGCAGCTCGGCCGACAGCCACAGGCAACGCCGCGGCGCCATCAGACCGCGGGGTTCACGCCGGCCGGCTGGGCGGCGAGCCGTTCACGCCGGCGCCGACGGCGGACCCGCCGACCGTACTCCTGCGGCCACACCGTGGCCAGCACCGCGGCGCACCGGGCCTTGTCGGCCCCGCCGAGCGGCGCACGCGCGATCGCCACGGCCGTGGCCCAGGCATGGTCGACGGGCACCGGGGGACGTCGCGACCGGTCCGGGTCGAACCAGGCGGTCAGCGATCGCTTGGTCGGGTTGGCCCGGATCGAGTTCGCCTGGCGGGCGACGAAGAGGTACTCGGGCACCACGGCGAAGCGGCCGTACAGGCTCAACTCGTACAGCAGCGTCACATCCGACCCGACGAAGGGGGCGATACGCGCCGTGCGCTGCAGCGCGTCGCGGCGCACCAGGCCGAACACCGGATGACAGTACGTGAGCCGTTGGACGGTCGAACGCAACCGGGCGGCCGGGTCGTCACCGACCGCACCGAGATCGTCGGGGTAGTCCCGCACCAACCGGCCCGACGCCTCGATCAGCCGGGTGTAGGGATGGGCCAGAACGGCTCCGGGATCGTCGTCGAGCGCCTGCACGCAGCGTTCGGTGGCGGTCGGCAGCACCCGGTCGTCGTGGGCCTGCCACCGGAAGTACTCCCCGCTGCAGGCATCGAGCACCCGGTTGTAGTTCCACGCCGCACCGCGGTTGCGGTCGCTGCTCAACACGATGATCCGCGGGTCGCGTGCGGCGAACTCGCGCACGATCTCGAGGGTCCGATCGGTCGACGCGTTGTCGGCGACCACGATCTCGAGGTCCTCGAAGGTCTGGCTCACCAGGCTCTCGAGTGCCTCCGCAACCAGGTTCTCACCGTTGTAGACCGGCAGGCCGATCGACACCCGTGCTGTGGTCATCGCCCGTTCCTCCGTGCCCGTGCCATCGCCCGCTCCGCCAACGTACCGAACGGTCCGACGCCGTCAACGGGCCGCCTGGTCCATGTCCCCGTCATCACCGGATCGCCGTCATCCCGAACCGTCGTCATCCTCGGACCGCCGTCACCACCAGGTCCGGGTCACGACGCGGCGCATCCGACGCAGGCTGGCCTTGGTCTCCCGCCAGCGGGCGAGAGCAGAGCCCTGCAGCGAGGCGGCGCGCTCGGTCACCGAGTCCCCACCGGCGCTCGGCTCCACCGCGTAGCCCAGGTCCTGCTGCGCGGCGCCGGCCACGGCGTTGAACCGACGGTGCAGATGCTGGTCCCAGCTCCGCCAACGCTCCCGGGGATCGAACCCGTCGGGCCGGGCCACCGGGTCCCAGTGCAACGAGCCGCTCTCGGCCAGCAGCGACGACCCGCGCACCGGCAGTTCCTCCACCGCCGCCGGGTTGAACCCCTGCGGGTCGAGGCCGAACGCCCCGAACAGGCGGGCCATGACGGTGCTCTCGTCGTCGATCAGGTCCTCGTAGCGCACGATCTGCAGCCGGGGCTGGTCCTCGTTGGCCTCGCGGAAGCGCAGGACCTCCTCCGCGGCGTTGTTCCACATCCGGAAGGCGAACTCGTAGGGCCAGTCGAAGCTGCGTACCCCCGACTCCACCACGCTGCGACCGTCACGGGTGAGGATCACCAGGCCACAGTTCGGGAACAGGTCGAAGAAGCGGCCGACGTTCTCGACCCTCGGCATCTTCGTGACGACGGTCTTGCCGGGGTACGGCGAACGGATCCAACGGACCACGCCACCGCCGATCTCGGCCAGCAGCTTCGCCGGCTCGTCGGCAGGCACCTCCCACTCGGGCGACCAGTGCCGGGTCACCTCGTCCACGTAGGTGGTCAGCAGCGGGCTGAACCGGACCAGGTGGTCCTCGAAGACCGGCTTGAGCACCGCCACGTCGCGGTGCAACTCGAACAGGTCGGCGAGATGGTTCGTGCCGGTGCGCGGCAGCATGCCCAGGATGAAGATGACCTCGGGCCGTTCGGCCCCGGTCGGCGTGGCGGGTGATTGTCCGGCTTCAGCTTCCATGGACCGAGCGATACTCCTCATAGCGAATGCCGAGTGCGCCCGCCGCCGCACCGAGGCCCAACATGACGATCCGCCAGCGGCGCAGCACCTCG
The DNA here is from genome assembly GCA_903921205.1 of uncultured Acidimicrobiia bacterium. Lineage (GTDB taxonomy): Bacteria > Actinomycetota > Acidimicrobiia > Acidimicrobiales > CAIXPF01 > CAIXPF01. The sequence goes on along the minus strand of CAIXPF010000197.1, from coordinate 19,905 downwards.
GTACGGCCGCGGCGCACGCCGACCAGGGTGCGCACCAGACCGCCGCCGGCCATCGCCAGACCGCCCAGTACCCGACGCGCCCGGCGCAGCGCCCCGGGACGGTCGAGATAGACCATGGTGAGACTGCGGGTGACGCCGGTGCGGTACCAGCGGCGGATCAACCAGCCCGAGGTGGCCCGGCTGCGGGGGATGTGATCGTGCACGACGGCCCGGTCGTCCCACACGAACCGGCCACCGGCGCGGTGGATCCGGGTGAAGAACAGCCGGTCCTCGCCCCCGGTGAGGGCCAGTCGTTCGTCGAAGCGCTCTGCGGGGACCACCGACGCCCGGACGAGGATGCCGCTGGTGCGGGCGTAGAAGTACGGGAAGTCCCGGCCGGTCTGGAAGTGGACGTGATCGAACAGGCCCGGCTCCTGGATCCACGCCGGGGTTCCCGGCTCGAAGGAGGGCACGCCGGGGCCCATCACCACGTCGGCGTCGGTCGCGTTCTGGGTCTCCCACAGGTTGCGCAGCCAGTCCGGCTCGGGGTGCTCGTCGTCGTCGATCCAGGCGATGAATTGCGGCTGCAGTTCCAACGCCACCTGCAGCGCACGATTCCGGGCCAGGGGAATGCCCCGCGCCGGCTCGACCACGTAGCGGAGCGGGTGCGCCAGCGGGGTGACCGCAGCATCGACCACCGCACGGGCGCTGCCCGCAGGATCGTTATCGACCACCACGACCGACAGCCGCACCGCGGCCGGCACCTCGAGCCGTCCGAGCGCATCGAGCAGCCGTGCCAGGCCCTCGGGCCGGCGGAAGGTGATCACGCACAGGGCGACGTCGGCGGGCATCGGTTCGCTCGTCGGCTCCTCGTCCTGTGAACGTTCGTGCACGGCCGAAGTCGTTCCGGCCGCACGCCGGCCGTCCGTGGTGGTCGCGATCCCGTTGTTCATGGCCGTGACACTCCTGGCTCGGCGACCGTGGCGTCGGCCAACAGCGGCGGGAACGGGCGGATCAAGGGGGGCCGCGCCGCGCGCTCGGCGGTGGTGGTGGTGTCCACGGGCCGGCGGTCGGCGAACAGGATGAGCCCGGCGCACAGCCCGACCAGCATGCTGAGCCGGTACTTGTCGAGCGCCGGCTCGACCATCGCCTTGGTCACGACCGCCGCAACACCCAGTGTCGCCGCCAGGCAGACCGCCGCAGTCCGGTTGTCCTCGTCACGGCGCCAGCGTTGCACCCCGATGCGCTCCGTGTTGACCAGTGCCACCAGGAACAGCAGCAGGCCGATCAAGCCGGAGCGCATCGTCAGGTCGAGCATCAGGTTGTGGGCGGACGCGTAGTCCTCGTCGACGTACTCACCGGTACGGATGACCTGCATGCCGGCACCCCAACCGATGATCGGGTGCTCGGCGATCCGATCGACCGCCCGGCGGGCGAGCTCCACCCGGGACTCGGCGCTGCGGACCGTCGCATCGCCCTCGAACGCCGTGTCGAAGCGCGCCACCACCACGTCGGCGAGCGGTGTGAGGGCGGCCGCGGCCATGCCGAAGACCAGCACGCCGCTCATCGACAGCATCAGCGCAGCACGACCGATCGTCGAACGACGGGTCCAGGTGCGCCCCAGCACGGCGAGGACCACGCCACCGAGCACGACCGCCAGCACCAGGTACGAGGCCCGGTGGTCACCGGCCAGAGGGGCCAGGAGCAGCCCGATCCCGGCCACCCCGACCACCAGGCGGCGGCGCGGCCGAACCGCTTCGACCAGCAACACCAGCCCCCCGATGACGATCAACGCCGAGGCGGTGTCGTTGCTGAGCACCCCGAGGTGATCGAACCGTTGCACCGGCGTCGAAAGGGCGAAGCTCCGGCCCACGAAGCCCAGCACGGCGGCGAGGGCGACGACGGCAGCGAGCACCACGGCGGGGACCGCCAACTGCTCGGCGAGCCGACGGGTGTCGGCGCCGGCGGCGGCCACGACCGCACCGAGGACGTAGAAGATCGCCTTGCCCTGGAAGAGCACCTCGGAGGTGGGCAACTGGTTGAGCAGGCCGATCACCACGGCGGTGGCGTACCAGGCCCCGAAGGCGCACAACGGCAGGACACCGGACGGTATGCGACCGCCCTTCGAGGGGCCGAGGAACCGGGCCGCCACCACCAGGGCGATCACCACGTCGGGCAGGCGGAAGTCCTGACCGGCGATCTGCGGTCGCAGCAGGCCCACGGCCACACCGGCGGAGTGCGACGCCAGGATCGCCTCGGCGAGGTACACCGAGACGAAGACGAGGAAGATCGTGTGGCGCTCGTTGCGACGTTCGAGCCGGACGAACCACCCGAGCATCCACAGCAGGGCGAGGCCACCGATGGCCAGGAACAGCAGGGAGGGTCGGTGCATGACGCTGCCGGCTACCGACGGCTGCCGGACACCTGCTCGATGATCGCCTCGAAGCGGTCACCGATGGTGTGGATGTCGAAGGTCCGTACCGCGTACTTCCTGGCCATCTCCCCCATCGAGCGGCACAGGTCCTCGTCGTCGATGAGCTTCCGCCCGGCGGCGACCATGGCGCCGTGGTCGGCCGGGGACACCACGATGCCGGAGTGCTCGTGCTCGATGATGCGTGCGGCGAGGTTCTCCGCCGGCAGGGCGGCGAGCAGCGCCCGGCCGGCACAGTGGTAGGTCAGCACCTTGGACGGCACCGAGAAGCAACTGGCGTCGGGTTCGAGCAGGGCCACCAGCACGTCGGCGGAGGCCATCATGTCGGGCAAGTCCTCATAGGGCTGGAAGCCCAGCAGCAGCAACGAGCTCAGGTGCGCACCGTGCTCCGCCAGCCAGTCGGCGCCCCGGCCCTCGGAGGCCACCACCACCCGCACGTCGCCCCGGTCCTCGAGGTCCTCGGCCAGGGCCAGCAGCAACGACGGATCATGCTTGAGGCCCAGGGTGCCCGAGTAGAGCAGCACCTTCTTGTCGTCGAGGCCGTGGCGGTGCGACCAGGCGTTGCGATGCGGACGTACCGGCAGCTCGTCGAGCGGGGCCCAGTTCTCGACCACGTCGACCCGATCGGGGGCGATACCCCACTCGCCGAGGGTGCCGGAGAAATCGGCGCTGATGGTGACGACCCGGCGGCTGGTCCGCAGCAGCAGCTTCTCGACCCCGATGAACACGGCGGCCACGACACCGCCGAGGCGGGGCAGCCGGCTGCGTGCGTGGTTGGCCATGGCCACGCTGTAGACGTCCTGCTGCCAGAACACCACCGGGATTCGCGAGGCCAGCAGGACGGTCTGCAGGACCGCGGCGGCCAGCAGCGGCGTGTTGCTCGACAGCACCAACTCCGGGCGTTGCCGCCGTAGGCGGGTGCCGAGCCGCCAGCCGTACTCGATCTCCTGGAAGAACCGTCGCGCCCCGGAGTACTTGGCGAACGGCCGGCGCAGCTTCACCGGCTCGACCCGGAAGGTGTCCGGATCGTGGGCGTCACGCTCGAGCTTGCCCTTGGGCGTCGAGAACGACGGACAGTGGTAGTGCGTCACCCGGTACCCACGGCGCGCCAGCTCACGGCTGAGCTGCACCTGGAACGGGTGGCCCGAGTAGTCGTGGACGGCGATGAGGGAGGACTCCCGCCGGGCAGCCGCCATGACGGTGAGGGTACTGGTGCCGGGATCGCTCTCCGGTCGGACGTCCGATTCCTGTGCGCGCCGTGCCATGGACCCTCAGCCTCGCCGCTCACACGGTCGGTGACTATCGGCCATCCGACCCCCTTTTCCGCCGCCGAACGGACGGAACCGGTTTCGCCGGCTCACCAGCGTTCGACCACGGCCTTCGGATCGATGCCGACCAGCTCGAGCACCGCCGCCGTGCGGCTGAGGTCCTCGGCCCCGACCTTCGCACGCCAACCGTCGACGGCACCGGCACGGTCGCCCTTCTTGATCGCGTCGCGCGTCCCGCCGAGGGACCGCCGCGACGACCCCGACGGCCGGCGCAGGACCTGCTCCATGCGGTCCATGTCCTGCAACCCCAACCGCCCCGCCAGCCGGGCCAGCTCGCGCTCGGCGTGCAGCACGGCATCCTCGTAGCGCAGGTGCAGCCACTCGGGACGCTCCGGCAGCAGGGTCATCGGGGCGACGTTCTCCACCGCCCAGTTCAGCGCCCACTGCTCGAGCGGGGAGCCGTGGTCCATCAGGTCACGGCAACGGCCCTCTGCCGCACCCAGGAACGCAGCACAGAAGTGCGGGTCGGCCAGGTAGGAGCGGGTGGTCAGCGTCCAACCGTTGCGGATGCACGACAACGACTGCGACACCGGGTGCCGGGTCAGATAGACGATGTCGGCGTCGACGTTCTCGTCGAACCAGCCGATGACCGCCTTGGCGTCGGTGATCTTGAGGACCACACGGTTCGACACCCGCTCGAAGCCGGTCTGCCAGAACCGGAGGGGGGCGTTGACGACGAGCTCGCCGGAGAACATCCGGCGCACGTAGCTGCCCAGCATCGCCGCTTCCGGTTCGCCCAACGAGGTGATCTGGCCCTGGGGGAAACGCGGGATCTCGAAGGCCTGGGCCAGGGTGAGGTTGCGGCTGAGCGTCTCGAACGGCTGGTTCATCGGCCGGATCCCGCGGTTGGCAGCGATCATCTCCATCGCCCAGGTGCTGCCGCCGCGTCGGGTGGCGAACAGGCAGATGTTGCGCTGCGGGCCCTGCCGGTGGCGGCAGGTCGCCCACCAGATCAGCTCCCGGGCCAGGCCGCGGGCAGCGAGCCGCACGTAGGTCGAATCCGGTCCGATCAACTGGTCAGCCACCGTGCACCTTCTTGTACTCGAGATGTCGCAGCCCGGCGAGACCGGTCAACATGCCCGCCCCGAAGTTGATCCGTCGCACCCCGCTCAGCACCCCGGCCCGTCCGTGCCGGAGGCCGGCGACGGTGCCGACGAGGCCGAGCGCGAGGTTGCCCAGGCCGTTGCCCACCCGGCGCACCACCAGCAGCGGGGTCGTCCCCCGGGCCCGCAAGGACAGGCTGAGCGTCTGGCCGCGCCGGTACTCGCGCCGCAGCAGCCAGCGGGCCGACACCCGCGAGTCGGGGATCAGCTCCTGCACCGCGGCGCGATCACACCACACGATCGAGCAGCCGGCCTCGCGCAGTTGGGCGAAGAGATGGGTGTCCTCACCGCCGGACAGCCCGAAGGCCTCGTCGAAGGGACCCTCGACCGCCTCGAGGCACCCCCGGCGGATCAACACGTTGCTGGTGGTGGCGTAGCGGATCGCCTCGTTGTGGTCGTGGCGCCGACGATCGAAGAAGCCGCCCTGCACCACCCAGGCCGCAGGGTCGGACTCGAACACCGGCAGGACCCCGGCGGCGACGATGTCGGCCCCGGTCTGCTGCCGGCTGTCGAGCAACTGACCCAGCCAGTCGGGCTCGGGCCACTCGTCGTCATCGATGAAGGCGACGAAGTCGGCATCGCCGGCCTCGCGTACCGCACGATTCCGGGCAATGGAGATCGACCGTGACGCCTCGACGACGTAGACCACGGGGAAGGGCAGGCCCTGCCGGGAGGCCTCGACCGTCGGCCCGCCCGACCCTCCGGCGTCGTTGTCGACCACCACCACGGTGACGCCGACCTCCGGCCGCACGTCGAGCTGCGCCAGCGCGGTGAGCAACCGGGCCAGCCCCTGGGGCCGCCGGTAGGTCAGGACGCAGACCGCCACGCTGACTGCGGCATCGTTCGGGGTCATCGCTCCTCCGCTGCGGGGGTGTCGGCCACCGGATCCTGCCGGCTCGGCCGGGGCGGACGGCGCCGACGCATCAGCACCGTCAGCCCGTCGCGCCAGGCCGGGGGCCGCAACACCGCCAGCAGCCCGACGGTCACCACGCCCGACACCCCGAGCCCCGCCAGCAGGGCCACCCATTCGGGCCGATCGGCAGCGGCGAACGCCCGTACCGTGGCGAATGCTGCACCCGCGCCGGCGACTGCGCAGAGCACCGGGCCGGCGACCGCCCCCAACAGGTACGACGGCCGGGCATCGATGAGCCGCAGCGGGATACGGAACGCCGGGTAGGTGAGCACGGTGATCCCGGCCAGGAACCCCAGCCCGACGCCGGTCACCCCCCAGCGGGCGCCGACCAGGTAGCAGCCGAGCAACACGACGCAGCTGAAGCTGCTCCACCGCAACAACAGATCCACCCGGCCCTTGGCGATGTAGATCGGCCCGGTCGTCGTGGTGAGCGACTGCAGCGCACCGACCACGGCGATGATGGAGATCAGCGGGATCGCCGGTATCCACTGCCTGCCCAGCACCACGTGCACCATCGGGCCGGCCACCGCGGCGATGGTCAGGCACAGCGGGACCATGACCAGGGCGATGCCACCGACCGTTCGCCGGTAGGTGGTGCGCATGGCCTCGTCGTCGTCCTTGATGCGTGCGAGGTTGGGATACACCACCTCTCGGAAGGTCTGCGCCGAGGTCTGCAACGGATAGTTGAGCAGCCGGTTCGCCATCCCGTAGTAGCCCAGGTCGGTCACCCCGAGCAGGCGGCCCACCAGGAACCGGTCCCCGACCTGGATGGAATAGGTGAAGAAGTTCTGCAGGCTGAGGCGAGCGCTGAAACCCCGGATCGGGGTGAGGTCGTTCCAGGAGAAGTGCAGGCTCGGCCGCCAGTCCGACCAGATCCACGTCAGCGCCGCCGCGGCGGCGCTGCCGGTCACGGTGCCGACCGCGAGCGCCCACGCCCCCCAACCGAGCGCCGCGAGCACCAGGGTCGCACCCATCGTCACGCTGACGTTCACCAGGTTCGCGGTGGCGACCTTCTTGAACTGCAGGGTCCGACGGAACAGCCCGGTCTGCACGTAGGTGGTGGCGTTGACGAACGCCAGGCAACCGATGACCCGCGCCACCCCGGTGGCGTCGACGTCGCCGAGCAACGTCGCCAGCGGACGGGCGGCCACCACGAAGAACAGCGTGGTGGTGGCACCGACCATCAGATTCCAGAACAGCACGCTGCTGGCCAGCCGCTGGGTCAGCCGGTCGTGGCGCACCAGTGCCGAGGTGGTGCCGGTGTCGCCGAGCACCTGCTCGAACATGCCGGCGATCACCGAGACCAATGCCACCAGGCCGAAGTCGGCCGGGGTGAGCAGCCGGGCCAGGCCCACGGTGCCGAGCACCCGGATGACCTGGGTGCCGACCTGCACCGATCCCATCCAGCGCACCGCGCTGCCCATACCGCCACGCGGACCGTCGACGGGCGCGATGACGACGTCGAGCGGCGAGACGCCGTCGCGGTCGTCGTCGCCCTCGGACGGGCTCCCCACGGGGGTTGGCACGAGATACGCCACAGACCCGGCAGCTACTCGAACGAATACCCGAAGGCTTCGATGTCCGGGGCGAACGCCTCGGCGACGAGCGCCGCGGTGGTGTCGTTGTAGTAGCTACGGAACGAGGCATGGGAGCTGGCGTTCACATGCGGGAGCTCGGCGTGGACCCCGACCCGGCGGCACACGGTCTGGAAGTCCTCCGACAGGTTCTCGTAGCGGCCGACGAAATCGACGAGCTGCTTGCCGTGGCGATCGAAGATGAACTCGCCCTGCTGGTGCAGGTCTTCCTCGACCCGCCAGCGGATGTAGTCGTCGAAGGACATCGAGGACACCAGGCGACGCTGGTAGTTGAACTTGTTCTTCTGGATGAAGTGGTACAGCGAGACCTGCCAGTCCCACGGGTTGCGCACGAAGGAGAAGGAGTAGAGGCTGTCCCACTTCTCCTCACCGAGCCAGTCGCGCAGCTGGGCGGCGGTGCTGTGCGCCTCGACGCTGCGGAAGGTGTACGCCTGCGGCGACTCCAGCACATGGGCCAGCGGGGTCCGCAGTCCCGGTAGGTAGCGATAGTGGTAGCGCCGCAGGGCGAGCTTCACGGACTGGCCGGCGACCTTGTACACGTGCACGTAGATGTAGTTGTGCTGTTCGGACAGCAGCATGTGGTTACCTCACCAGCCAGTGGGAAAGATCGCGGTCGAGCAGGTCGCCCAACCGCAGGACGTCGTCGTGGTAGATGCCCGCCAGCAGCGCCCAGTCGTCGTGGTCGAGGACCGGGCGGCGCAGGCGACGGCTGAGGAAGCGTTCCCACGCGGGGCGGGCCCGCTCGATCAACGCCCGGTTGACCAGCGGCCGCACCACCTTGCGGGCGCGCAGCACGGCTGCGAGCGCCTTCGAGTCGGGGATGCCCGAGGCGTTCACCGCAGCCTCGGGCTCGGGAGCGAAGGACGGGTCGACGCCGACGTGGCGGAACACCTCGGAGAGCACGGCCTGCCGGTCCGCCATCAGGTCCTCGAAGAGGTGCACCTGGACCTGGGACCGGGGGAACAGCGCGTAGTAGCGCGCCAGCTGTGCGGCGTAGAAGCCCGAGTCGAGATAGTGGCCGGCCCGGTGGTCGACGAGCTGCCGCTCGGCCTGTTCGGCGAGGGCGTCACGCAGGCGATCGCAGCGCTCGTTGCCGTCGCGGATGTGCAGGAGATAGTCCGACCAGGCTCGTTCGATGGGGTTGCGCAGCACCGCCACGAGCGGGGCGTTCGGCGCCACCTGGGCCAGGCGCGGGGCGACACGCGGGTTGCGGAGGTACTCGGGCGAGATGTCGCCGGTCTTCTCGTACGGGCCGGCTGCGGCATACAGGGCGTCGTAGGCCGCCCCGCTCACCGTGCTGCGTGACCGCAGCACGTCGCTGGCGTCGGGGTTGCCGTCGACCGCGTAGAAGTTCGGCTCCTTCTCCAGCGGCAGGAAGATCTGCGGATGCTGGCGCAACGACCGGTACAGCGAGGTCGTGCCGCACCGGTAGGCACCGATGACGAAGAAGTCAGGCACCACCGGCGAGCGCTCCCACCACGGCGGAACCGTCGCCGGCCCGGCCGCGTGCATGTCTCCCGCCCGTGGGGTGCTGCGCGCCATCGAAGCCGGTCACCCCGCCAATGCTACGGGCGAGGACCGCCGGGGTTACCGGGCCGTTGTACTCATCCTGCGAGAACGATCCCGGTGCGGGAGGCGACCCCCCGCACCGCAGTGGCCCGATTCAGCACCTGGTGGAGATCGCCGCCGGGCAACCCCGTCAGCTCGCCGGCGCGGTGGGCGGGGCACCGGCCCCCACGACGATGAACTCTGCGCTCACGGTGAACGGCAGGTGCGCCAGGATCGCCGTGCCCGGGTAGCAGTTCGCACCGCACTGCTGCGTCTGCACCAGCTTCTTGGTGACGGGGTCGATCACCATCAGCCGGATGTCCGAGGCGGCCTTGGTGAAGTCCCACCCGCCGGCCTTCTTCCACCACCTGCCGGGTGCCCCGAGTGCGAAGTAGTAGCTGCCGTTGGTGGTGATCGTCTTGCCGAGGTCCGAACAGGTCTCCCAGAAGAACTTCTGCAGCCCGTTGTGCCGCCACAGGCAGATCTGCACGTTGAGGGCCTTGGTCGTGGGCTTTGCGCTCACGTTCACCCGCAGGAAGGACGTCCCGTCGCGGTAGTTGACCGGTGCCACCCAGTTGGCCGGCTGGGTGAAGACGGGACGGAAGTGGCGGTCGGTCCGGATCTGGGCCGTGTGGGAGAAGATCTGCGCCTGCGCCGGTGCAGCCGCCTCGGGGGCGGGGGCAGAGGACGACACCGGCTCGGCCGCCCCTGCGCCACCGGGCACGAGAAGGCCACCAACGGTCAGCACCACTACCAAGCCGGCACGCAACAGGGTTCGCATCGGATGTCCGCCTTTCGCCCGGTTGGCAACCTGCCGCGCCGCCGCGCCCCGAGCCGATGCAATCGATCCTACTGGGGCCGGACAGCGTTCGTCATCACATGTCGAAACGAAAAATCTGGCCCGGCTCCGCCGGTCGACAGCGAACGGCGATCGGCCCAGCTCAGGCCGCCGCATCGATCGACGTCTCGACGTCGAAAGGTCGATTTCCGCTTGTTTCGGCCACGTAAAGCGTGTTGCCAGCCCCGCGGAGCGGTCCTATTGTTACGTTTCGTAACCCACGGCGGGTTGTGTGTAATACGTTGAAGGCGGCTGACCATGAGACTGCGACGAGTTCTCACCCTTGCCGGCATCGGAGGCGTCCTCCTCGCCTCGGCGCTGTTCCCGGCCCCTGCGGCCTCCGCCGAACCCCTGCCGGAGCCGGCGATCGTGCCGGCCGAGACGCCGGCCGGCTCCCCGACGGAGGCCGTGCCGGAGGCGGCGATCGTGCCGGCCGAGATGCAGCGGACGATCTTCACGGTGAGCGGCACCGCCCAGAAGGACAGCTACATCCGACCTGTGCCCAACCAGCCGGTCAACTACCTGAGCCCGGCGAACTACCGCGACGGCAAGGCGTACCTGCGGGTCGTGGTGAGCGGCAAACCGTCCACGAAGCCGCTGTGGCTGCACATCTGCATGTGGCGGCACCGCTCGAGCGCCGGGGGGCAACTGATCAAGTTCTACTGGGAGACCTGCTCGAACGGCACCCTGGCCACCATCACCACCAACAAGACCTACTACTTCGACATCAACAGCTTCGGCAGCTGGTGGAAGAAGAACGGCTCGTGGGACTACACGCAGCAGGCTTCGGACATCCGGCCGCTCCTCAAGGACCCCGTCACCGGCAAGCTGATGTACACCCGGAACTGCGCCACCACCTGCTACGAGCGCCCCGACATCGACAATCACCTGCCGTTCAGCATGTCGATCGACTTCATCATGGTGCGTCAGGGCTCGACCCTGAAGCCGCCCGCAACCTGGAAGGGCTGCCCCAAGACCTGGTCGAGCAGCTGCTGATCCTGCCGTGCTGACCGTGAACGGGGGCTGACCGAATCGGTCAGCCCCCGGCGGGCCGGCCAAGCATGTCCGGCGCTACCGCAACGACGGCCGCGGCGTCGGACGTCGGGTACCGGCGGCGACCGAGCGGTACATGGCCGCGAGCTCGTCGTACTGCGCTTCCAGGCCACGGGCCGGATGGGCCCGCCGCAACGCCTCGGCGGTCATGGCCCCGACGAGCGCCGCATCGCCGAGCACCCGCTCGAGCGCCGCCGCCATCGGCTCCACCTCGAACGGTGGTACCAGCAGGCCGGTCACCCCGTGCTCGACGAACTCGGGGATGCCCCCGGCGTCGGTACCGATCACCACGGTGCCGCACGCCTGCGCCTCGAGCACCGTCAGGCCGAACGGCTCGGCCTTCGAGGCATTGACCATCACGTCGACGCTGCGCAGGATCTGCGGGATGTCGGAGCGGCGCCCGACGAAACGGACCCGATCCCCCAGCAGGCCCTCCCCGGTACGGCGCAGCTCGGCGGCGAACTCCGGCGGGCCGGTCCCGGCGTCACCGACCACCACCAGGTGCGCCTCGGCGGCCGGTCCCTGCAACCGAGCCATCGCCTCGAGCAGGATCTGGATGCCCTTGCGCACGTCGAGCCGCCCGATGATGGCCACCAGCGGTGCCGACGGGTCGGAGGTCAGCTGCTCACGCAACCCCGGTTCGGGCGCTCCCGGGGCGAAGCGGTGCAGGTCGATGCCGGGTTGGATCACCCAGACCGCTGCCCGGTCCCCCACCACCGCGGCGGTGGCCGCCGAGTTCGCCACGGTGAGCGAGGCCAGACGGGCGACGCCGCGCAGCACCCGGCGGCCGATCCCGGGGCGGACGATGTTCACCTGGTCGAGCACCGACGGACGCCGGGCCAGGCGCCCGGCCACGGCCACCTCGAGGTGGGAGCGCAGGGCGTAGGAGTGCAGCAGGTCGAACTGCCGGCCGGTGCGGGCCAGACGGACGGCCGAGCGCACCATCGCCACGGCGTCGAGCGCCAGGGCCACGGGTCCGGGCCGGCGGTCGCTGCCGTCGCCGCGTCGCAGGCCGCCGTGCAGGCGCAACGGCAGCTCGACCAGCGGCCAGCCGCGCGCCACCCACTCCTCGGCGAAGGGTGAGTCGGCCGGGCTGGCCAGCGTCAGGACGATGCCGCGCTGGCGCAGCGGCTCGACCTGGTCGAGCAGGTACAGCTGGGCGCCCCACACGGGTGCCGGCGGCGACGCCACCAGCACGTGCAGTTCTCCTCCGGCAGCGACGGGTCCGGCCTCGCGCACGGTCACCGGACCGAGCCCGGAAGTACTGACGAATGGCCTGTCCGAAGTCTCACGTCGACCCTCACGCGGAGTAGCGAACCACTCGTAGGTTCACGGTGGCAACTGTGCGGCATGGGATGAACGTCGCACTGTTTCCGTTTCGTCGCAAAGGTACGTTCGACTCGATCGACGACACGGCCACCACGGTCGGCCGTTCGCGCCAGTTGCTGGCAGAAAGGAAGCTTCATGGTTGCTGAAGCTCTGCTGGCGGATGCCGCCGGCCCCGCCCACATCACCCACCTCGAGGAGCTCGAGGCCGAGGCGATCCACATCATGCGCGAGGTCGTGGCGCAGTTCGACAAGCCGGTCATGATGTACTCGATCGGCAAGGACTCGGCGGTGATGCTGCACCTGGCCCGCAAGGCCTTCTGGCCCGGCCGCATCCCCTTCCCGTTGTTGCACGTCGACACGACGTGGAAGTTCCGGGACATGATCGCCTTCCGCGACCGAACGGCGGCCGAGCTCGGCCTCGACCTGATCGTGCACACCAACCAGGAAGGGGTCGCCGCCGGCATCAACCCCTTCGACCACGGTTCACGCAACTACACCGACATCATGAAGACGCAGGCCCTCAAGCAGGCGCTCGACCTGCACGGCTTCGATGCCGCCTTCGGTGGCGCCCGCCGCGACGAGGAGAAGTCCCGGGCCAAGGAGCGGGTGTTCTCCTTCCGGGACCGTTTCCACCGCTGGGACCCCAAGAACCAGCGGCCCGAGCTGTGGCGGGCCTACAACGGCCGTCACCACAAGGGCGAGTCGATCCGGGTGTTCCCGCTGAGCAACTGGACCGAGCTCGACATCTGGCAGTACATCTGGCTCGAATCCATCCCGATCGTGCCGCTCTACTACGCCGCCGAACGCCCGGTCGTGCAGCGCGACGGCAACCTCATCATGATCGATGACGAGCGGTTCCGTTTCGAGGCGGGCGAGGAGCCGGAGCTTCGCTCGATCCGTTTCCGCACCCTCGGGTGCTACCCGCTGTCGGGTGCGGTCGAGTCCAGCGCCCAGACCCTGCCCGACATCATCCAGGAGATGCTGCTGGCCACCCGTTCCGAACGGGAGGGCCGGGTCATCGACTACGACCAGTCCGGATCCATGGAAGAGAAGAAGCGGGAAGGGTACTTCTGATGTCGAGCTCCGGTGGGGCCCACCAGTCGGATCTGATCGAGACCGACATCATCGCCTATCTCAACGAGCACCAGAACAAGGACCTGCTGCGGTTGCTCACCTGCGGCTCGGTCGACGACGGCAAGTCCACCCTCATCGGGAGGCTGCTGTACGACTCGAAGCTGCTCTACGAGGACCAGCTGGCCGCGGTGGCCAAGGACTCGTCGAGCCACGGTCATGCCGGCGACCAGGTCGACCTGGCGCTGCTCATGGACGGCCTCAAGGCCGAACGCGAGCAGGGCATCACCATCGACGTCGCCTCCCGGTACTTCTCCACGTCGAGGCGGAAGTTCATCATCGCCGACACCCCCGGCCACGAGCAGTACACCCGCAACATGGTGACCGGCGCATCGACCTGTGATCTGGCCATCATCCTCATCGACGCCCGCAAGGGGCTGTTGCCCCAGACCCGCCGGCACAGCTCCATCGCTGCGCTGCTCGGCATCCGCCACGTGGTGGTGGCCGTCAACAAGATGGACCTGTGCGACTGGTCGCAGGAGGTCTTCGACACCATCAGCGCCGCGTACCGTACCGAGATCGCCGATCGCGTCGGGATCACCGACCCGCTGTTCATCCCGCTGTCGGCGCTCAACGGCGACAACGTGGTGGACCGGTCCGAGGCGATGGACTGGTACGACGGTCCGACGCTCATGGAACACCTCGAGCACGTCGAGTTGCGCCCCCGGGCCACCGTCGAGCAGCTGCGCTTCCCGGTGCAGCTGGTCGTACGACCCGATCTCGACTTCCGGGGCTACGCCGGCACGGTCGCCGCCGGGGTCGTCCGCCCCGGTGACCGCGTCGAGGTGGTTCCCTCCGGGGTCACCACCACCGTCGAGCGCATCGTGAGCTTCGACGGCGACCTGCGCGAGGCCGGACCCGGCCGTTCGGTCGTGCTGACCTTCGCCGACGAGGTCGACGCCTCCCGCGGTGACGTGATCGTGCACCGCGGCGACACCGTGGCCCGAAGCCACGTCGTCGCGGCCAACGTGGTGTGGATGGCCGAGGACGAGGTGGCCACCGGCCGCTCGTTCCTCATGATGCACAACAACCGCTACTCGAACACCACCATCGACCGTATCGAGCACCGCATCGACATCACCACCCTCGAGCAGGTGCCGGCGGAACAGCTCGCCCTCAACGACATCGCCCGCTGCACGCTGCGCTCGGACCGGGAGCTGCTCTTCGACGGCTACGAGGAGAACCGGACCACCGGTTCGTTCATCCTGGTGGACCGGCTGACCAACGCCACGGTCGCCGCCGGCATGCTGCTGCCCGCGACCGACGCCTGGGACGCCACCCCGAACCGTCGGATCACCGGCCGTTCGAGCTCGATCGACATCGACGAACGCGAGCAACGCCTCAATCAGGCCGGTGCCACGGTGTTCCTGACCGGGCTCACCGCAGCCGGGAAGACCACCATCGCCCGGGCCCTCGAGCGAACCCTGTTCGACGCCGGCTGGACCACGGTGCGCCTCGACGGCGAGAACATGCGGCTCGGTATCAGCCGCGATCTCGGCTTCAGCGCCCAGGAGCGCTCCGAGAACGCGCGCCGTACGGCGGAGATCGCCCGTCTGCTCAACGATCAGGGCATCATCGCCATCTGCGCCCTCGCCGCACCGAAATCGAGCGTGCGCGAGCGTGCACGGGAACTGATCGGCCGCAACCGGTTCATCGAGGTGTTCGTCGACACGCCGCTCGACGTGTGCCGCGAGCGCGACGCCGAAGGCCTCTACGAGGCCGCCGACCGGGGCGAGATCCCGCAGTTCCCGGGCGTTTCGGCCACCTACGACCGGCCGGCCGACGCCGACCTGACCCTCGACACCGTCGGCCGCGACACCGCAGCCTGCGTCGAACAGATCGTGGCCCTGCTGCGCCGGCGCGGCATCCTCAGGGGCTGACGATCCCTCGCTCGGCGAGGAGGCCGACCACCCGCTCGACGAGGACCTCGAGCGGGGTCGGCTCCCCGCCGATCACGAGGTCGGCCGCCTCGGGGGCCTCGTAGGGGGCATCGATGCCGGTGAACCCGGTGATCTCGCCGCTGCGGGCCTTGCGGTACAACCCCTTGGGGTCGCGCCGCTCGCATTCCTCGATCGGGGTGGCGACCCACACCTCGACGAACGCCACATCGCCACGTTCATGGGCCGCGCGCGCCGCAGCCCGCTGGTGGCGGTACGGGCTGATGGCCGACACCAGGCAGACGACGCCGGCATCGGCGAACAGGGCCGCCGCCTCCGACAACCGACGTACGTTCTCGTCACGATCCTCCGGCGAGAACCCCAGCCCGGCGTTGAGCCCGTAGCGGACATTGTCGCCGTCGAGCAGGTACGACACGTGGCCGGCATCGAAAAGGGCCCGCTCGACCGCGGCTGCCACGGTCGACTTCCCCGACCCCGACAGGCCGGTGAACCACACGGTCGCCCCGCGTTGACCGGCCCGGGCCCAGCGCTCCTCCCGGGTCAGTTCAGGGGCATGCCAGCGGATGTTCGCCGTCGGTTCGGGCATGACCGGAAGTGTAGGGCCGGTCCACCGGAACGGGACCCTCGACGACCGCTGCCTGCCGACACCGTGGACGCGGTCATTCGCCTTGGGGTACGGGGCTTTCGACCGATTGCCCGCCGGCCGAGCGTCCGTACCCTGCTGGGAGACCGACCACCACAACGGCACGGCCTCCGTCCGGCGGCGCTGCGTTCACCGTCCTGCGGTAACGACAGCCCGAAACCCCGCCCTACTGTTGTCCGACGCCGAGCAAGGAGATCCACGGCTGTGGAGCACTACTCGCCAGAGTTGACCCTGGCCGACTACCTGGGCGTTCTCCGGCGCCGGTGGCCGCTGATCGTCGCCGTCGCCGTCGCCGCAGGGGCCATCGCCTTCGCCTGGTCCTCCTCGCAGCCCAAGCAGTACCGGGCGCAGACCCAGATCCTGATGTCGGCCCAGACCGCCAACCAGAGCCTCGACCCGACGGCCAGCCAGGTCCGCGACGTGGCCCGGCAGCTGGAGAACGAGCTGGTCTTCGCCCGCAGCCGGGTCGTGGCCGACGCCGTTGCCGAGAAGCTCGGCCGGGCGTCGCGGGTGACCGTGGCCGGCCAGTCGAAATCGGCCGACCTGCTCACCTTCACCGCCGTGGGGTCCCGCCCCGACGCGGTCGCCCTGGCGGCGGACACCTACGCCGAGACCTTCATCGCCCTGCGCAGCCAGCGCATCGTCGCCAGCTCGGCCAACACCCGGCGAGCCATCGGCGACAAGCTCGACGAGCTCAAGACCCAGCGGTCCCGCCTCGATCCGAAGGACACCACGCTGACCGCCCAGCGCGATGCCCTCGACCGTCAGATCGCCCTCTACGAGCAGTACACCAACGGCCTGGACCTGATGAGCGACCTCGCCGCGGCCTCCAACGCCCAGGTGTTGTCGGCTGCGGTCGAACCGGTGAAGCCGTTCAGCCCCACCCCGGTGCGCACGACCGCCCTGGCCGTCGTGGTCGGCCTGATGCTGGGGGTCGGGCTGGCGTTGCTGCGCGAGTACCTCGACGACCGCGTCCGCTCCAAGGACGGCCTCGAGCGCGTCACCGGCGCTGCGACCACCCTCGCCCAGGTCCCCAGGGTCTCCCGCCGGATGTCGGGCGACCTCGCCGATCCACTCCAGGCCTCGCTGCTCGGCGAGACGTTCCGCAACCTGCGCGCCGCCGTGCAGTTCGTCGGCCTTCGTGGCGGGTTGCGCACCCTGCAGGTGACCTCCAGCCGGCCCGGTGAGGGCAAGTCCACCGTCGCCGGCCACCTCGCCGTGGCCATGGCCCGCAGCGGCACCCCGGTGGTGCTCGTCGACGCCGACCTGCGCAGGCCGATGATCGCCAACCGCTTCGGCCTGCCGAACGAGGTCGGACTGACCAGTGTCATGCTCGGCACCGCAGCCCTCGACGCCGCCATGCAACGGGTACCCGGGTGCCCCGACCTGTTCGTCATCACCTCGGGGCCGAGCCCGGAGAACGCCGCCGACTTCCTGTGGCCCACCGAGCAGGCGAGCGACGTCCCGACCTTCCCTGCGGTGCTGCAGGAGCTCGTCGAACGGGGCTTCTCCGTCATCGTCGACGCACCGCCGGTGCTTCCCGTCGCCGATGCCCTCACCATCGCCCGGGCGGTGGACGGCACGCTGTTCGTGACCACCGCCGGCGTGTCACGCCGTCGCGACATCACCCGGGCGCTCGAATCGCTCAACCATGTCGATGCCCGGGTGATCGGCACCGTGCTCAACCAGTCCACCGAGCAGCGCCACGGTCGCTACGGCTATGGCTACGGCTACGAGCCGCACGGGTCGACGGCGACGCGTGGGCTGCGACGCTGGAGCCGCAAGAGCCGTCGCACCGCCACGGCCGCACCGGTTTCCGCCATCAAGACCGGCACCGCTGCCCCGGCGCCGGCAGCCAACCCACCCCGGCACAACCCGTCACCGGTGGCCGCGGCCCCCAGCACGCGGGTGGCCGCCCCGAGGCCCCCGGCGAACCGCAAGCCGGGCGGCACCACCGCAGCGGCGTCGCGACCGACGCCGGCCCCGGCATTGGCCACCTCGCCCAAGGCCGCCCGCACCCCGGGGGCGAACCCTGCGGGATCGGGTCCGGCGGCCAACCCGGCACTGCTCGACAACCTCCGGGCGCACCTCGGCATCGACCAGGACGGCAATCCCACCGGCGAGGCCACCGCCAAGACCAAGGGAGCCAAGCGCTGACGGTCGCCGAGCCCGGAACGAGTGCGGTCCCTGCCGACCGACCGGGCCGACACCACGACGACCCGCTGCCCCGACCACCACGGTGGGGGCAGCGTCGCGTCGCCCGGGCCGCCGGACGGGTAGGTTCCTGGCCGTGAACCGACCCGCCCGCGTCCGCAGCGTCGATCTCGACAACCCGTTCCTGCCCTCCCTCGACGGCCTGTGCGAGCTGCTGCTGGTCCGTCACGGCGAGCAGTACTTCTTCGACGGCATGACCATGGGCGACGCCTACGACCCGCCGCTGACCGACCTCGGCCGGCGTCAGGCCGCGGCGGTGGGTGCCCGCCTCGCCACCACCTCGATCGACGCCGTGTACTGCTCCACCATGCAGCGGGCCCGCGACACCGCGGCGGCCATCGCCGGCCATCACGGCCTCGATGCGCGCCAGGAGCACGAGATCCGCGAGGTCGACCCGTGGGAGTCCTTCCCCCGCGACAAACGCCTGCTCGACGTGTACACGAAGGCCGAGCTGGTCGAGATCTTCTCGCGGGCGCACCGCGAGCGCCGCTACGACGCGTACCCGCACTGCGAGGACCCGGCCTCGTTCCGCCGTCGGGTCACCACCACCATCGACGGCATCGCCGCCGCCCACCCGGGCGAGCGGGTGGTCGTCACCTGCCACGGCGGCGTGATCGGCGCGTACCTCGCCCACTGCTTCGAGGCCCGGGTCGACACCGTCATGGCCATCCACCACACGTCGATCACCACCATCCGGGTGAGTGGCGACCGGCGGGTGGTGCTCAGCGCCAACGACTACCACCACCTCGCCGGCGTGCAGACCGAGCGCAACCCGCTCAACGCCCACTGACCGCACGTGCGGCGGTCGGGTGCGGCGGTCGGGTACGGCGACCGGTGCGACCGGCGAGCGCGCCGCCGGGTCACAGGCGGGGCCGAACCTCGGTCATGAGGTGCTCCATGGCCTCGATGCGGGCGTCGACCCCGCCCCGTACCACCGGATCGACCAGCAGGTGCCCGACGCCGATGTCGCGCCAACGACCGATGGTGTCCGCCATCTGCTCGGTGGAGCCCGACACCGACTTCGCCGGCGCCATGGCCCCGTCGGGATCGAGGTACAGCCGGATCGAGAGGGTGATCTCCGAACGGTCCCGTCCCGCCTCGTCGGCCAGCTCGCCGATGCGGGCCCAGGCCGCGGCAACCTCGTCGATCGGCTGGAACGCAGCGTGGAACGCCGAGCCGTACTTCACGGTACGGCGGAAGGCGGGCTCGGTGTCCCCGCCGACCCAGATCGGCATCGGCTGCTGCACCGGCTTGGGGGCGAAGCCGATCTCGGGGATCTGGTAGTAGCGCCCGTCGAAGCTGGGCCGGTCCTGGGTGAAGCAGGCCTGGTAAAGATCGAGCTGCTCGTCAGCCCGGGCGCCACGGTGGTCGAAGGGCATGCCGAGGACCTCGAACTCCTCGCGCATCCAGCCCACGCCCACCCCGACGATGGCCCGACCCTCGGACAGCACGTCGAGGCTGGCCCACGCCTTGGCGGTCAGGATCGGCCAGCGGTAGCCCAGGATCAGCACCGTCACCCCGAGCCGCAGCTGCTCGGTGACCGCAGCGACGAAGAACAGGCTGCCCAGCGGGTCGAGCCAGGACATGTCCACTCCCGCCGGGAAGGACCCGTCGTCGGTGTAGGGGTACTTCGACTCCAGCGTCGCCGCGGGCCAGGCGACATGGTCGGACACCCAGCCGGAGTGGAAGCCCAGCTCGTCGGCACGGACCGCCAGCTTCTTGAGATTGGCCCGTGTCGCCTGGCGACCGAGCTGCGGCAGGTGGATACCGAAGTCCATCCGAACCCCCGGGGATGCATCGTGCCGGCCGCGGCTCGGCCGGTCGGGGGCGAACCCTACTGCGCGGCGTCGCCGGCGTCGCCGGCGTCATCCGGCTCGGGGTGGTGGCGGTCGCGACCCTGGA
>CAIXPF010000196.1 GCA_903921205.1 uncultured Acidimicrobiia bacterium | reverse complement strand
TGCTCGCCGCCGCTCCGTTGTCAGCACGCAACGCCGGCGCCAGCCTGTGGCTCCGCCGCATCTGAACAGCGACCAGGGGGCGACCAGCGACCGTGGCGGCATCCGCCGAGGATCGCCACATCATGGGACGCACGTCCCACCTCGTCATGGTGACCCTTGCGGATGCGTACAAGAGGGCGGCCGTGGCAGGACATCATCAGGTCGAGTTCCGCTCTCGCCGGCACGTTGGCCGTGCTGCTGGCCGCGACGCTGCTCCCGTTGGGCCTCGCCGCCTCTGCGTCCGCCGAGGACGGCAGCTCCCCGCCGCCCGCGCAGACGAGGTTGCACGACGGCACGTTCGTGGCCACCCCGACGGCGTATGCCACGCCGCTCTCCGGCGTCGCCGGCAGCTGGCTGTCCCCGGTCGACCAGTCCACCGCCACGCCGTACTGGCGTCTGGCCGTCGACAAGCCGTCGGCGAAGCCGATGACGTTCCAGTTGTGCATGTGGCGGCACACGCCTTCCACCCGTGACTTCCGCTGGGAAACCTGCTCCCCCAGCACCGCGATCACCGATGACGGTGTGTTCTACATCCAGCTCAAGACGCCGGCGACCTGGTGGCAGAAGCCCCAGTCCGACGGCTCGGCGCGTTGGGACTTCTCCCTGCCGCCCGATGTCGTGCGCATCATGATCAAGGACCCGACGACGGGCAAGCTGATGATGGCCAAGAGCTGCGGCAGCTTCTGCTACCGGGGCAGTGACCTCGATCAGCACGTGCCCATCACGATGCAGTCGACCGTGGTGCTGGTTCCCGCCGGCCAGACGCTGCGCGCCCCCGAAGGCTGGTCCGGCTGCCCGACCACCTGGGGATGTTCGCCCACGACCACCACGACCGTCCCGACCACGACCACCACGACCGTCCCGACCACGACGACCGTACCCACGACGACCACGACCGTCCCGACCACGACCACGACGACCGTACCCACGACCACCACGACGCCTGGCGTTGCGGTGATCCCGCCCCGCGCGGCGTTGATCAGCGGTAGCCCGACCGCACGGGCCGACGAACCCCTGCGCACCCGCCTGCGGGCACTCGGCTTCACGGTGGTCGACGTCGATGACGACGCGCTCACCGGCGCATCGCTGCAGAACGCCGACGTCGTGGTGATCAGCTCGTCGGTGCTGCCCTCGAAGATCCCGGCGTGGCTGGCGGAACTCCCCAAACCCATCGTGGTCGGCGAGGCCTACGCCACCCGGGTCCTGGGGCTGTCCACCCGCCAGGCGGAGATGACCGCCTCCACCTTGCAGTTCACCGCCGGTCATCCCCTCGCCCCCGGCTTCGACGGGCCGGTCGCCGTGGTGAGCGCAGCCACGCCGCTGGCGGCCATCACGCCGGCAGCCGGGGGCGACGTGGTCGCCCGCCACGCCAACGGCTCGGCGGCGGTGGTCACCTTCCGGCCCGGCGCGGCGCTCGCCGACGGCCGGGCGGCGCCTGCCGCACGGGTCGTGACCCACTTCGGGTACCGCACCCCGGTCGTCAGCAACGACGCCGGCTGGACGTTGTTCGACAACGCCCTGCGGTGGGTGCTGCCCCGCACCGGGTGACGCCATGGCGTTCGTCGGCGGGGTCTGGGACGATGACGGGATGGAACTCACCTTCGTCCGGGTCGACGAGGCGGTCGTCGCCGAGGCCCGCGAGGCCAACGCACGCATGGCTGCGGCGATGACCGACGTGCACCTCGAGACGATCTCACCGGCACGGCTGCGTGCGGTGCGCGAGACAGGAGACGGCGCGTTCCCCAAGCCGGTGCCCGACCCGCGGGCCACGACGGTCACCATCGACGGGCCCGCCGGGCCGATCCCGCTGCGCATCATCCGGGCCGAGCGGCCCGCCGGGGCGTTCCTGCACATCCACGGGGGCGGCTTCACCTACGGCCGACCCGACGAGTACGACGACCTGCTGCGGGTGATCGTCGACCGGATGCACCTCACGGTGGTGAGCGTCGACTACCGGCTCGCCCCCGAGCATCCGTACCCGGCCGGGCCTGACGACTGCGAGGCGGCCGCACAATGGTTCCTCGAGCACGCCGGTGAGCTCGCCGAGCGCCCGGCGAGCACGCCGATCGTGCTGATCGGTGGTGAGTCCGCCGGGGCCAACCTGGTGGTCACCACCCTGTTGCGCCTGCGCGACCGGCACGGCCTGCGCCCCTTCGCCGGGGCCCTGCTCTGCTACGGCTGGTACGACCTGGGCCTCACCCCGAGCATGCGGAACTTCGGACCGGCACCGCTCGTGCTGTCCACCCCGCACTGCGACTGGCTGGCCACGGGATACGTCGGCAGCGCCGACCGCGAGGCCCGGCGCTCGCCCGAGGTCTCACCGCTGCACGCCGATCTGCGGGACCTTCCCCCGGCCCTGATCAGCGTGGGCACCGCCGACCCGTTGATCGACGACTCGATGTTCCTCGCCGCCCGCTGGCAGCAGGCCGGCAACCACGTCGAGCTCGACGTCTACCCCGAGGGCATGCACGGGTTCGACTCGCTCCCGATCGGTCTGGCCGCCGCGGCCCTGGACCGCTACGTCGCCTGGGCCGCACGGATCGTGGCCGGGGCCCCTACCCGGTAGCGGGCCGCCGGCCGGGCCGGGCCCCGGTAGGTTGAACGCCGTCGACACCGGCCGTCGAACGCAAGCCGGTTCCGCCGGTGCCGTACGGTGACGGTGACCCGGCACGAGCGACGACGGAGGGGCGACGGCATGCGAGCGGTGGTCATCGGGGCGGGCATGGGCGGGCTCATGACCGCCCTGTCGCTGCGACAGTCCGGCGTATTCGACTCGGTCGAGGTGTTCGAGCAGACGAAGGTGCCGAGCACCGCCGGAGCGGGCCTGAACGTGCCACCCAACGGCGCACGGCTGTGTCGCTGGCTGGGGGTCGATCTCGACGGCGGCGACCCGTTCGGCCCCGACGGGGCCATCGACGGCGGCCGGGCCGCGACCCTCGAAGCGACCCGCCAGTTCAACGCCGACGGCACCGTGACGGTGCGCCCCTTCGACCACGTCACCGCGGTGGGTGACGGGGCCGGGTTCCACCACATGCACCGGCTCGACCTGCTGATGTGCCTCTACCAACGGGTGCAGGACTTCGCCCCCGACCGTGGCCTGCCCTGTCCGATCACGGTGCACCTCGACCACCGGCTCAGCGGGCTGCGGCAGAGCGCCGGCGAGGTCACCGCCACGTTCTCGAACGGGCACACGGCGACCGGCGACGTGATGGTCGGGGCCGACGGGATCAACTCGGTCACCTTGGCGCTGGCCTGGCCCGACGCCCGGCCCAAGCGCTGGACCGAGGTGACCTGCTTCCGGGGCCTGATACCGCGGGAGGTGGTGGCGTCGCTGCGCCGGGCCGACGGCTCGCCGCTCGGGCACAACCCGATCGACTCCTTCAGCATGGACCGCCACCGCCACGACCGGGCCGGGGCCACGACGTACTGGGTGCGCGGCGGCCGGCTGCTGAACGTGTGGATCTCGCGCTACGAGCCCGATTCCGCCGCCTTCGAACAGGAGGAGGGCGACTGGTTCCCCGTCGGCCGGGACGACATCGTCCGCGAGGTCGCCGAGGCGTTCACCGGCAGCCCGAGCCGCAACGACCTCGTGGCCCTGGCCGGGGCGATGGTCCGTCCGACGAAGTGGGGGCTCTACGACCGTGACGCCCTCGACACGTGGATCCAGGGCCGGGTGTGCCTGCTCGGCGACGCCGCGCACCCGATGCTGCCGACCTTCGGCCAGGGCGCGGCCCAGTCCTTCGAGGACGCCGCGGCGTTGGGCTGCGCGTTCGCGCTCCACGGCCGTGACGTGGCAACGGCGCTGCTGCACTACGAACGGGTACGGCACTACCGGGCCACCCGCTTCCAGCTGGGCTCGAAGTTCGCCTTCGAGCATCTCCGCCCCCGGGACACCGCCGCCCAGCAGACCCTGTTGGAGAAGCTCGACGAGCGGGTCAGCCCGGCCTTCGCCCACGACAAGCGCGGCGGCGAGGACGACTCGTGGATCTACGCCCACGACGCCCGCGACATCGGCCCCTCGCTGCCGCCGAAGCGGCTCGGACCGTGGGACTTCCGATCGGCCACGCGGGCCGACTACGCCGAACTCTCCCAGGACCTGTGGACCCCGCCCGGACCCGTCCCGACCGTCCGGCCGATGACCCGCGACGAGGTGGCCCGCCACAACACCCCCGACGACTGCTGGATCATCATCGCCGGAGCGGTCTACGACCTCACCGAGTGGGCCCCGCACCATCCCGGCGGGGCCGGCATCGCCCGCATGTACGCCGGCAAGGAGGCCACCGCCGAGTTCGGCGACTTCCACAGCCCCGAGGCCGTGGCCCACATGGCGCACTTCCACATCGGCGACCTCGCCGACCCCCCGCCATCCCCCCGGCCGTGACCACGCAGGCCGGATTCACCCGATCCGGGTGAGGTGGCGCTCCCCCGAAGGCGATCCTGCAGCTGCGGCGCCGACACCCAGAGGGCGGAGACGGGAAACGACATGGCCACTTACCACGCCACCGGACCCATCCGGGCGTTCGCCTGACCGCAGCCGGCCGGTCGGGATCGGCCGGGCGGCCGGTCGGGATCAGGCCCCTCTACGGGCGGCCTCGATGATGGCGATGTCGATCTTGGTCATCTCCATCATCGCCTCGTAGGCCCGCTTGGAGGCTGCGGGATCGGGGTCGTGGAGGGCGTCGACCAGCGCACGCGGGGTGATCTGCCACGAGACGCCCCAACGGTCCTTGCACCAGCCGCAGGCGCTCTCCTGGCCGCCGTTGGACACGATGGCGTCCCACAGCCGGTCGGTCTCGGCCTGGTCGTCGGTGGCGATCTGGAACGAGAACGACTCGTTCGGCGTGAACATCGGCCCACCGTTCAACCCGACACAGGGGATGCCGCACACCGTGAACTCGACGAGCAGGACGTCGCCCTCGTGACCGTCGGGATAGTCGCCCGGGGCGAGGAAGGTGGCACCGACCGCGCTGTCGGGGAAGGTGGCGGCGTAGAACTGCGCAGCCTCGGCCGCGGTCCCGTCGAACCACAGGCAGATCGTGTTCTTGGCGGCCATGGCGTCCTCCCCGGGGTCGGTACCCGACTGCAGCCCGGCCCGCTGCGACGCGGCCGCCCCGGCGACTCTAGGCGCGACGCCCTGGGGCCGGCCGGACGGCTCGAAAACCTGAACCGGGCTGCATCCATGGAAGGCGCAACGACCGAAGGTCGTTGCAGGAATGGTCCGGCGGCGTCCGGACCGGCGAGAGGGGCGCACCGATGTACAGGCAGATGCTGACCGTGCTGGCGGCAGCGGGCATGGCGCTGCTGCCGGTCCTCCCGGCGGGCGCGCAGACGGCAACGCCCTGCACCATCACCGGCACCGCCGGCAACGACGTGATGCGGGGCACCGCCGGCAACGACGTGATCTGCGGGCTCGGGGGTGACGACACGATCGAGGGCCTCGGGGGTGACGACACGCTGCTCGGCGGGCCCGGCAACGACACCCTCGACGGTGGGCCCGGCAACGACCGCCTCGACGGCAGCACCGGCAACGACCGCCTCCGTGGTGGCACCGGCGGGGACCGCATCCTCGGGGGCGACGGGACCGACATGCTCGGCGCCGACGCCGGTAACGACCGGCTCGACGGCGGGCGGGGCAACGACACCCTCGCCGGCGGCGAGGGCAACGACAACGTGGCCGGCGGCATCGGCAACGACCGCCTCGCCGGCGACGCCGGGTCCGACGTGCTCACTCCCGGCAGCGGCGCCGACCTCTGCCAGCCCGGCGACCCGGTCGTGGGCACCTGCACCGTCGACAACACCGGGCCGGTCGTCAACGGCTTCTCGGTGCCGGCCGTCGTGCAGGCCGGGCAGTCGGTCACCTTCACCTGGCGGCTGGTCGACCCCGCCGGCGTGCAGAACGCCGGGGTCACGATCGGCTGGGCACCGGGCCTGTACACCGGCTGCGGTTTCGCCCAGTCGGCCACCCTGGTGGCGGGCACCGCGACCGACGGGCAGTGGAGCTACACCTGCACCTTCCCGCAGAACGCCGTGGCCACCGAGTACTCGGCCCAGGTGGCCACCATCGACAACTTCGGCAACTACGCCACCTCCGAGTGGGAGTACTTCCGCATCGACGGCCCTAACACCGATGCCGACCCGCCCGCCCTCACCGGCCCGCCCACCGTCGGCACCGCCCGCATCGGTGACCCGCTGACCATCAGCTGGACGTTGACCGATGCGTCGGAGATCAACGGAGCGTTCATGTGGGTGGCCGGCACCGGGGGCTACGGGTTCGTCGACGCCGCCGGACGGCTCTACGCCGAGTACACCTCGCCGGTCGATCAGCAGTGCAACGCCGAACGGACCACCTGCACGTTCACCCAGACGGTGCGGCTGTCGCCGTACGGGACGCCCGGCACCTGGACGTTGTGGCTCAGCGCAGCGGACATCAGCGCCAACAAGATGTTCGCCGCGGTGCTCCCCTTCCCCGTCCTCGGCCCGTGAAGGACCGCAGCGCCGCCTCACGTCCGGCTGCGCGGTGCCCGGCCACGTGACGAGGTCGGAAGGTTCGGCTCGGGCATCGTTGCGGGGACGACCCGCATGCCTTCGGCCCGTGCACCCGCATGGAGGCGGCGGTCCCACACCCCGAACACGACGGCGCTGCGCTCAGCCGCCGTTCCAGCCGCGCCGCGGCTCGGCCAGGCAGGCGTGGACCGACGGCGGATCGGCCAGGCGGGCATCGGCGATGCGCAGGGCGAGGCCCGCCGGGAGGCAGTCGGAGAACTTCAGCTCGTCGGCCAGCTGCTCGGCGAGTGGGGACGGTGCGAGCTGGTCGGCCTCGAGGTCGGCCAGGCGACGGCTGAGCTGTTGCAGGTCGACACCGAGGTCGAGCTCGATGCGCAGGTTGTCGGGCTGCGGGCCGGCAACGAGCAGCGGGCCGAGAGCGGCGTGCAGCGCGGCATTGGCCCGTAGGCCGGCGAAGGTCCACCAGTGGGTCTTGCCGGCGTCGCGCACCACGGTCGTGGTGCCCGGCTCGGCCCACGGAGCGTTAGCACGCAACTCGGCCAGGGTGGCGACCGCCCGTTTCGACAACGTCACCCCGTCGGGGTCGGTGCCGGCGAGCACGTCGCGCATGGCCCGGCACAGCTCACCCGACAACGGCTGGGCGCTGCCCATCCACCGAGACCGTCCGCCGGTGCCGCTCGGGATCACCGCGACGGTGTGGCGTCCCCAGTCGATGCCGACGATGTCCCACGCCCGCCCGGCCAGCAGCACCGTGGCGTAGTGCTTGTCGGGCGTGAGCAGACCGATCGGGTGCAGGTAGCCGATCTCGGTGGCACCGTGGCGGGCCACGAACAGGGGGTCGGTGGTGAACGCCGAGGTCAGCTCGATGAAGTGCCGGTAGCCGTACGCCTTCTCCCCCGCCGGGCCGATCGACAGCATGCCCTGGTCATCGTGGAGCATCCCCTCGGCGACGAGGTGCGCCACGACCGCATCGCCGACCCCGGCGTCGATGGCTGCGGCGAACTCGGGGAGACGGCGCAGCTCCTCCGCCCACAGGTTGCGGCCTATCCCGCCGCGTTGCAGAACCAGCGCCAACAGCTGTTGGGCCAGCAGGTGCCACGGCATCGGCGGCGCCACCACCGGCTCGACATACCCCGTGGCATGCAACGCCAACAACCCGGCGGCGGTCAGCGCGGTGAGCTCGGAGGTGGTGGTGAGGAACAGCATGTTCCGCACCGTGCCCGCCCGACGTCCGGCCCGGCCGAGGCGTTGCAGGAACGAGGCAACCGTGCCCGGCGCATCGATCTGCACCACCCGGTCGAGGTCGCCGACGTCGATGCCGAGTTCCAGCGTGCTGGTCGCAACGATCACGCAGTCGCGGGCCTGGGCGAAGGCGTCCTCGGCCCGGCGGCGTTCGTCGAGCGCCAGGCTGCTGTGGGACACGAACGTGTTCACCTGCCGCTCCCGCAGCTCGACGGCGAGCTGTTCGACCCGGGCCCGGCTGTCGCAGAACACCAACCGTTTCTCACCCGAGGTCTTGCCACGAACGCACCACGATGACGTCGCGGGAACCGCCAGTCATGGCTTCACCGTCCTACACGGTGCGTACGGTGACTCCACGGTCGCGACCTTCGGGGCCACGAGGAGACATCCACGCCCATGAGCACCCCCGACGACGGCCCCGATCAGCAGCCCGTCCCACCGTCCACCTGGCCCACCACCCCGCCACCTGCGGGCCCGGTCGACGGTGGCCAGGTCGGCGGGCCCGGGCCGGTGCCGCAGGCCGCCGGGCCGAAGAAGCCGAACCCGCTCACCCGGAAGGTCGGCATACCGGTGTGGGCCCTGATCGCCGCGGTGTTCGTGTTCATCGTCGGCCTTGCAGCTGCGGCCGGGCCGAGCGACCCCCAGGACGGATCCACCGCCGCAGCCGAATCGACGACCACTGCCGAACCGACCGCCACCTCCGGCCAGGCACCGGCCACCACCACCCCGGCGACGACCGCCTCCACGACCCCGACCACCGCCAAACCGACCACCACGACCGCCCGTCCGACCACCACCACGGCCGCTCCGCTCGCCCCCACCGTCTACGAGGGCTCGGGCACCGCAGTGGTCACGGTGAAGCTGGCGCCGAGCCAGATCATCGTGAACGCCAGCCACGGCGGCTCGAGC
>CAIXPF010000195.1 GCA_903921205.1 uncultured Acidimicrobiia bacterium | reverse complement strand
GCTCGGCGACCAGGCGCACCGCGTCGAACTCGGCATCGGGGACCACGACCGCGGCACCGGCCTGCTCGAGCACCCGGGCATTGGCCGTCTGATGGTCCTCCGTGGCGATCGGCAACGGAACCAGGATCGACCCGACCCCGACCGCAGCCAACTCGAACACCGTGGAGGCACCGGCCCGGCTCAGCACCACATCGGCAGCGCACAGGGCCGACGGCATGTCCTCCTCGTAGCGCACGGCCTGGTACAGCAGGCCGGTCCCGTCGGTCGCCGGTCCCTCGCCGCGACCACCGGCCGGACGCTCCTGCCAGCCCCGGTCACCGATGACGTGGCGGATGGCCAGATCGGACCGATCCGCCAGCGCGTCGAGTGCGCCCCATACCGCGCGGTTCACCGTGCGGGCGCCGAGCGAGCCACCGTAGGCGAGCACCAGTGTCCGTCCGGCGTCGACCCCGAGCCTGGCCCGGGCTGCGTCACGGTCGGCAACGCGGTCCACGGCCAGCACCTCGGGCCGCACGGGGTTCCCGGTGAGCACCGCATGGGGCAGATCGGTGCCCTCGAAGGACACGGCGCAGGCACGGGCGGCCCGGCCGACCAGACGGTTGGCCGCACCGGGTATGGCGTTCTGCTCGGCGACGACGATGGGGATGCGCAGCAGCGCCGCAGCCACCCCGCAAGGAGCCGAGGCGTACCCACCGAGCGAGAGCACCACCCGGGGACGACGCCGGACCAGCAGGACGAAGGCGGCCACGAACGCCGCGGCGAGACCGACGACCGCCCCGATGTTCTCGGCGGTGAGCCGGCGTTGGATGCCGCGGCCCGGCAACAGCGTGAGCGAGAAGCCGGCCCCGGGTACCCGGGTGGCCTCGACCCCGCGACGCGAGCCGACGAAATGGATGCTCGTGCGCGGGCAGCCCCGTCGGACCAGCGCCTCGGCGATCGCAACCCCTGGGCTGACGTGGCCCACCGTTCCCCCACCGGCGACCACGATCCACGGTGCCGTCGCCGCAACGGCAGCCGAGGCGGGGGCGGCCGGCGCGTCGCCCGGGGCGCGCGAGGGAGGGGTCGAGGCACTCTGCACCACAGCAGACTGTGGCACAGCGGGCCCGCCCTCCGGTGGATGGCCGCTCGGACTCACCGCCGTCGGGTCACACGCGCACCGGGGTGCCGGTGGCCGGGCGGGGGGTGCCGGTCGGGCGCTCGGTTCGGGGGCGGCTCGAGGTGGACGTACGGGTCGTCGGGCCTGCAGGCACGGGGACGTCGCTCCGGCCGGAACGGACCTGACGGGCGACGTTGAGCAACAGGCCGCACGCCGCCATCGAGGTCACCAGCGACGAACCGCCGGAGCTGACGAAGGGCAGCGGAACGCCGGTGATGGGCAGTACCCCGACCACCGCGCCGATGTTGACGAAGGCCTGCACCACGAACCAGGCGGTGATCCCTGCGGCGAGCAGCATGCCGAACGCGTCCGGAGCCCGCATCGCCGTGCGTACCCCGAGGAAGGCCAGCGCGCCGAAGAGGGAGATGACGACGGCGGCGCCGAGGAAGCCGAACTCCTCGGCGATGATGGCAAAGATGAAGTCGGTGTGCGCGAAGGGCAGGAAGCCCCACTTGGCCCGGCTGGCCCCGACACCGACACCGGACACACCGCCCTCGGCCATGGCCATCCAGGCCTGCAGCGTCTGGTAGCCGCTGCCCTGCGGATCGGCCTCGGGGTGCAGGAACGTGAGGATGCGGGCCCGGCGGTACGGCGCCGCCCAGGCCAGCATGCCGGTGACTGCCACGATGCCTGCCCCGAGCCCGACGATCGGCTTCCACGGCATCCCGGCCACGAACAGCACGGTGATCATGATCGTGCCGAGCACGATCGACGTGCCGAGGTTGGGCTGCAACATCACCAGGCCGATGATCCCGATGGAGACCGTGAGCACCGGTCGCACCGTCATCGTGAAGACGTGTATCAGCTTGATCCGACGGCCGAGCAGCTCGGCGCAGTAGAGCAGCAGACCGAGTTTGGCCACCTCGGAGGGCTGGATCACCACGGGTCCGTAGCCGATCCAACGGGTTGCCCCGTTGACGTTGAGACCGACCCCGGGGATGAGCACCGCGACGAGCAGGCCGAAGGTGACCCACAGGGCGAGGGGCGCGAAGCGTCGCCAACGGTGGTAGTCGACCCGCTGCACGATCACCATCACCACCAGGCCGATACCGGCCCAGATGGCCTGGCGCTTGAAGTAGTACCAGGACGTGTCGTAGGTCTCGAGCGAGACGACGGAGCTGGCCGAGAGCACCATCACCAAGCCGATGAGGTTGAGGCTCACGATCACGCCGAGCAGGCCCACCGACTCGGCGGTCCGCCGACCGCTGGGTGGGCTGCTCGACAGGCGGTGCAGACGCGACCGGCTACCGGGCGCCTTGGGCGGCCGGGGCTTGACCAGTCCTCGGAGTCGGCTCACAGCTTCACCGTCCCGATGGTGAGGAAGTCGGCGTAGAACAGCCCGAGGGCGACGGCCACGAAGAACCCGGCGACCAGCCACAGACGGATGATGACGCGTGTCTCGGGCCACCCGCCGAGCTCGAAGTGGTGATGCAGCGGCGCCATGCGGAACGGACGCCAGCGCTGTTTGGGCGGGGTGTGCCGTTGCACCCGGTACGCCATCACCTGGGCGATGACCGACAGCGTCTCGATGACGAACAGACCGCCGAGGATCGGCAGCAGCAGCTGGGTGTCGGTGGTCAGCGCCAGGGTGGCGAACGCCGCCCCGATGGCCAACGAACCGGTGTCACCCATGAAGATCTGAGCCGGAGCGGCGTTCCACCACAGGAACCCGACACAGCCCCCGAGCATCGACACCGAGACCACGGCGAGGTCCTGGGCGTGGAAGTTGCCGTACAGGTCGAAGTTCCGGAACTGCCAGAAGCAGATCACCGTGTAGGCGGCGAACCCGAGGATGGACGAGCCCGCCGCCAACCCGTCGAGTCCGTCGGTGAGGTTGACCCCGTTGGAGAAGCCGATGATCCACACCATGGCCAGGATCGCCCACGGGATGCGGCCGAGCTCGATCCCGGGCACCGCGGCGCGCGTGAAGCTCAGCATCGTCGATTCCTGGGTGAACACGATGATCGACACGGCGAAGCCGCCGGCGACGAGCAACTGGCCGGCGATCTTGGTCTTCTTGGTGAGCCCGAGGTTGCGGGAACGGGTGACCTTGATCCAGTCGTCGAGGCCACCGACGACGGCTGCGGCGACGATGGCGGCCATCACGATCACGCCGGTGCGGGTGAAGATGCCGCCGGGGAAGGTCGACAGCACGTAGCCGGCGGCGGCCCCACCGACGATGGCGATCCCGCCCATGGTGGGCGTGCCTGCCTTGACCGAGTGCCCGCTCGGGCCCTCGTCACGGATGGGCTGACCGACCCGGTGGGAGGTGAGCCAGCGGATCAGGTAGCGGGTGCCGACCAGCGACACCAGGGTGGAGGTGGCCACCGCCACGAGCAGGCGGATCACCGGGCACGCTCCGCCAACAGCTCACGGGCCACGGCACGGTCGTCGAAGTCGGTGCTGCCCTCGGCGAAGGTCTGCGTGGTCTCGTGCCCTTTGCCGGCGATGACCACCATGTCCCCGGGGCGGGCCCGGTCGAAGGCCAGGGCGATGGCGGCCCGGCGGTCGGGCTCGATGACCACCTGCGCTCCCGCCACGACCCCGGACCGTACCTGTTCGATGATCTCGAGTGGTGGTTCGCTACGGGGATTGTCGTTGGTGATGACCACGACGTCGGCGAGGCGTCCGGCCACCTCACCCATCGGTGCCCGTTTGGTCCGGTCACGGTCGCCGCCGCACCCGAAAACCACCAGGACCTTGTTGCGCGACGCCACCATCTCGCAGGTCGATTCGAGCACCTGTTCCAAGGCATCGGGTGTGTGGGCGTAGTCGACCAGGACGCTGAAGGGCTGACCGGCATCGATCGCCTCGAAGCGGCCGGGCACCGGCTGCAGGGACGCGAGGCCCGCCTCGACGGCGTCGGGCCCGAGACCGAGCTGCTCGGCCGCCGTTGCTGCGGCGAGGGCGTTGGAGAGGTTGTGCCTGCCGGCGAGGGGCAACCACATGGGCCGGCCGCGCCAGCTGAAGCGGGTACCGGCCGGACCGAGGTCGACGTCGGTGGCGTCGGTGAGCGCGTACCCGACGGTGGGCACCACGGCGGCGGCCCGCAGCAGACGGCCGTGGGGGTCGTCGAGGTTCACCACCGCCGCTTCGGTGCGCTCCGGCTCGAACAGCCGGGCCTTGGCCTGGAAATAGGCCTCCATCGTGGGGTGGAAGTCGAGGTGGTCGCGGCTGAGGTTGGTGAAGATCGCCAGGCGGAAGCGGATCCCGTCCACCCGGTGCAACGCCAGGGCGTGGCTCGACACCTCCATCGCCACCGTGTCGACACGGTCATCGGCGAGGCCGGCGAGGATCGCCTGGAGATCGGCGGCCTCGGGTGTGGTGCGGGTGCCGCTGAGGGTTCCGAGCACCTCGGTGCGGCGCCCCGCCGCGCCCAGGATCGCCGCCAGCATGTGGGTCACGGTGGTCTTGCCGTTGGTGCCGGTCACCCCGACCACGGTCAGGCGCTGCGACGGCCGGCCCCAGAAGGCGTCGGCCACTGCGCCCATGGAACGCCGGGCGTCGGTCACCTCGATCTGCGGCAGGTCACCGGCGAGGGGGTGCTCCACCAGCAGCGCTGCGGCACCACGGTCTGCCGCCTCGTCGGCGAACCGATGACCGTCGACGTTGCTGCCCGGCACGCAGCAGAACAGCCAGCCCGGCTCGACGAGGCGGGAGTCGTAGGTGACACCGCGGATCAGGATGCGCCCGGCGTCCTCGTCGGTGGCGCCGATGAGCCGGGCCGGCGAGCCGATGGCGTGGAGCAGCTCGATCAGCGGGACCGCACGCAGCAGCGGGGCGGCAGCCGGGGATGCGTCAGCGGACATGGTCGCCGCCCGATCGACAGGTCCCGCCATCGCGGAGCGGGACGGGAGCGAGTAGCGGCGTGGCGCGCCGCTCCGAGCCGCTCATTGCCGCGCCGGTGGCGACGGGGCGGCGGCGGGCTGACCCACCGCAGCGGTGGCCGGCTTGGCCGCCGGTGCCGCAACGGGTGCGCCCGCTGCCGGACCCGGGGTCGCCGCAGCAGCACCGGCAGGCGCGGCCATCACGACGATGGGGTCGGGAAGCGGCGCCGCCTCGGCAGCACGGGCACGCAGGTTGGTGCCGTTCGCGGGCTGGGTCCAGCCGGGAGCGCCGGGAGCGACGTCGTAGCGAAGCAGCGCCTGTCGGGCGATGACGGAGAACACCGGGGCTGCGGCCAGACCCCCGGTGTAGGCACCGCTTCGGGGCTCGTCGATGACCACGATGATGGAGAACTTGGGGTCCTTCGCCGGGGCGAAGCCGACGAAGGTGGCCACGTAGTCACGGTCACCGGTGCTGCCGTAGCCGCCTCCGGCCCGGAACTTCCAGGCCGTGCCGGTCTTGCCGGCGACGTCGTAGCCCGGCACCTGGGCCCGCACGCCGGTTCCCCGGCTGGTGACCGCGGCCAACATCGTGCGAACCTGCTCGGCGGTATGGGGGCTGACCACCGTCCGATGGTCGGGCACGACGCGCGTGGCTTCCTCACGGTCGGGCGAGAGCACCGAACGCACCACGGTCGGGCTGACGTACTCGCCGTCGTTGGCGATGGTGTTGTAGGCGGCGAGAACCTGCAACGGGCTGGCGGTCAGGCCTTGCCCGATGGCCAGGGTCGGCAGGGAGGTGCCCGACCATTCCGCGAGCGGCGGCACGATGCCGGTCTCCTCCTGGTCGAGGCCGACGCCGGTGGCTGCGCCGAACCCGAAGTTCTCGATGTTCTCGGCCAGCCGGGTTTCCCCCAGTTCCTGGGCCACCCCGATGGTGCCCACGTTCGACGAGCGGGCGAGGATGTCGGTGAGGGTCATGTCCTCGTCGGCGTAACGGCTGTCGTCGCTGAAGGATTCCTCGTAGAAGTCGACCTTGGCCGGGACGTGGCGCACGGTGGTGGCGTCGACCAGGCCGTTCTCGATCGCGCCGGACATGGCGACGATCTTCATGGTCGAGCCCGGGTCGTAGGTGGTGGTGATCGCACGGTTCTGCGCGTCGTTGTAGGTCTTGTCGGTCTTGGCGTCCCGGGCGACGGAGGCCATGGCCACGATCTCACCGCTTCGGCGGTCCATGACGACGGCGACACCGGCCGCGGCCCGCAGGGCCACGATCTGGTCGGCCACCGCTCGCTCGGCAACCTGCTGGAGGTTCCGGTCGATGGTCAGCATG
Organism: uncultured Acidimicrobiia bacterium; assembly: GCA_903921205.1. Lineage (GTDB taxonomy): Bacteria > Actinomycetota > Acidimicrobiia > Acidimicrobiales > CAIXPF01 > CAIXPF01. The sequence goes on along the minus strand of CAIXPF010000195.1, from coordinate 8,581 downwards.
ACCGTCGACCCGGGCACGGCGGGCTGCACCGTCCGACGGCCCGAAGGAATGGTGTGGTCGCCACCGAGGCTCCGGTCCTGCAAGGACTCGCCCGGCGTACCGCTCAGCATGGTGTCGTAGGCCCGCTCGACCCCGGAGATCCCCATGTTCTCGGTGTCGACGCTGCCGATCACGCTGAGCGCGAGGTCGTCGGCGGGCTTGAGCCGGGTCTGCTCGTCGAGGGTATACAGGCCGGAGTAGCCCAAGGCCATCACGGCGTCGGCGGTGGCCTCGTCGACCTTGCGGGCGAGGTAGCTGAAGTTCGAGTCGGCCTCGAGGCCTGCCTGCAGCTCGGCGGCCGGCACCCCGAGCAGGGGCGAGAGGGCTGCCGCGATCTCCGGCGCCCTGCCCGGCTCGACGTTCGCAGGGTCGGTGTAGATCGTCTTGCGTTTCTCGGTGGTGACCAACGGCTCGCCGTTGCGGTCGACGATGGCACCTCGGACCGCAGGCAACGTCTCGACGGCGAGCCGTTGCTCCTTCGCCCGCTCGGCGAATCGATCGGGGCTGATGGCCTGCAGGCCTGCGAGCTTGACCAGCAACCCGAGCAGGCCGGCGATCGTGGCGAGCATGATCACGGTGAGGCGCGTGGCCGATACCTTCCGGTACGACGTGGGTACCGTACGGTCACGTACGTTCCTTCCCCTGGCCGCCGCCGACGTCGGGCGTCCTCCGACGCGTGCGGGTGGCCGTCCCGATCCGCTCGCCGACGGGGAGCGTCGAGCCTCGCCGCTGCGGGTACGGCGGGCACGGTCCGACACAGCACGATCGGCGCGTGAGCCGGCTGGACGGGGTGCCTTCCCGGCCGACCGGGCCTCGGGGCCGGTGGTCGCGGCCCGGCGATGGGGGTTCGTGGTACGTGGGGTGGCCCGCTCGGCGGCAGTCCGTGCTGCCGGGCGCGGCGCCGGCCGCCGACCTGTGGCCGGAGCGCGACCGTTGGCGGTCCGAGCGTCGGCCGGGGCCGAGCGGGCCCGCCCCGACGCCGAACGCTTCGACGCCGACGGGGCGGCAGCGCGCCGAGCTGCCGGGGCGGCGGACCGTGTGGACCCCGATGTTGCGGACGCAACCCTCGGGGATGCGGACCGTGCGGAGGGCGCAGCGCCCGAGCGATCCTCCGCCGTCGCCGATCGCCCCCGGCCCACGGTCCCCGTGCCCCGACGCGACGCACGCGGTTGGGCGACCGCCGTCGTTCCCTTGGCCCGTGGCGCACGCGACGAGTCCGGTCGGGGACGGCTCCGGGGGCGCGGGTCGTCGAGTTCGTCGTCCATCATCGTCCGGCCACCGCAGGGTTGGTCGGCGCGTCAGGCGTCGCTCGGTCCGTCGGGTCGAGCTGCAGCGTGACGTTACGGCTCGGCGCGACGATCGCCTCGACGGTGGCCCGCTCGAGGAAGACCACGTCGGGCGGGGTGACGAGGCCGTGGTTGACCGCCTCGGCCTGGATCCGGTCCGGCGACTCGGCCGTGGCCACCTCGACCTCCCGACGGGAGCGTTCGGTCTCGCGCTGGCGGATCTCACGGTCGAGCTGGTCGAGCTTGAGCTGGCCCTGCACCAAAACGGCCTGGAGGACGGCCAGCACGAACAGGGTGCTGAACACCAACGAGATCACGACCGTGCCGACGATGCCGGGCCGCAGGCCACCGACCTGTCGTACCAGCTGCAACCGGGGGCGCGACGGGGCAGCCTTCTGCTGCGGACGAGTCCGAACCGCGGCACCGGTACCGTTGCCCGTGGCCATCAGCGGCTCTCCAGCTTCGTCGCCGCCCGGAACCGGGCACTCTCGGATCGGGGGTTCGTCGCCAGCTCGGCGGCGGAGGCGGTGTGCGAACCACGCCAGAGCAGTTTCAGGCTGCGCACCGCCCCGCAACGGCACCCCAGTTGCGCCGGGCAGGTGCAGCCGCCGGTCTCGTGGTGACGGAAGCGGGCCTTGACGATGCGGTCCTCGCCGGAGTGGTAGGACAGCACGCCGATGCGGCCGTCGGGTCGCAGCGCCTCGACCGCGGCATCGAGCGCGGGGGCCAACACGTCGAGTTCGCCGTTCACCTCGATGCGCAGGGCCTGGAAGGTGCGCTTGGCCGGATGGCCGCCGCGACGTCGGGCCGGCGCCGGGATGGTGTCCTCGAGGAGGGCGACCAGCTCGCCGGTCCGGTGGAGGGGGCGACGGGCCACCATCGCACGCGCGATGCGGCGGGCATTGGGTTCGTCCCCGTAGGTGCGCAGGATACGGATGAGGTCCGCTTCGCTCGATCGGTTCACCACGTCGGCGGCGGTGCGGGTCTGGGTGGTGTCCATGCGCATGTCGAGAGGGGCGTCGAAGCGGTAGCTGAACCCTCGTTCGGCCCGATCGAGCTGGGGCGAACTGACCCCCAGGTCGAACAGGGCGCCCACCAGGCCGGCGCCACCGAACGGCGGCGGTTGGACGGCAAGCACCTCGGCGAGGCGGTCGAACCGGGCGTGCACCAGGCGATAGCGGCCGCTGAAGCGGGCGAGGCGGCGTTCGGCGGCCTCGAGAGCCGTTCGATCCCGGTCGAGTCCCAGCACCCGCAGGTGACGATGGCGGTCGAGCAGCGCCTCGGCGTGCCCGGCCCCTCCCACGGTCGCATCCAGCACCGTACCTTCAGGTACGGGAGCGAACAGCTCGACGATCTCGTCGAGCATGACGGGCAGATGCCCGAACTCCCGCCCCTGCAGGGGCTCGGTCTGTGGTGTCGGGTGTGCGCCCGGGTCGGTGGGATTCACCTGGTTGTCTGCGGTCTTCCTGGTGTCTCCCTGCCCTGGGGCAGGCACTGGGTCCTCTGGGTTCGGTCGAGCTCAGCTCCAGGTCCGTTGCGATCGCTCATCGGCAGCCCTCCGGCCAACTGGCGCCCGTCGGGTTGTCTCTCCCGATGCGGACAAGATGGTAAAGCGGGCGGAGTTGGGGGCCTTCCATCTCGCCGGCCGGAAGGCAGCGGATGAGCGATCACCTGGTTCTGGTCTGCAGCTTCGTGTTCTCGTTCTCCCTTCTCGTTGCTGGTCATGCGCTCGAGGCGATGGCCCCGGACTGTTCGGTACTGCGGGCCGGGTCTCCCCGGCGGCGGATCACGTTGCTCCGGTTCCCATCGGTCAGAAGATCCCCAGGTTGGCGACGGCGTCGGCGAGGCTGGCCTCACCCTCTGCGCTGACCGCGTTCCACCGATCGGCGTTCCACAGCTCGATGTGGTCGAGCGACCCGGTGAGCACGATCGCTCCCCCGTCGAGGCCCACCGATGCCCGCAGCCTGGGCGGGATGGCGATGCGCCCCTGCGCGTCGGGCCTGATCTCCGCGGCGTTGGCGACGAGGGCGCGCAGGGCGTTGGGGGCCGCCTCCTGGTTGCGCAGCTTGTCCCGCAAACGTTCCACGAAATCCTCGAAGTCCTTCGGGGTCCACACCGCCAGGCAGTTCTGGTACGGCGTCAGGAACCCGCCCTCGGCGAGCCGGGAACGGAACGTCGTGGGCAGGACGACCCTGCCCTTGTCGTCGAGCGCATGCTCGAACGTCCCGACGAACACCGCCACTCCCGCAGGTCAAGAACGGAATCCAGCCACCACCTTGGCCACTGGCCGTGGGCCTATTCCCCACTGCGTGACATTCTGCCCCACCAAGCCCCATTTCGCAACAAGATCGGCCCAGGATCGGACCGACTCCAAGGACAAAAACGCCGGTAGCGGTGCCTGCCACCTGCCCGAACACCGTTCCACCCGGCCCGGGAACCCCTCCGACGTGCTGTTCACGGGGCGCGAACAGCTGAACCCGGAGCGTGAGAAACGTCCGGGGCCATCTCCCCCGCGCGCACGGACCGGGCCCCTGAGGTCGCCGGGTCAGGCCGATCGCCGGGTCAGCAACACGGCACAAGCGATCGCCCCGCCCGCAACGTGCAGCACCGAGCAGGACGCTGCACCGGGCAGATAATCCCGACGTCGGCGGAACCCGGCACTCAGCTCGGCAGGGCGGCCACCAGGGCCTGTTCCACCTCGGCTGCGGCCCGGCCGAGGCCGACGGCGGCGCCGGCAAGGGCCGAATCGACGGCGTCGCCGAGCCGGACGATCCCGCACAGGGCAGCGAGCAGGGCCGGCTCCCAGTGCAGCAGGGCAGCGGTCTGGAACCGGGCGGCGTCGCGGGTGCGGCGTTGGGACAACCCGACCACCTTGCGCCCGTCGACCAGCACCTCCCCCGGGCCGACACCGGCGAAGCAGATCCGGTCGCCGTACGCGCCACGCTGCAACGGACCGCGATGGACCTCCGCCTCGACCCCGAGGTGCCGCAGCGCAGTGGCCCACACCTCACCGACCCACCACATGGCCCGGCCGACGTCGTCGTCCCAGAGCGGGTCAGCCCGACCGATCACCAGGTCGGCCCACACCAGCCCACCCGGCTCGATCAGCACGGCCGATCCGCCGCTGCGGCGCCGAACCACCTCGATGCCCTGCGCAACCGCCAGCTCCTCGTCGACGGCGTCGGCGGGTTGGGCGGCACCGAGCGCCACAGCGGGCCGGTCGACCTCGAGCAGCCACAGTGACCGCACCGGCGGAATGGGCAGCTCACGACGGTGGAAGGTGCCGGCATCGCCACGGGTCCGCTCGACCGTCCACGGCCCCGCCACGTCAGCGGCTCCGGGTGAGCGCGACGTGCTCGACGGTGACCCGTTCGAGCCGGTCACGGTGAAGGGTCACCCCGATGCCCGGCCCCGACGGCACGACCAGGCACCCGGCGTCGTCGGTGACGACCGGGTCGGTCAGGTCCTCGGCAACGTAGGCGGCGGACGGGCCCAGGTCGGTGGGAAGCGCGCGGCCGGCAGCGCGGGCGTCACCGTCCGGTGCCGTTGCGGCGGCGAGCGCCGCCACCGCAGTAGCTGCGGCCCGACCGACGCCGAGCTCGAGCATGCCCCCACAGAACGCCCCGATCCCCTCCTGCGCCGCCCAGCGCAGCACCGCTGCGGCCTCGCCCAGCCCACCGAGCCGGGCCGGCTTCACGTTGACCACGTCGAGCGAGCCGAGGGCGTGGGCCACCCGGGCAGCAGCGAGCGACCCGATCGACTCGTCGAGGCAGACGGGGGTGTCGATGCCACGCCGCAGCTCGGCCAGCTCCACCAGGGCGTCGGGGGGATAGGGCTGTTCGAGGTAGCGCAGGCTCAACCGATCGAGCCCGGCGCGACGCAGTTCGGCCGCATCGAGCCCGTGCAGCGCCCCGTTGGCATCCGCGGCGAGGCCCAGGTCGGGAAAGGCCCGACGCACCTCCATCGCCGTCTCGAGGTCTCCCGGGCCGGAGATCTTCAGCTTCACCAGCGCAGCACCGGCGCGCCGAGCGATGTCGACCCAGCTCAGCAGCTGCTCGATCGAACGGGCCCGGCCCAGGACTGCGGTACGGGCCAGGTGCCGTCGCTCGACGCCGTCGGGCACGCCGAGCGCATCGGCCAGGCCGACGCCGGCCCGGCGGAGGCCGCCGTCGAGACGGGCGGTGGACAGTGCGGCTCTGGCCATGGGATGCCAGCGGGACAACGCCTCGGCGGCTGCGTCGTCCCCCCGCAGCAACGACGGGACCACCTCGTCACGCAGCACGGCGAAGGATCCGGCCGCGTATTCGTGGGTGTAGCTCGGGTGGCTGAGGGCGTCGACCTCGCCGAGGCCCACGGTGCCGTCGGCGGCGGTCACCTCGACAAGCACCACCTCGCGCAGCGACTCGGTGCCGTGAGACGCCTCGAAGGGCAGCGTCAGCGGCACCGCGACCCGGGTGAGCGCCACCCGCACGACCTCCGCGCCCGTCAGGACGAGGTCGATCCCGACCGTCATGGTGCGTACCGATGCTCGGCACCTGGCAGCGCCGCGTCTCGGCCGTGTCCGTCGCCGCCGCCGCTCGACGGCCGTGCACCCATGGCCCGAGCGTAGTGACGGCGGCCGTCGCTCGACAGCGCCGTCGGTCAGCGACCCGAGGATCGACCCGCCGAGCGGATGAGCGCCTGAATCGTGGACTGGCTCGAACCCTGACCCTGCGACTGGCTCGAACCCTAACCCTGCGACTGCCCGAGTTGGCGGCCGAGTTCGGCGATGGCGCCGGCGAGGCCGGTGTTCTGTTGGTTGGATCGGCCGTTGTTGGTGTTGGTGGTCTCGCTGGTGTGGAGACGGCGGAGGAGTTGGGCGTTCGCGACACCGAGCTGGTCCGCGACAGCGGAGCTGGTGGTCTTGGCGAAACGCAGACCACCACCGGCCACGGAAATCCCGAACACGTCACCGAGCACAGCTTTCTCCGTGCCGGAGACCTTGCCGAAGGTCTGCAGCATCGTCTTACGCACCGCAGCCTGATCAGCCCCCGACCCGCTGTTCCACAACGCACTGAGATCGGAACGCACCGCCACGATCCGTTTCGCGAGATCCCGCCGCCGAGCAGAGCTCATCACGGTCGCCCCGCTGTCGTTCGCCTTGATCGTGCCCGCCTCGAGACCCAACGCCGACAACAGACCAGAACCACCATCGGACAACGTCATCGAGGAACCCTTACGCACCCCGGTGAACAACACCGACTGATGATCATCCGCAAGCCGGGCCCGGACCATCACGTTCGCCGCAGCGTTGACCCGGGCAATCACCTCACGCACCGAGTCCTGCGCCGGGTCGAACGCAACCGACACCCCGTTGATCGTCAAGGTCCCCGCCCGCACCGCGTTGAACCGGGCCAGGGTCCCCATCGCCTCATCAGCCTCGACCACCGCGGTGGTGTGCGCCGCAACCGCATCGACCCCGACCACCGAAGTCCCCGACGCAAGCTTGAGCGCCGCGACCAGACCACTGGTGTCCTCACCCACCGTCACCGCGTTCGAACCGGTGCTGCGATTGGTGAGCACCACCCGTTCCTGCGTCGCGTCATACACCGCGTCGACCCCCGCCGCGGAAGCGTTGATCCGAGCCAACACATCACTCACCGAATCGGTCCCCGCCACGCTGATCTGCACGCCGTTCACCCGGAACGAACCGTTCGTGACGCTGAACCCGTCCTCGAACTTCGCGCTGTTCAACCCCGTCCCGTTCAACGCCTTGGTCACATCAACCGCCATCGGACCCGCCGCATACGCCTCCACCGCGAAACTGTCCCCAACCACCAACGACCCGGACCCGAAACCCACCGTCAACCCGTCCACCACGTCGTGCGACGCCCCCGCCGTGTGCGTCAACGTCGTCACCGTCGCGCCGGCCAAGTTCGACACCACCACCTGCTCGGACCCCGCAACCGCGACCCCGTCATCGAGACGCAACGCCTCCACCACCCCGCTGCTGTCCCCACCCAACACGATCGACCCAGCAGACCCCGCAGTCAGGTCGGTGAACACGATCTTCTGAGATGACGCATCGAACGACGCCGTCACCCCCGCCCCCGAACCATTGATCCGGGCAAGCAACGAACCAACCGAATCCGACCTCGACACAGCGATCGAGACCCCATTGACCGTGAACGAACCATCCACGATCTGATCCGAACCAGCCAGGTTCGCGCTCGACAACCCCGTCCCACTGAACGAACGAGACGTGTTCACCGCCGCCGCACCCGCCGCCAACGCCGCGACCTCGAAACTGTCACCCAGATCCAACACACCCGAACCGAACGCCACCGACAACCCGTCCACCACCGAACTGGTCACCCCATCAGCATGCGTGAACGACGCCACCGACGCACCCGCCCCGTTCGTCACCGTGACCTGATCAGTCCCCGACGAGAACACCCCCACACCACTACCGATCTTCAACGCAGCAACCAAACCACTCGTGTCATCACCAACAGTGATCGAACGACCCGACCCCGCCACCGTGTTCGTCAACGTGACCTTCTCGCTCGACGCATCGAACACCGCAGTCACCCCAGCAGCAGACCCATTGATCCTCGCCACCACCGAATCAACCGAATCCGACGCCAACACCGCGATCGACACGCCATTGACCGAGAACGACCCAGCCGACACCGCAGACTCCAAATTCGCGCTGTCCAAACCAATCCCGTTGAACGCCTTCGACGCGTTCACCGACACCGCACCACCGGCCAACGCCTCCACATCCACCGAATCACCCGACGACAACGTCCCCCCGGAGAATCCGACCGACAAACCGTTCGCGATCGACGTCGTGACCCCATCAGCATGCGTGAACGACTTCACCGTCGCACCCGCCAAATCCGTCACCGTCACCGCATCGGTCCCCGACGAGAACACCCCCACACCACTGCCGATCTTCAACGCGGCGACCACACCACTGGTGTCATCACCAACGGTGATCGACCGGCCCGAACCCGCCACCGTGTTCGTCAACGTGACCTGCTCCGCCGCGCTGTCCCACGACGCCGTCACTCCAGCAGCCGACCCATTGATCCGGTCGATCACCGAACTGATCGAATCCGACGCCAACACCACGATCGACGTCCCATTGATCGTGAACGACCCAGCCGACACCGCAGACTCCAAATTCGCGCTGTCGATCCCCGTCCCGTTGAACGCCTTCGACGCGTTCACCGACACCGCACCACCGGCCAACGCCTCCACATCCACCGAAT
>CAIXPF010000194.1 GCA_903921205.1 uncultured Acidimicrobiia bacterium | reverse complement strand
GAGGAACCGGCGTACACCACCGTGACCGGGTGGGTGCCCCGGGTGAGCTTCGACGTGGTCAGCGACGCCTTGCCCCCGGTGAGCGTGGCACTGCCGAGCTGCATGGTCCCGTCGTAGAAGCGCACGGTCCCCGACGGGGTGCCTCCACCGGGGGCGACGGCTGCGACCGTGGCGGTGAACGTCACGCTCCTGCGCAGCAGCGACGGGTTCGGGGAGGACGCGACCGAGGTCGTCGTCGAGGCCTTGGAGACGGTGAAGGACACCGCTGCGGAGTCGCTCGGCGCGTGGTCGCCGCTGCCGGTGTAGGAGGCGGTGAGCGAGTGGGTGCCCGCCGTCAGCGCCGTCGTCGTCGCCGTTGCCTGGCCTGCCGCCAGGGTCACGGTGGCGAGCGTCGTGGAGCCGTCGCGGAAGGTCACCGAGCCGCCCGGGGTGCCGGAGCCTGCGGACACCGTGGCCGTCAGGGTGACCGCCTGGCCGCGCACCGACGCGCCGGGCGACACGCCCAGGGCGGTCGCCGAGGTGCTGCGCGGTGGCGTGCCCAGGAACGCGCTACCCACCGAGCGCAGCAACGCCCCAGGGTCGGCCGCCGAGGGGACGTAGCCACCGTTGATCTGCCAGATGATCGTGCCGCCCAGCCCGTGGCTCCTGGCGTAGTCGGCCTTGGCCGCCACCGAGGTCGCGTCCTCGTAGGACAGCAACGTGCAGCCCGATGCGCCCAGGCCACCGGCCGCGCTGAGGTACGGCGCCTGCGCCGTGGTGTCGTAGCGGTACGCGTCGGCCCGGTAGTAGCTGCGCATGATGTCGGCGTAGTTGTACGTGGCGGTGACGCGCGACCCGCTCGGTGCCTGCAGCGGACCGGTGACGGGGGTCGTCCAGCACGAACCGTAGAACCCGATACCCATGCCGAGCTTGGCGGCGGGTACCCCGGCGGCGATGAACTGCCCGACGCTGGAGGCGACCGAGCTGGGATGGTTCGAGCCCTCGCCGCTCAGGGCGGAGGAGTGCCACGACGCCCAACCCGACCAGGCGTCGGCCATCCCGTAGGTCATGAGGTTGAGCTGGTCGAGCGACGACGCGAGCCCCCTGTAGAACGTCTTCTCCTGGCTGGTCATACCGACGTTGGCGTTGCGCCAGTTGACGTCGGCGGTGATCAGCATGGCGGGCCGCGCGGCGCGAAGTTTGGCCACCAGCGAGGTCATGGCGGCGAAGTCCGTCCCCGCAAGGGGCTCCCAGTCGAGGTCGACCCCGTCGAAACCCCAGGTGGCGACGAGTTGCACCAGGTTCGCCACGAACGTGTCGATGGTGCCGGCCGAGGTCGCTCCGACGAACCCGCTGCGCGATCCGGCCCCGCCGACCGCCAGGATCGCCTTGCGGCCGGCATTGTGGGCTCGGACGGCGACGTCCTTGGCCATCGCCGGCCCGGAGGTCGAACCCATGAACATCGTGGTGTCCAGGGACCCGTCCGTACGGGGCAGGACCGAGAACACCATCACGTGGGTCAGGGACGAGAAGTCGATGGCGCTCGGCGGGTACTGGCCGGCCATCCAGCCGACGTAGAACCCCGAGACCCACATACCTCCGGTTGCGCCCGACACGGCAGGAGCCGGGCCGTGCGGCACCGCCAGCAGCGCGACGCACACGGCCACGACGAGGGTTCGTAGTCGTCGCCGCATACGCCAGACGGTATACCCCGTGACGTCGGCCGGGCCGTCGGGGCGTGGCGCCGTCGGGGCGCGCGCACCCGGCCGCTCAGGCGGAGGCCGGGGTGCGTTCCCAGCCGACGGGGAAGCGGTCGTCGTCGGCGGGGTAGTGGCCGGGGACGGCGATGGTGTCGGCCTGGGTGACCGACGGATCGGATGCCGGGCGGGGATGCCACACCGCGTCGTCGCCGACCCAACGGGTCGACAGGGCCACCCGGCGGTGGGCGCCGGCGTTGCCGGGCGATCCGTGCACCGTCCAGGCCGAGAACACCAGCGCGTCACCGGCCTTCACGTCGAAACCGATGATGTCGTAGTCGTCGCGGTGGGCCTCGATGTCGGGCAGGTCGTCGCCCTCGTTCTGCTCGGCCCAGGTGCTGCCGCTCTTGGTGAACGCCTTGGGGGTGAAGTAGCGGTTCCACAGGTGCGAGCCACGGATGAACTCCAGCGAGCTCTCCTGCACGGTCAGGTCGGTGGCCGAGACCCACACCGAGGCGATCTGACGGCCCAGGAACGGCCAGTAGGGGATGTCCTGGTGCCACGGTGTCGGGTTCGGGGTGTGGGGCTCCTTGACCAGGAGGTGGTCGAAGTAGAACCGCACCCGTTCGCACTCGAGCAGCTCGCCGGCGAGCCGGGCCACGCCCGAACGGAAGACGAAGTCGTGCACCGTGGTGTCGGTCTGCCACAGATACCGGTCGGTGAACAGCCGCCCGGTGCCACCTTCCCGTGCCGAGTCGCCGGCCCAGCGGCCCGGGGCGCCGAGCTGACGGTCGGCCAGGGCCAGCATCCGCTCGATCCAGGACGGATCGACGGCCTGTTCGACCTTGACGACCCCGTCCCGCCGGAACGCCGCGTGGTGCGCCTCGGTCAGCGTCGTCCCGACCTGAGCCGTCGTGTCCGTCATCGGTGCCCCTCCTCGATCTCGTGCCGCGGCGTCCTCCGGTGGCGCCGTCGGTCGGCTCGGCTTGCCGGCCGGCAGGTGGTGTTGTGCCTGCCGGGCGCCGATACCGGAAAGCATGACACAGCGGCGTTCCTGTCGTTCCGGCGTTCCGGGCGTCTTGCGGAACCGGACCGGGCGGTACGGCGAATGTTGGCGGCCGGTTGAGCGGCTGTTGATCATCCGCTGGTTCCCTGACCGGAGACGCCCGGGGGGGCGAAAAGGGGGAGCCACGATGATGCCGCAATCGATCACCTGGTCCGGCGGACGCACCGTCGAGCCGGTACGGCCGCTCGCCGCCGGCCTGTCGTTGGTGGTGGTGGTGTCCGCCGCCGCGGTCCAGGCACCCGGCCTGGCGCTGTTGGCGGTGCCCTTCGTCATCGGCGCGGCCGCACCGCCGCACCGGCGGTCGACCACGGTCGCCCTGTGGCTGGCCGCCATGCTCTTCGCCGGCATCGGCGTGGCGTTCGTCGCCGCGACCGGCTTCGAGGCGGGCTGGAGTGACCTGCTCTTCGCCTTCGCCGGGACACCGCTGGCGGCCGCGCTGTCGGTCGTCCTGGGCCGGCGGCTGTTCCGGCCCTGAGGGGCGAACGTCCGGGCGGGCCGGGGGCCGAGCACGTAGATTCCGGGCGGTCCGGGGGCTTCAGGTGCCCTCGCGGTCGAACGAGGAGGCCCGATGGCCACGGCGAGCAGGTACGGCGATCTGGCGGTCGAGGTCGGTGACGATCACGTCGCCACCATCGAGATCCAGCAACCCCCGAACAACCACATCAGCGTGGCCATCGTCGACGGGCTGGCCGCCGCGCTGGTCGACCTCGACGACGACGATCGCTGCAGGGCCATCGTGTTGTGCTCGGCGGGCAAGCACTTCTGCGCCGGCGGTGACTTCAGCCCCGGCGGGGCCCAGAGCACCGCGGTCGGCGGCCGCAACGTCTACGACGAGGCCGACCGGCTCTTCGCCACCGGCAAGCCGATCGTCGCGGCGGTCCAGGGCGCGGCCATCGGCGCCGGTCTCGGCCTGTCGCTGGTGGCCGATTTCCGGGTCGCCGCACCGGAGGCACGCTTCGCCGCCAACTTCGCCCGGCTCGGCTTCCACCACGGCTTCGTGCTGACGGCGACGCTGCCCCGCGCGGTCGGCCAGCAGAAGGCCATGGAGTTGCTCTACACCGGCCGCCGGATCACCGGGCAGGAGGCCTTCGACATCGGCCTTGCCGACCGGCTCGCCCCCTTGGCCGAACTCCGTACGGCGGCCCGCGAGCTGGCCCGCGAGATCGCCATCTCGGCACCGCTGGCGGTGACCAGCATCCGCCGCACGCTGCGCGGCGACATGCCCGAGCGGGTTCGTTCGGTCATCGCCCGCGAACGGGCCGAGCAGAACCGCCTACGGGCCACCGAGGACTGGAAGGAAGGCGTCAAGGCCATGTCCGAACGCCGCCTGCCCGATTTCCAGGGGCGATGAGCGCCGTGGACAGCCGACCGGGAGAGTTCTCCGACGAGGAGCAGATGCTGCTCGACCTCGTCGAACGCTTCGTCGACGAGCGGCTGATGCCCCTCGAACGCAACGTGCTGGCCCGCGAGGCGGCCGGCGGCCCCCTCGAGCTGGCCGCCGAGGAGGAAGGGCCGCTGCTGGACCTCTGCAAGGAGCTCGGCCTGTGGGCGCTCGACGCGCCCGAGGAGATGGGCGGTGCGGCGCTGCCGGCCCGGGTGATGCTGGCCATCCACGAGCGGTTGGCCCGCACGGTCACGCCGTTCCAGTTCCCACCCGATTCGCCGAACCTGCACATGCTCGACGCGGTGGCCAGCCCCGAGCAGCGGGTGAAGTACCTCGAGCCCTATGCCAAGGGCCTGGCCAAGTCGGCCATGGCCATCAGCGAGCCCGATGCCGGCAGCGACCCCTCCGCCATGCGCACCCGGGCGGTGCGCGACGGCGACCACTGGGTCGTCAACGGCCGCAAGATCTGGGTGTCGCGGGTGCCGTCGTCGGACTTCACGATCCTGATGGCGGTCACCGACCCGGCGCTGGGGGCCCGCGGCGGGATGACCGCGTTCATCGTCGACCGCGACACCCCCGGCTTCGAGATCGAACGGCCGATCCCCATGCTCGGGGGGTTGACCACCTACGAGCTGCGGATCGACGACCTGCGGCTGGCGGACAGCCAGGTGCTGGGCGAGGTCGGCCAGGGGTTCGCGCCGATGCAGAAGCGGCTGACCGTTCGCCGTCTCGAGATCGGGGCCCGCAGCATCGGCATGGCGTCGCGGGCCCTGGCCATGATGAGCGCCCACGTGCAACAGCGCGAGGTGTTCGGCCAGAAGCTGGCCGACCGTCAGTCGATCCAGTGGTGGATCGCGGATGCCGCCACCAACATCCACCTCACCCGCCTGCTGGTGCAGGACGCAGCCCGAAAGGCCGACCGCGGCGAGGACATCCGTACCGAGGCCTCGATGGTGAAGGTGTTCTCCACCGAGATGGCCTCTGCGGTCGTCGACCATGCCATGCAGTCCTTCGGGGCGCTCGGCATGACCCGCGAGATGCCCTTCGGGGCCATGGCGGCGCGCCTGCGGATGTCGCGGGTCTACGAGGGACCGACCGAGACCCACCGCATGGTGATCGCCCGGCGATCGCTCACCGACTACGCCCGGCGCGCCTGACGGTCCGGTGCGTACCGGTCGGGCCGGACCGACCGGTGGTCGTCGATCAGGTCCGGTTGAGTCGGGCGAGCAGCGACCGGGTGGCCGCGGCTTCGTCGGGGTTGCGGGTGAACTCCACCGCCGAGAACTCGGTCGCACCGGCCGCGAAGATGGCGGCGAGACGGTCCTCCACCTCGGCGGCGGACCCGATCACCGCGACCTCGGCCGGGCCGGCCACACCCTCCCGGTCGAGCATCGCCCGGTAGGAGGGCAACTGCCCGTAGTTGGCGAACGCCGTCGATGCAGCGCTGCGTACGGCTGCGGCGTCGTCGGTGACACAGACCGGCAGGCTGCACACCACCCGGGGTGCGGGCCGGCCCGCCTCGGCGGCGGCATCGTTGATGACCGGTGCGATGTGCTCGGCGATGGTGCGTGCACCGACCATCCACAGCAGGGTGCCGTCGGTGCGGCGTCCGGCCATGCGCAGCAACTGCGGGCCGAGGGCGGCGACCATCACCGACGGGGCGGCGGAGCTCGGCCGGTTCGCCTCCATGGTCGTGCTCCAGACCTCGCCGTGGTGGTCGACCCGGCCCGTCTCGAGCATCGGCTGCAGGATGTCGAGATAGTCGGCGAGATGACGGACCGGCCGCTCGAAGACCAGCCCGTAGCGGTCCTCGACCGCCGGCTTGTGGGACAGGCCGATGCCCAGTACCAGCCGCGACGGGTCACCGATGAGGGCCGCGGTGGTGAGCGCCTGGCCGGCCAGCGTCGTGGGATGACGGGTGAAGGTGGGGACGACCGCGGTGCCCAACGTGATGCCGGGTACCTCGCGTCCGATCACCGCGAACAGCCCGAGGGTCTCGACCAGGCCGGTCTGGGCCAGCCACCAGGTGTCGAACCCGTCCGCCGCCGCCGTTCGGGCATGGTCGATCAGCGCCCCGAGGTCTGCCGGGCCGATGACCGAGGTGCCGTTGATGGTGATCCGCATGGCCCGGACGCTACCGCGCCGTGTCGCCGTTATGATCCGGCCATGTCGAAGCTCTCCGAAGATCCCCGTATCGACCCCCGCCTCAAGGCCGTGTTCGGGAAGATGCCGACCCTCGGCGGGCGCGACGTGGCCAGCCGCGAAGAACTGCTGCAGAAGGCCCACTCCGAGCGCGCCGTCGCCGGCCGGGCCGCCCTCGCCGCCTTCGTGGAACAGGCCGACACCGAGGAGATCGCCCCGTCGACCGGTCTGTCGGTCACCGTCGAGGAGTTCGTGTCCCAACCCGACGGCAACACCATCAAGGTCCGCTTCGTGCGGCCCGAGGGTGCCGAACGCGTGGGCTGCGTCTACTACATCCACGGGGGCGGCATGGCCACGATGTCGGCGTTCGACGGCAACTACCGGGCGTGGGCCCGCATGATCGCCGCGCAGGGCGTGGCGGTGGCGATGGTCGATTTCCGCAACGCCGTGGCGGCCTCGTCCGCCCCGGAGATCGCCCCGTACCCGGCCGGGCTGAACGACTGCGTGTCCGGCGTGGGCTGGCTGGTCGACAACGCCGACCGTCTGGGCATCGACGCCGGCCGGATCGTGGTCGCCGGTGAGAGCGGTGGCGGCAACCTGACGCTGGCCACCGGGATACGGCTGCTGCGTGAGGGTCGCATCGGGCTCGTCGCCGGTCTGTACGCCCTGTGCCCGTACATCGCCGGGAGTTGGCCGCACCCCGACTGTCCGTCGTCGGAGTCCAACAACGGCATCCTGATGGACCTGCACGACAACACCGGCGCCATGGGCTACGGCATCGAGGCCTTCGAGGCCGGCGATCCGCTGGCCTGGCCCGGGTTCGCCACCGAGGCCGACGTGGCGGGCCTCCCGCCCACCTTCATCAGCGTCAACGAGTGCGACCCGCTGCGCGACGAGGGCGTCAACTTCTACCGGCTGCTGCTGCGGGCGGGGGTCCGGGCCGGTTGCCGCGAGGTGATGGGCACCATCCACGGGACCGAGATCTTCCCGATGGCCTGTCCCGACATCAGCCGTGAGACCGCGAGCAGCATCGCCGCGTTCTGCAAGGGCATCACCCGCTGAGCCGGGCGGGCTAGCGTTCGTATCGGACCGACGTGACGGGGGAACGATGAGCACGATCACTGCCGAGGTGCCGGTCATCGACCTGGCGGCGTACCTGTCGGGGGCGTCCGGGGCCCTCGACACGGCGGCGGAGGCGCTCGCCGACGCCCTGAGGCGGGTGGGCTTCGTGTCCTTCGTCGGGCACGGGGTCGACTGGGCCCTCATCGAGGAGGTGTACGACTGGGCGGCCCGCTATCACGCCCTGCCGGCGGAGGCCAAGGCCGACCATCTCCTCAGCGGTACCACCATGGGCTACAACCCGATGGGCGGCGAGAGTCACGCCGACGGTCGGCCGACCTCGCTGAACTCGGCGTTCTTCATGGCCCGGCCCGGGTCGAGCCGGAACCTGTGGCCACGCGACGAGGTGCTGCCGGGCTTCCGTGAGGCCTGCGAGCGCTACTACGGCACGATGGACCGGTTCTGCCACACCTGGCTGCTGCCGCTGTACGCCGTGGCGTTCGGTATGCCGGCGACGTACTTCCAGGAACGGTTCGACCCGTCGCTGGCCACGCTGCGTTTGTCGCACTACCCGCCCATGCCCGCCGCCGAGGGCCAGTGGGGGATCGATCCGCACACCGACGCCGGGTTCATGACACTGCTGCCGTCGAACCCGGTCGACGGGTTGTGGATCAAGCCGGACGTGCAGGACGGACCGGGCTGGTTCGAGGTCCGCCAGGAGCCGCAGTCCTTCGTGGTCAACGCCGGCGACATGCTGCGCCGGTGGACCAACGACCGGTTCCTGTCGACGTTGCACCGGGCGCTCAACGTGTCGCCGGTGGATCGCTACGCCATCCCGTTCTTCTTCGACCCCCGGGTCGACACGATCGTCGAGTGCCTGCCCACCTGCACCGACCGGGACGATCCGCCGCACTACGAGCCGGTGCGCTATGGCGACTATCTGCGGACGTTCATGCGACGCAACTACGCCCCGGTCCGCGGCGAGGCCTGATCACGCCTCCGTATCGGCGGACCGTACCGAACGGTTTGGCGTCGGACCGAATCGACGGCGAATCGGGGCGATCCGGGGTGGGGGCAATCGCCCTCATGCGGGTCAGGCGACGGTGCCGGCTTCCCGGAGCGCGGCGATGGTGACGCCGTCGAGGCCGAGGGTACCGGCGAGTACCTCGTCGGTGTGCTGGCCGAGCAGCGGGGGCGGCCGGAACGTGGCCAGGGTGTGATCGCTGAACTTGAACGGGGTGCCGAGCACGCCGATGGTGTGGTCGCCCTCGACGATGTGCTGGACCATGTCGCGGTGCAGCACCTCGGGCGCCTGCAGCGCCTGGTCGATCGTGCGCACCCCGCCGGCGGGGAGATGGGCCATGCCGGCGAGCCATTCGTCGGCGGGCCGGGTCCGCAGCAGGGCCTCGATCTCCGCCTTGAGCTCGTCACGGTTGCGTGAGCGGGCCGCGGGGGTGGCGAAGCGTTCGTCCCGGGCCAGCTCGGGTCGGCCGAGCACGTCGCACAGGTCGGCGAAGAGCCGGTCGGTGGCCATGGCGAGATAGATGGGCTGGGTGGCGGTGGCGAACAGATCGATCGGGGCGGCGACGAGGTGCCGGTTCCCGGACCGTTGCGGCACCCGCCCGGTGGTGAGGTACTCGAGCCCGGCATTGCCGAGCGCACCGATGGCGGTGTCGAGCAGGCACAGGTCGATGCGGTCGCCGGCCCCGTGACGCTGCCGTCCGTACAGCGCCGCGCAGATGGCCGAGGTCGCATGGGCGGCGGTCAACGTGTCGATGAGCGACAGCGGATGGCGGGTCGGGCCGCCGTCGACCGGCCCGGTGAGCGACATCATCCCCGACTCGGCCTGCAACACCGGGTCGAGCCCGGGCCGGTCCGCCCACGGTCCCCGCGCCCCGTAGGCCGAGATCGAGACGTAGATCAGGGCGGGGTGCTCCGCACGCAGCCGGTCGGCGCCGAGTCCGAGGCGGTCCATCACCCCGGGTCGGAAGTTCTCGATCACCACATCGCTGCGCGCTGCCAAGCGCCGGGCGAGGTCCTGGCCGTCGGCGGTGGCCAAGTCGATGCAGATGCTGCGTTTCGACCGGTTGAACGCCAGGAACGACGCACCGCGCCGGTCACCCCTGGGGGATCGGGCCCGCATGTCGTCGCCGTTGCCGGGCTGTTCGACCTTGATGACCTCGGCCCCGAGGTCGGCGAGCTGTTGCGTGCACAACGGCCCGGCGATGATGCGGGAGAAGTCGAGGACGCGGATGCCGTCGAGCGGCGGGAGGTGGGCGACCATGCCGTCATTCTCGCGGGTTCGGCCATTCCGGCCGGGCGATGACCCGCTGGGCGATGACCGGCTGGGCGATGACCGACCGAGGGTGGCATCAGTGCGGGACGGCGGTGCCGGGAGTACCAGGAGGTATGGGCCGGCCGGTGACCTCGGCCCGTTGGGACACCTCGACGTAGCCCCCGTCGGGGTCGCGCACCATGCAGATGCGGGCCGTGGTGCCCAGGCTGACCGGTGCCACGTCACTGGCGAACCCCATGGCCGTGAGCCGGTCGTGCTCGGCATCGACGTCGAAGACCTGCACGGTGAGATACCGGAACCCGGCGGCGGTCCTGGTGGTGGGTGCCTCGAGGTTCGGCTCGTGCACGATGCGGACCAGGGAGTCGCCGATGCGGTAGCGGCCCGGCTCGACGATCGTGGCGCCGAGCCCCTCGACCCAGAAGCGCTCGGCCTCTGCCGGTGCTGCCGAGGCGTTGATCACCTCGATGCCGGCCACGCCGTCATGGCCCGGCGGGACCAGCTCGACCTCGACACCCTCGGGGTCCCGCACCAACAGGGGGCTGGTGCGGCCCGGGCCGGCAAGCCGCAGGCGTCGGTGCACGGTCGGGTCTCGCGGCAGCGGGTTCCGGGCATGGTTGACCTTCATGACACTGCCATGGGCGCCGAAGCGGTACTGGCGCATGCCGCCGCCGAGCTTCTCGAAGTGCTCGTAGGCCAGGCCGACCGTGTCGGCCCAGAAACGCTGCGCTGCGTCCCAATCGTTGACCATCAGCCCGACATCGAGGTGCTGCTTGGCCAGATCCATCGGGGCGACCTCGGGGGCGTCGGTCCGGGCCGGCGGCCCGGGAGGGCGAACGTAGCACGCAGCCATCTTGGTGCCGCCCCGTCGTGGGCTTGGTGGCGGGCGGCGGGTCGGGCCAACATGCCCGGCGGCCGCATCGAACCGGCGACCGGGGACGAATCGGGGGACACGCCATGGTGGACACGACGGGGCAGTCACGAGGGCCGCTGAGCGGCATCCGGGTCATCGACCTGTCTGCGGTGGTGTCCGGGCCGTTCGGCACGACGATCCTGGCCGACCAGGGTGCCGACGTGATCACCGTCGAGCAGGCGCGCAACCCGGACCTGATCCGCCAGTCCGGCCCGGTGGACGCCTCGGCCGAGGGCGTGAGCGCCTATTGGGCGACGCTGAACCGCAACAAGCGGGCCATCGCCCTCGACCTGAAGCATCCCGACGGCAAGCGGGTCCTGCGCGAGCTGGTGGCCACCGCCGATGTGGTGGTGCAGAACTTCCGGCCCGGTGCGCTGGAGCGGCTCGAGCTGGGCTGGGACGTGCTCTCGGCGGTCAACCCGCAGCTGATCCTGTGCTCGATCAGTGCCTACGGGCCCGACGGGCCGTATGCGCAGCGACCGGCCTACGACCCGATCCTGCAGGCGGTCACCGGGTACGCCTCGGTGCAGGCCACCCCGGACGGGCCGACGATGATGCGCACCATCGTGTGCGACAAGGTCACCTCGCTGAACGTCGCCCAGTCGATCTGTGCGGCCCTGGTGGCACGGGCCAACGGCGCCGGCGGCCAGCAGATCGAGGTGGCCATGCTCGACGTGTCGGTGCACTTCCTGTGGCCCGATGCCATGTGGAACAACACCTATCTCGACCACTCCAGCGACGTGCCCGACCTGGCCTCGATCTACAAGCTGCAGCGGACCCGCGACGGTTGGATCATCGTCTACTCCCTGGCCAACGACGGGCATTGGAAGGCCATGTGCGACGCCTTCGGACGGCCCGATCTGCTGGCAGATCCCCGCTTCGACAGCGTGGGCGCCCGGGTGCGCAACGGTGATGCCACCAACGACGTGATCGAGGCCGAGACCCTGACCCGCACCACGGCCGAGCTGGTCGAGCTGCTCGCCACCGCCGGTGTCCCGGTGGCCCCGGTGAACGACCGCGAGGCGATGATCGCCGATCCGCAGGTGCAGCACCGCGAGCTGGTGGTGGAGACGGTGCACCCCTCGGCCGGTCGGATCCGTCAGGTGCGCCCGCCGGTGCGGTTCTCACGCACGCCGACGGGCCTGCACCGTCACGCGCCCCGTTTCGGCGAGCACACCGACGACGTGCTGGCCGAGGTCCTCGGCTACGACGCCCCGACGCTGCGCGCGCTGCGCGATCAGGGCGCCATCCGCTGACCGGACCCGCCCCGGCCGGCTGTGGACCGTACGGTATGGTCGCCGGGTGCGCCCCGGCCGGGTCGGGGTCTGCTCAGTGCAGTTCGGTGCCCAGCGTCGGCCACTGGTCGGGGTCGTGGCCGAAGATCAGCGTCGCCCCTGCGGCCTGCAGCCCCCGCAGCGTGTCCAGCACGCCGGCCTGGGCCTGCAGGTCGTAGCCGAAGGACGGCAGGACGCTCTGCTCCAGCGTCGCCTTGAAGTAGCAGGTGTCGGCGCAGAAGACATACTCGGTGGTATCGGTGCGCACCACCAGCGACTGGTGCCCGGCGGTGTGGCCGTAGGTGGGGATGCAGCGCACCGAACCGTCGCCGAACACGTCGTGCTCGCCCTGCAGCAGCTGCACCGGCTGGCCGAAGTCGAAATCGGCCGGGCTGTAGACGTCGCGGGCGATCAGCTTGTCCATGTGCCCTGCCTGCCACTCCGGCTGCTGCACCACCAGGGTGGCGTTGGGCAGGGCCTCGTTGCCGCCACAGTGGTCGAAGTGCAGGTGCGAGTTGATCACGAAGTTCACCGACGCCGGGTCGACGTCGAGCCGTTGGAGCTGCGCGCCGAGGGCGTCGTCGCTGACCATGTGCACGTCGAACAGCTCCTGGGAGCTGCGCAGCCTGGAGGTGTCGTGCGCCAGCTCGGCGTGCAGGCCGGTGTCGAACACGGCGATGCCCTTGGGGTGCTCGATCAGCACGCTGGGGATGGGCAGTCGCACCCGGCCCTCGCCGCCGGCGAAGAGCATGCCGAGCCCGGTCTCGAGCCAACCGCAGGTCATCAGCCTGATCCGTACCGACATGGGGTCCTCCTCCGAACGGGTGCCGAGCGCCGGACTCTAGCGGGTGACACCCCCGACCGAGGCCGAACCGCCGGTGCCCGGTCCGCCGCGGTAGGTTGCGGCTGGTCCGGGCGACGGGGAGGTAGCCGGTGGCGTCAGCACCGCGTGCATTGGTGATCGGGGGGACCGGACCGACCGGTCCGTTCGTGGTGAACGGGCTGGTCGAGCGGGGTTTCGAGGTGACGATCCTGCACACCGGGAACCACGAGGTCGACACCATCCCCGCCGGCCTCGAGCACGTCCACACCGACCCCTTCGACGAGGCGGCCGTGGTGGACGCGCTCGGCACGCGCACCTTCGACCTGGTGGTGGCCATGTACGGCCGGCTGCGGATGCTGGCGCGGGTGCTGCAGGGCCGCTGCGGACGATTCGTGTCCGTCGGCGGTGTGCCGGTCTATCGGGGCTTCGCCAGGCCCGACACGCTGTTCCCGGTCGGTATGGCCCTACCGACCCGGGAGGACGGCATCAAGATCGAGGGCGACGAGGTCGGCAAGGTCATCAAGATCCTCGAGAGCGAGGGGGTGGTCTTCGACCACCACCCCACTGCGACCCACCTCCGCTACCCGTTGATCTACGGGCCGGGTCAGTTGCTGCCCCGCGAGTGGCTGTTCGTACGGCGCATCCTCGACGGTCGTCGCACGCTGGTGCTGCCCGACGGCGGCCTCAGCCTCCGTACTGCAGCGTACGGCGAGAACGCGGCGCAGGCGCTGCTGTGCTGCGTGGACCGGCCCGAGGCGTCCGCGGGCAAGGCCTACAACGTCGGCGACGAGCACACGCTGACCCTCCACCAGATCGCCGAGGTGATCGCCGCCGCCCTCGACCACCGGTGGGAGATCGTCGAGATGCCCCTGGCGCTGGCCCCGCACACGAGGGCGCTGCTGGCGACGTCGTGGACCAACCATCGCGTGACCGGCATCGAGGCGCTGCGGGCCGACGTCGGGTACTGCGACGCCGTACCGGCGGTCGAGGCCTACGCGCGCACCGCCCGCTGGCTGGTGGCCAACCCGCCGCCCGACGGTGGGCGGGAGGAGCGGGGCCTGCAGGACCCCTTCGACTACGAGTGGGAGGACCGCCTCGTGGCCGCCTGGCGCACGGCGGTCGAGCCGGTCGCCGCCGTCGCCGGGTCCGGCGGCCACCGTTTCGTCGACCGCTACGCCGAGGGCCGCCGCAACGAGCTGAACGCCCGGCGCGAGCCGGCACCCGAACCGCACCGCGCCTGAGCCCGGGGAGCACCGCCATGACCGACCTGAAGAACCCGGCCGACCTGGCCGACCTGCCCGACCTGCCCGCCCTGGCCGACCTGCCCGCCCTGCCCGACGAGCCGGCGCTGCGTACCGAGGCCCGGGCCTGGTACGAGGCCAACTGGGATCCGGATCTGACCGTGGGTGCATGGTTCCTGCGGATGATGACGGACCGCTGGGCGTACCCGTCCTGGCCGGTGGCCTGGTGGGGACGTGGCCTTCCCACGCCGTTGGCCAAGGTGGTGCGGGAGGAGCGCCGCCGGGTCGGGGCGTTGGGTCCGCCCTCGGGGATCGGCCCGTCTCTGCTGGCCCATCTGCTGTTCGACCACGGCACCGACGAGCAGACCGCGCGGTATCTGTGGGGCATGACCGTGCAGGGGTGGACCACCTGCCAGATGCTCTCCGAGCCCGACGCCGGGTCCGACCTGGCCGGGGCACGCTGCCGGGCGGAACGCGACGGTGACGAGTGGGTGATCACCGGGTCGAAGATCTGGACCTCGCTGGCCGATGTGGTCGACTTCGGCATGCTGCTGGCCCGTACCGACTGGAATGTTCCGAAACATGCCGGGCTGACGTTCTTCCTGATCCGGCGGGAACAGCCCGGCGTGGAGATCCGGCCGCTCCGGCAGATGACCGGCGACGCCACGTTCAACCAGGTGTTCTTCGACGAGGCACGGGTGTCCGACGCCGACGTGCTGGGACCGGTCGGATCCGGTTGGGCGGTGACCCGCACGTTCCTGGCCCACGAACGCAACTCGTTCAACCCGGCATCGCACGAGGGCGGGCCGTTCGGCAGGGTGCCCCTCGAGGCCCGGGTCGGTGACGTGGCCGAAGGCCTGCGCCGGCCGGTGTCCTCCAACGCCTCGGGCCGAGGGATCGGCCGGATCCTCGACGGACTGGTCGACGGGTTCGGCCGCAGGGACGACCCGGTGGTCCGCCAGCAGCTCGCCAGCTTGCACACCCGGCGGCAACTCATGACCTACACCAACCTGCGCGCCCGGGCCGGTGCCGGGGCCCGGCCGCTGCCGGGCGTCGAGGGTCCCATCAGCAAGCTGACGGTGTCCGAGCTCACCAGGGCCCAACGGGAGGTCGGCCTCGCCGTCCAGGGCCCCCACGGGATGCTGACCGGGCCCGACGCCACGGCCCCGCAGTTCCAGTACTTCGCGCTGAGCACCCCGTCGATCTCCATCGCCGGGGGCACCGACGAGATCCAGCGCAACAGCATGGGGGAGCGGGTGCTGGGCCTGCCCACCGAGCCCCGTGACGGTGCCGACCGTCCCTTCGGCGAGGTGCCGGCCTCCGGGACGTGACGCGCCCGCAGGGGTGGTGGGCCCGATCCCGGCCCGCCGGCCGGCGCAGGGGTGTTCCGGCTGTGCGGTTCGGTCTGCTAGACCACGACGGTACAAACGGTGCGGGCCGGGCGGACGACAACGGCGGCGGCAGGGCATCGGTGCCCGGTCGCGTCGGTGGCGAGGACAACGGCGAAAGTGATGGCGGCAATGGCGAGGATTCGTGGTCGGCGCGGGCTGGTGGCCCTGGTCGTGGCGTTGGTCGGTGCGTTGGTGTGGGTGGCGCCGGCACAGGCGGAACCGGCCCCGGCCGGCCCGTCGGCGAGCCCGGTGGGGAGCGCCTACATCCCCAACCTGTTCTCGTCGACCGTCAGCGTGCTCGATCTCACCAGCAACACCGTCACCGGCACCATCGCGGTGTCCTTTCCCTTTGGGACGGCGGTGTCACCCGACCGCAGGACGGTCTACGTGTCCTCGTTGTACGGCGGCGGGACCGCCGGCGGCGACAGCGTGTCGGTGATCGACGCGGTCTCCAAGACCGTGCAGCGGGTCATCACCCTCGGCGATTTCGCCACGGTGCAGCCCAACGGTCTCGCCGTGGACAACATCCGCAAACGGCTGTACGTGGCGAACTCCAACAGGGACACCCTGGGCATCGTCGACCTGAACACCGACACCATGACCGAGGTCGCGGTGGGGGACAACCCCATCGGCGTGGCGCTCGGGCCGGGCGGCAAGATGGTGTACGTCAGCAACTTCGCCGCGGGCACCGTGTCGGTGTTCGACGCCAACCTCGGTACCGTCGTCGCCACGGTCACGGTGGGGACCAACCCCACCGGGGTCGACGTCGATCTCGCCGCCAAGCGGCTCTTCGTGGCCAACGGTGGTTCGTCGACGGTGTCGGTGATCGACATCAAGACCAACCTCGTCGCCCAGACCGTGAACCTGCCGGCCGGGGCGACCCCGGAGGGCATCTCGGTCCGTCCGGGCGTGCTCGCGGTGTCCAACGTCGGCACCGGCGGCATCAGCCTGATCGACACGTCGACTCTCGCCACCATCCGCACGCTCGCCGTGGACGGGACCTGGGGGATCGACATCGCCGCCAACGGCTCGGTGGTGGCGACCCTGCCCGGCAGCGGTGAGGCGGCAGTGATCCGCCACAAGCGTCCGGCCTCGACGACGGTGGTCGCCACCGGCTCGGTGCCGCTCGGGCTGGGTCACTTCATCGCCCGTTGACGGTCTGCGCCGGGTCCGGATGGCGAGCACCCGCCATCCGGACCGATGGCGCCCGGGGCGCGGCCTGCCCGGTCGCGGTAGAACAGCGGCATGACCAGACTGTCGCGTCGCACCACCGCCGAGATGACCGAGGCCCAGCGGGAGCTGTTCGCCCGCATGGCCGAGGGCCGTACCAACGTCACCGACGGCCATATCGGAGGCCCGTTCGACGCCTGGCTGTTGAGCCCGGCCACCGGGATGCGGTTGTTCCAGCTCGGTGGGGCGCTGCGGTTCAAGCCGTGCATCGACCGCCGCTACGTCGAGCTGGCCATCCTGGTCACCGGCCAGCTGTGGCAGGCCCAGTACGAGTGGTACGCCCACGAGCCGATGGCCCGCGCCGCCGGTCTGCCCGAGGACGTGATCCAGGCGGTGAAGGCCGGTCGTGAGCCGCAGTTCGACGACCGGGGCGACGAGGCGGCCTACCGGTTCTGCCGCACCCTGCACGACCGGCGCCGGGTCGACGACGCCACCTATCGGGCCACGGTCGAGGTGTTCGGCGAGGACGGCGTGCAGGAGCTGATCAACGCCTGCGGGATGTACACCCTGGTGTCGATGACCTTGAACACCTTCGAGGTCGACCTGCCCGAAGGTGCCGAGCTGCCGTTCCCGCCCCACTGAGCCCGCCCCACTGAGCCCGCCGGCCCCGGCCCCGTCCGTCGACCGGTCGGGGCCGGGCCGTCGCGAGCCGGGTCAGGCCAGCAGCCAGCCGCCGTCGACGTCGACGGTGGTGCCCGTGACGAACTCGTTCTCCACCAGGAACAGCACCGCCCGGGCGCACTCCTCGGCGGTGCCGGCGCGGGGGATGAGGTGGTTCGCCGTGTTGGCGGCATAGGCCTTGGCCCGGGCCTCGCCCTGGAGCGGGTTCATCGGCGTGTCGATCACGCCGGGCGCGACGACGTTGATGCGGCGGGGCGTGATCTCCTGGGCGATCGAGCGCACCATCGACTCGATGGCCGCCCCTGCGGCGCCGACGGCGATCATGCCGGGCTTTATCCGCCGGGCCGGCGAGCCGCTGACCAGCACGATGGTGCCGTCCTCGGGAAGGTGTTGGGTCCCGTAGCGGACCACGTTGGCATACCCCCACACCTTGCGGAACGAACCCTGGAAGCCGTCCATGTCCATCTCGGTGAAGCGGCCGATGGCCCGGTCGCCACCGGTGGCCGAGCTGACCAGGATGTCGTAGGGGGCGCAGGCGGCGAGCACGCCGGCGACGGCATCACGGTCGAGCACGTCGCAGGCCATGGTGGTCACCCCGGCGGGCAACTCGCCGGCCTTGGAGGGGTCCCGGCTCACCGCGACCACGGTGGCACCGCGTGCGGCGAGTTGCTGGGTGACGGCCAGGCCGATCCCCGAGGTCCCGCCGAACACGACGGCCTTCTTGCCCTTGATGTCCATGACGTCTCCGATGCTCTGAGCGTGCGCGCCGCGAGCTCGCGGCGCAGGCCCGCAGATCGTATTCCGCCACCGGCCCGGTGGCCCGGTGACCGTCAGCTCGTCGGTGACCGTCTGATCGTCAGGGGATCATGGCCAGGCGGCCGGTGACCGTACGGGCCTCGAGGGACGCCAGGGCGGCGGGGACCTCGTCGAGGCCGACCCGGGTCACATCGGTACGGATGCGGCCGGCGCGGTGCCAGGCCAGGATCTCGTCGTGCGCCGCTTCGACCACCGGGCGGCGTCGTAGCGCGTAGTCGGCCCAGGCCATGCCCAGCACCCCGTAGTTCTTCACCAGGATGTGGTTGCCCGGGTACTGCGGGATCGTGCCCGACGCGAAGCCGATGACCACCAGGCGACCCTCCCAGGCCATCAGACGACGGGTCACGTCGCCGAGGACCCCGCCCACCGGGTCGAACGCCACCTCGACCCCGGCCCCGTCGGTGGCGGCCATCACCGCGGCGTAGGCCGCCGCGGCCGGGTCCTCGCCGGCGGAGTCGACGACCAGCTCGGCGCCGAGCGCCCGGCAGTACTCGAGCTTGGCCGGTCCGCCGGCGGTGGCGGCCACCCGGGCGCCGCGGGCCACCGCAAGCTGCACCGCCGCAGCACCGACGCCGCTGGCCGCCCCGTGTACCAGCACCCACTGGCCGGCCTCGAGGCGGCCACGGTGGAACAGGCCGACATGCGCGGTCTGGAAGGTCGAGTACAGCACGGTGGCGTCGGCGGCATCGAGGTCGGCGGGGATGGGCAGCACGGTGGCGGCCTTCAGCAGGGCGGACTCGGCGTAGCCGCCGTGGCGCAGGTCGGCCAGGCCGGCGACCCGGTCGCCGACGCGCAGGCCGAACTGCTCGGTGACGCCCTCGCCCACGGCGTCGACGATGCCGCAGGACTCGGTGCCGGGGGTGAGCGGCACACCGGGACGGTCCTGGTAGATGCCCTGGCAGATCAGGATGTCGGCGAAGTTGACGTTGGTCGCCTCCACGGCGATGCGCACCTGGCCGGGCAACGGTTCGGGCCGGGCGATCTCGCGCAGCTGCAGCGACACCGATGGGTGGCCGAGTTCCTCGACCCGCCAGGCCCGCATCAGCCCGGCCCGGCCCGATCCGGTGTCGGCGTCGCCGCTGCCCTGCTCGGTGCTCATCGGATCAGGCGTCGGCTGCGGCGAGCGCAGCGTCGAGGGCGGTGTGGAAGTGCACCAGCGGCGGTTCGATACGGCCGTAGACCACCTCGGGGATCGCCCCCGAGGCCATCGCCTGGTAGATCCGCTCCATCGTGGGGAAGTCCTCGGTGCCGGTGACCTTCAGCAGCAGGTCGAGGTTCTTGGTCCAGTAGCGCAGCGCCTTCTCGTCGGGCGGTTCGGGGGCGAAGATCGACGTGTGGGTGCGGACCCGCCCGACCCCGAGCGGTTCGAGCCGCCACACCTCGACATGGTCGAGCTGGTGCACGACGAGGGCGTTGGGAACCAGGAAGTACTGAATGGTGCCGTAGGGCAGGATCGACCATTCGTCCTGGGGCTTGGCCACCTCGTCGAGCACGTTGGCCCGCAGGCCCACCGACAGGAAGTTCCGGCCGAAACCCTCGTAGATGACGCAGTCGGAGTTGAAGTACGGCGCCAGCGTGTTCTTGTGCAGGGTGCGGATGTGGTAGCTCTCGGTGAACGTGTCGAGGATGAGCTTCCAGTTCATGTCCCACTCGTTGGTGCGGGTCTCCACGTGGGTGTACCCGCCGAGTCCGAATGCGCCGAGGTCGTCCTGGGCGCCGCCGAGGGCCTCGTCGACGTCGATGGGCTGCTCCGAGCCGGCCCGCACGAAGATGAGCCCGTACTTCTCGGCCACCGCCACCCGGTGCAGGTTGCAACCGATGGTGACGTCGTCGAACGCCCCCGCCGACAACGGCCGGGCCAGCAACGTGCCCTGGGTGTCGTAGGTCCAGGCGTGGTAACCGCACACGATGGAACGCCCGGTCGACCCGGTCCGTTCGGTGAACAGCGGCGCGGCCCGGTGGCGACAGGCGTTGACCAGGGCGACGACGCTGCCGTCGGCCTGACGCACCGCGGCGATGGGGATGCCGTCGAGGGTCGTGGTCAGGTAGTCGCCGGGTGCGGGCATCTCGCAGCTGAGGCCCAGCAGGGTGGGCCCGTCACGGAACAGCACCTGTAGCTCGCGGGCGTGGCGCTCCGGGTCGGTGTAGGCCGACGCCGGGTTGACCATCGAGCGCGAGCCGTGCAGGCCGACGAAGTGGTCACCGGAGTCTGCGACCCGCTGCAACAGCTCGACCTGACGTTCGTGACGCATCGCCGTCCCTTCCCGCAACCGTCCCTCGGCGCGGGGCCATGGTAACGAAACCCACCCCGGCGGCCCGAGCGGGCCCCTTCAGGGAGCGGCGACCGTGGCCGCCAGCTCGGTCTCGCGGGCGAAGTCCCAGCTGACGCCCCACACCGGGTCGCGCAGGCTGCCATCGAGCCGGTCGAGACCCTCGGCGCGGAACCACTCGTAGGTGTGCCGGTGGCCGGCGGCGAAGTCGAAGCGGGGGGTGATCCCGAGCACCTGACGGGCCCGCTCGTTGCCCAGCACCGAGTGCATCACCTTCTGGAACCGGTGGTTGAACGGCAACGGCCCCCGCAACCCGGCGGTGACGTCCTCCGGCAGGAAGCGGATGTCGGGCTCGGTACCGACGATGCCGGCCAGGGTGTGCACGTAGTGCAGGGCGGTCACGGCGTCGGCGGTGATGTTGAACGAGCCGCCGATGGCGTCGGGAACGGTGGCGGCGACCAGCAGGGCGTCGGCGAGGTCGTCGACATGGCCATAGCTGAAGGTGACGAGGCCCTCGTGGGGCACCAGCACCGGCCGGCCCTGCAGCAGGCGCAGGAACATGGCGATCTCACCGTCGGGGATGTTGTCCTTCGGGCCGTACACCGCAGCCGGGCGCAACGCCACGAACGGGAAGCCGGTGGCGGCGTGCCGCTCGGCGAGCAGCCGCTCGACGGCGGCCTTGTGCCCGCCGTAGCCCGTCGGCCGGGAGGTGGACAGCGGGCGGTCCTCGGTCCAGGGGAAGGCGCCGCTGCCCAGGGCGTAGGCGGCGATGGAGCTGACGAACACGTACACGCCGCAACGGCCGTCGAGGTGCCCGACGAGGTCGCCGATGGCCTCGACGGAGGACACCTGCACCTGCCCGCTGACGTCGAAGACGGCGTCGAACTCGGCCGAGCCCAGCGCGTCGCGCACCGAAGCCGGGTCGCTGCGGTCGGCGACCAGGCACTCGACCCCGCCTGCGCCGTCGATGCCGTCGTTGCGCGACCCGCGGTTGAGCACGGTGACGGTGTGCCCGGCGGCCTGCAGCACCTCCACCAGTCGCCGACCAATGAACGCGGACCCACCCAGGACGAGGCTCTTCACGCCCGCAGACGCTACCGCGGCCGGGGCGCGGCCGGTTCCGGGTACCAGCGGGCCCGGCCCCAGCGGGCCACGTACACCAGCGCCAGCAGGGCCGGTACCTCGATGAGCGGGCCGACCACCCCGGCGAGGGCCTGGCCGGAGGTCACGCCGAACACCGCGATGCACACCGCGATGGCCAGCTCGAAGTTGTTGCCCGCTGCGGTGAACGACACCGTCGCGGCCCGTTCGTAGGGCAGGCCGAGGCGCACCGAAGCCAGGAACGCCGCCCCCCACATCACCGCGAAGTAGACGACCAGGGGGATGGCGATGCGGACCACGTCGAGGGGCTGGCCGACGATGCGGTCGCCCTGCAGCGCGAACAGGATGACGATGGTGAACAGCAGCCCGTACAGCGCCACCGGGCCGACCCGCGGCATGAACCGGTTCACATACCAGTCGGTACCTTTGGCCCGCTCGCCGAGCGTGCGGGTGAGGAACCCCGCCAGTAGCGGGATGCCGAGGAAGATCAGCACCGACTTGGCGATCTCGCCCATCGACACGTCGATGCCGGTGGTGTCCAGCCCCAACCAGCCCGGCAGCGTCCGCAGGTAGAAGTACCCCAACGCCGAGAACGCCAGGGTCTGGATGATCGAGTTGATAGCCACGAACACCGCGGCGAGCTCGCCGCTGCCGTTGGCCAGGTCGATCCAGATGATGACCATGGCGATGCACGGCGCAAGGCCCACGATGATCAGCCCGGTGCGGTAGTCGGGCAGGTCGGGCAGGAACACCCAGGCCAGCGCGAACATCAGCAACGGCCCGACCACCCAGTTGAGGAACAGGGTGAGCACGAACGGCTTACGGTCGTCGAGCACGCCGCCGATGGCCCGGTAGTTCACCTTGGCCAGGACCGGGTACATCATGACCAGCAGGCCGAGGGCGATGGGCAGCGAGACGGTGTCGATCTTGACCCGGTCGAGTTGTTCGTCGAGGTCGGGGAAGACGTTGCCGAGCAGCAGGCCCAGCGCCATGGCCAGGCCGATCCACAGCGGGAGCAGCCGGTCGAGCATCGACAGCCGTCGGGGGGCCTCGACGGCGATGGCGGCGGGAACGGTCACGGTGCGGGGCTCAGCAGCAGCCGGGCTTGGAGGACAACGACACCGGCTCGGGGGTGGCGGGGGCGCAGCAGGCTGCGCCTTCGGCGATGGTCTCGAGCCGCATGGCCGGGGCGTCGGCGAGCACGGTGTAGACCTCCCACGGCTCGGCATCGGGCCCGTGGACCCACACCTTGTCCTGCACCGCGTAGCAGCAGGTGGTCTGCTCCTCGATGTCGGTGGCGAGGCCCTCGGACTGCAGCCGGCCGATGGCCGCGGTGACCTCGTCGGTGGACTCGACCTCGACACCGAGGTGGTTCAGCGTGCCGGGCGTGCCGTCGCCCGCGATGAGCACCAGCTTGAGTGGCGGCTGGGCGACGGCGAAGTTGGCGTACCCGTCACGCACCTTGGCCGGGCCGACGCCGAACAGCTTGGTGTAGAACGTGATGGCCTCGTCGAGGTCGGAGACGTTGAGGGCGAGCTGCACACGCGACATGACGGGCTCCCGGGGTACATTGACAGTGGTCGATGTACGACTCTACACGGATGCCGGTGCGAGCCGGGCTGGAGCAGGACGTGGGAAGCAGCGCGGCGCAGGTGAGCGGATCGTCGAACGTCGCCCAGCGCGTGGGCAGCAGCGCGTTCGGGGCGGGTGAGGCCACGGCCCTGGCTCGCAGCTTCGCCGCGCTGGGCGACCCGGTGCGGCTGCACCTGCTGTCACTGATCGCCGCCCAGCCCGACGACGGGATCTGCGTGTGCGACCTGGTCGAACCGGTCGGCCGCTCGCAGCCGACGGTCAGCCATCACCTCAAGGTCCTGCGTGAGGCCGGCCTGGTGGTCAGCGAGCGGCGGGGCACCTGGGCCTGGTACCGGCCGGTCCCCGAGCGGCTGGCCGAGCTGCGCGCCGCCCTTCGCTGAGTGCCGGGGACCGGCGGGGGTCGGGCGGGCAGACTGGGGGACGTGTCCCGCCGCCGCTCCCGTCGCAGCCCGTCCGCTCCGGGCGACCGGCCCGGCAACGACGCCGCCTCGCTGCTGGCCGAGGCGCTCGGCGAACTCGACGGTCTGGCGCGGCCGTGGGTGGCCTCCGCGGCGTTCGACCGGATCGTCGACGACCTGGTCGACCTCGACGGTCTCGGCGACCCGGGCGAGCACCGCGCCGAGCGCGAGCTGTCCCGGCACCTGCTGCTGGTGCTCGCCGGGGTGTGGGAGCGCGGGTGGCAGCCGGCCGAGGTGCACCATGTCGTGCGCCGCTCCGGCGACGGCCGCGCCGTGCGGTTGCTCGTCGCCGTCATCGCCGCCGAGCCGTCCGGGTACGGTGCGGCCGGGCCGATGCCGCTGCGCTGGCGACAGCAGCTGCAGAACCTGGGGATGGACCCGCCCGACGGCCCGGCCGCCCCGGCCGACGGTCCGGCGGCGGCGCAGACCGGCGAGGCCGGCGACGTTGCCGTGGTCGTGCGCTGGCGAGCCGCGGAACGTCTGGAGATCACCGACAGTCTCGAGGTGGGCCTGCGGCTCCTGGCGCAGCTGCGGGTGTTGCCCGACCTGAGCCCGCTGATCGAGCCGCCGTCGCGGTGGGGTGCCGGCCCGACGTCGGGCTCGGGCCCGGCGCTGCCCGGCGAACCGAAGCACCACGCCACCATCCGGGCGCTGCTGGCCAAGGCGGAGTCGACCCCGTACCCGGCGGAGGCCGAGGCCTTCAGCGCCAAGGCCTAGGAGCTCATGATCCGCCACGCCGTCGACGAGGCCGTGCTGGCGGCCGGGGACGGGCCCGATCTGCCGTCGGCCGTTCGGGCACAGCGGATCGCGGTCGAGCAACCCTTCGGCGCCGAGAAGGTGCAGTTGCTCGCCGTGGTGGCCGAGCTCAACGGGGTCGAGGTGATGTGGGACGACGAGTGGGCCCTGGCCACCCTGGTCGGCTTCGCCGGCGACCTCGACCTGGTGGAGGCGCTGTTCGCCTCCTTGCTGGTCCAGGCGATGCGGGCCATGGACCAGGCCGTGGCGGAGGCCTCGCACCGGCGGGCCCCGGCCTTCCGGCGGGCGTTCCTGCTGGCCTACGGCAGCCGGATCGGCCAACGGCTCGAGGCGACCCGTCTCCAGGTCGGACGGGAAGCACTGGCGCAGCACGGCGCGGCCCTGGTGCCGGTGCTCGCCGAACGCCGCGACGCGGTGCGGCGGGTTGCCGAGCAGCTGTTCCCCGACAGCGGACCGATGCGCACCCGCATGGTCGATGCCGAGGGATGGGACGCAGGCCACCGCGCCGCGGCCGCAGCAACGCTGGCCGCGCCGTCCGATCCGCCGGACGGGGCCGGGCCCGGGCCCGCCGGAACGCCGGCCCGCCGCCGGTAGCTGCGACCGATCCGGGCAGGGCAGATCCGGCGGGGCAGATCCGGCCGGGCAGATCCGGCCGGGCAGATCCGGCCGGGCAGAT
>CAIXPF010000193.1 GCA_903921205.1 uncultured Acidimicrobiia bacterium | reverse complement strand
GCATCCCGGTACACCGCAGGCACGTGCGACCAGGCCAGCTGGTACTCCTCCCACGGGTGACGGTCACGCATCTCGTCCTCGGGAACCTTGAACCAGAAGCCGCTCGGGTCGACCTGGGTTCGGTGCGCCAACAACGCCCGGCGCATCGTGGCGATGTGGGCCCCGCCGTCGACACGCGTGGTGACCTTGATGTCGTGATCCTCGGCGATCTTGGACAACCAGTCGCTGTAGGGGCTGTCCTCACCACGCTCGACGAACCACCCGTGCATGGCGATCAGCCGGCGACGGGAGAAGCCGTGGCTGTAGTACAGCTTGGCGACCTGCCAGGGCTCGCCCTCGGTCCAGCACGGATCAGCGGCGCGCCGCAGGGCCGGCTCGGTGATGTCGTGGACCCGCAGATGGTCGGGATGGGGGTAGCGCGACTGGTCCTCGCCATAGGTGATGACCACCTGCGGGCGCTCCTGGCGGATGATCCGGGCGAAGCGGTCCACCGCCTCGTCGGCGGGGGCGTTGGCGAAGTTGTCCGGCCGGGCGTTGGCCTCCGACTTCGGCATGCCCGAGTCGCGGTAGCCGAGCAGGTGCACGGTGTCGTAGCCGATGATCCGCACGGCCTCGTCGAGCTCGGCCCGGCGCACGGCGGCGAGGTTGTCCTTGACCTCGGGCCGGTCGAGGTCCTTGTTGAGGATGTCGCCCTCCTCGCCGCCGGTGCAGCACACCAGCACCCCGCGCACACCTTCGGCGGCATAGCGGGCCATGGTGGCGGCACCCTTGGACGACTCGTCGTCGGGATGGGCGTGGATCTGCAACAGGCTGAGGCGGGCGGCGCTCATCCGTTCACCGTACCCATTGCAGCAACCAGCAGCCCACTAGCTCCTCCGACGGCCCGTCCGGGTGGCCCTCGGGCGGCGCGCGCCCCCGGTGTGCTTGGATGGCCGTGATGACCGCCAGCGACGCGACCGATCCCACCACCGCCCCGCCCGCCGCGCTGCCCCCGCTCGCCGGGCTCCGGGTGCTCGAGCTCGCCGACGGCATCGGCGGCCCCTACGCCGGCCGGCTGCTGGCCATGTTGGGGGCGACCGTGGTCAAGGTCGAACCGCCGGGAGGTGACCCCGCCCGCCGCAAGCAGGTCGACGACGTCGCCCTCGCCGCCGACGAGACGAGCCCGCTGTACGTGCATCTCAACGCCGGCAAGCTGAACGTCACGTCCGAGGAGGCACCCCCGCTGAGCTGGGCCGACGTGGTCCTGCACAACCGGGTGCGCACCCAGCTCGCCGGTACGCCGCTCGACCCGTCCCTGCCGGCCGGGCCGGACCACCCGCTGCTGGTCACCGTCACCGCCTGGGGTTTCGACGCCGACGAGCCCGGCTCCATCGAGGACGAGCTGCTGGTGCAGGCCGCCTCCGGCTGCATCGCGGTCACCGGCAACGTCGACGACGCGCCGCTGCGCCTGCCGGGCTGGCAGGCCCAGTACCAGGCCGGCGCCACCGCTGCGGTCGGGGTCCTCGCCGCGCTGCGCATGCCCGGCACCCGGCATCTCGACGTGCCGTGGATCGCCGCCATCGAGGTCGGCATGGAACTGGAGTTCGCCGACCGGCTCATGGCCCAGAACTCGCGCGGCCCGAGCGGGCCGTTCCCGCCGGCGGGCTTTCCCGGCGGCGCGCTGCCCTGCAAGGACGGCCACGTGTGTCCCGGCTCGTACCGGGACGTCGACTGGGAGATGCAGTCGATCTTCTACGAGATGCCCGAGCTCTACGACGACCCGCGGTTCAACAGCCGGGCGGCCCGGGCCCAGCGGGTGGACGAGCTGTGGGAGATCATCAAGCCCTGGTACGCCTCGAAGAGCAAACGCGAGATCTTCCAGTACTGCCTCGACTCCCCCTGGACCGTCGGGATGGTGATGACCGGCACCGACGCCCTGCAGGACGAGCATCTCGCCGCCCGGGAGACCCTGGGGGTCCTCGATACCGCCGAGGGCCCGGTCCGGGCGCCGGTCCGCCCGTTCCGGATGCCCGGCGTGCCCGTCGCTGACCAGCGGGTACGGGTCCTCGGCGAGAGCGCTGCGCCCTCAGGGGGACGCACGCCGGTCAGCCGTCCGCCGCTGGCCGGTCTGCGGATGCTGGAGCTCACCGTGGCCTGGGCCGGTCCGTTCGTGGGCAACTTCCTCGGCGCGTTGGGCATGGACGTCATCCGGCTCGAGGCGGTGCGACCCTTCGAGGGCTACCGCCTGATGCGCCTGCACCCCGACTCCGACCCGGCGCACGTCCGCGAGCTTCGCGGCACCCGCGACTGGCTCGAGGCGTCGAACATGTTCTGTGCCGTCAACCGCAACAAGCGCGGCCTGGCCCTCGACCTCGGCGGCGAGGAGGGCCAGGAGGTCTTCCGGGACCTGGCCAGGAACGTCGACGTGGTGCTGTGCAACTTCACCGAGCGGGTCATGCCCAACCTCGGGCTGGGCTACGACGTCCTCAAGCAGCTCAACGACGACATCGTCGTGGTCCGCATGCCGGCGTTCGGCACGACCGGCCCGTACTCGCACTGCGCCGGCTACGCCCTGGTGGTCGAGGCCATGGGCGGCTTCGCCGCCCGTTGGGGCTACCCCGACGAGGGCGCCCGGGTGTCGGACACCTACTGGCCGGACTCCGTCGCCGGCACCCACGCCGCCCTGGCCGTGATGTCGGGCATCGAACGCCGTGACCGCACCGGTGAGGGTTGCGAGGTCGACTTCAGCCACATGGACGTGATGTGGTCGCAACTCGCCGAGGGTCTCGTGGTGGCCGACCGACGCGGGAGCGACATCGGCCGGATGGGCAACCGAGAGCCCGGCGTGGACGGCTCCGGGATCTTCCCTGCGGCCGGCGGTGGCTGGGAGGCCCGGGTGGGCGATCGCACCCGACCGGTGCTCGACGCCCTCGGTGCCAGTCGGGACCCGGCCCTGGCCTACCGGTTCGAGACCGTCGACCGCGACGTGATCGGCCGGGTCACCGAGCTGCGTGCCCCGGTGCTGATCGACGGTCGGCCCACCACCACTCGCCGTCCGGCACCGCTGTTCGATCAGCACAGTGACGAGGTCCTCGCCGAGGTGGCGGGCTATGACGCGGCCCGCATCGCCGAGCTGCGCGAGCACAAGACCGTCGGCGGCCAGTTGCCCGTCCCGAAGGCCTGAGGGCCGACCGGCCTTCCCCTGCAGACCCCTGAGGAGCACGACATGACCGGCACCGACACCAGCGCAGCCGACGCCGCCAAGGAGGCCGCCGGCCGCGCCGCGGCGGCCTTGGTGCAGCCCGGGATGCGGGTCGGTCTCGGCACCGGATCGACCGTTCACTGGACCATCGTCGCCCTCGGCGAGCGCCACGCCGAGCTCGGCCTGACCTGTGTGGCCACCTCGCAGCGAACCCATGAGCTCGCCACCGGCCTGGGCCTGCGGGTGGTCACCCCCGACGAGGCCCGCCGTCTCGACATCACCATCGACGGGGCCGACGAGGTCGACGAGGCAGCCAACCTGACCAAGGGTGGTGGCGGGGCCCACACCCGCGAGAAGATCGTCGCCGCGATGGCCGACCGGTTCGTGGTCGTGGTCGACGGCAGCAAGCTGGTCCCCCGGCTCGGGCCGTTCGGCACCCCGCTCGAGGTGCTCGACTTCGCCCCGGCCGTCGTCGCCGATGCGGTTGCGGCGCTCGGAGCCGTACGGGTGGAACGCTCCGAAGCGCGATCGGACAACGACAACGCGTTGTTGCGGGCGTACTTCCCGCCGATCGAGGACCCCGCCGCCCTGGCCGCTGCACTGGCGGCCATTCCCGGCATCGTCGAGCACGGCATCTTCCTCGGCACCACCGTCGACGACGTGTTCGTCGCCGACGTCGCCGGTGTCCGCCGGCGGCCCGGGGGCCGCTCGCGCTGAGCCCACGTACCCTCCGCAGACCGGCCCACGAGCAACTGGGCGACGGCAGGCCGGACGCCTACGCTGCGGCCATGGCTGACGCGCTGATGATCGGTGACATCCGGGTGGACGGCGTGATCGACGGCGAGGGCCGGTTCGATCCGCTCAAGACGTTCCGCAGCAGCACGGCGGAGATGTGGGCCGACCATCGGGACCTGCTCGACGCCGACGGGTTGCTGCCCTTCACGATGGGGGCGTTCCTGGTCCGCACCGGTGACACGGTCGCCCTGGTCGACAGCGGGCTCGGTGATGCCACGCTGATGGGCATCACCGGCGGGCGGATGATCGACAGCCTCGCCGCCCTGGGCGTCACGCCGGCCGAGGTCACCGATGTGATCTACACGCACCTGCACACCGACCACATCGGCTGGTCGACCGCATCGGGAGCGCCCACCTTCCCCAATGCCACCCATCGGTGCGCAGCCGCCGAATGGCAGCACTTCATGGTGGACACCAAGGACGTCGACGAGGTGTACGCCGGCTCGGTGAACGCACCCCGCAACGCCTATCACCACCTCAGCGCGGTGCTCGACCGGTTCGAGACCTTCGGTGCCGACGGCCCGCTGCTGCCGGGCATCGACGTGCTGGCCGCACCCGGCCACACCCCGGGCAGCACGGTGGTGGTCATCTCGTCGGGCACCGAACGGCTGATGTTGCTCGGTGACGCCGTTCACTGCCCCGTGCAGTTGCTCGAGTCCGAATGGGGGGCGCTGTTCGACATCGACCCGGTCCTGGCCCGCCAGACCCGCAATCGCCTCGCCGCCGAACTCGAGGGCAGCGACACCCATGTCGGGTTCTCCCACGTCCCGCACCTCACCCCCGGCCGGGTCATCAGCGCCGAGGGCCGCCGCCGTTGGGTGGTCTGAGCCGAACGGGTCAGCCCGGCTGCACCGAACCAGCGCGCACGAGCCGGGCGAGCGCGGCGTCGGGGGTGCCGCCGTGCAGCAGCGCGGCCAACACCTCGACCCCGTCCACGACCCGTGGACCGGGCCGCACCATGACGGCGTTCGCGTCCACCGCCCACACCGCTGCGCCCGCAGGGAGACGGTCGAGCACGGCTGCGGCATGCTCGGCCGACCCGTCGAGGTCGAATCCGCAGGAGGCCACCACCACGACCTCCGGCCGGGCTGCGGCAACCGCCTCGAAGGTGGTCTCCACCGAGCGCTGCCCGGCCCGGGCGAGAACCGGGTCGCCACCGGCCGCGGTGACCAGGTCGGGCACCCAATGGCCTGCCAGGAACGGCGGGTCGGGCCATTCCAACACGAACGTCGCAGGCCGGCGACGGGCCGCCACCGCGGTGGTCACGGCGCCGAGGCGGGCACGAAGGCCGGCCACCACCGACGCCGCCCGGGCCTCGGCACCGGCGGCGGCGCCGACGGCGAGGACCCCGTCGAGGATGTCCTCGAGACGGTGCGGGTCGAGGGTGACCACCGTGGCCCGGCAGCCGAGCCGGGCCAGGGCGTCGTCCACCTCGGCGCTGGGCAGCGCGCACACCCGGCACAGGTCCTGGGTGAGGACCAGATCAGGCTCGGCGGCCCGGAAGGCGGTCTCGTCGAGCTCGTAGAGGTTCTCCCCCGCCGCAGCCTTGCGCTTGACCAGCGCATCGATCTCGGCGGAGGACAGGCCGTGGGTGTCGAGCCCGCCGACCAGGACGGCCCTCCCCAGGCGGGGATCGCCCGGATGGTCGCACTCGAAGGTGACCCCGACCAGCTGGTCCTGCAGCCCGAGGGCGTGGACGATCTCGGTGGCCGAGGGCAGCAGCGAGGCGATGCGCATCGGCGCAGCGTACCGGCCCTCGCTCAGCTGCCCGTGCGCTGCGGCGCCGACCCGCTGGGACGGGGCAGGCGGGAGGGATAGGGCAGCACCGCCAGCACCGAGAACAGATAGCCGACCCCGATCAGGATCCATACCCGCCGGAACGAGGCCGCCGACTCGGTGCTGCGATCGCCCAGCAACGCCACCGCCAACGCCACCCCGATCGCCCCGACCAGCTTGCGGATGGTCTGGAACACGGCATTGGCGCTGGCCAGCACCGACTCGTCGAGGCCGTTCAGCGCAGCGTTGGTCACCACGATGCCCACCATGCCGGCGCCGACCCCGAACAGCAGCAGGCCGACGAGGTACGCCGACCAGAACGCCGGGGTGCCGTCGACGAAGAGCACCCACACGACCATCCCCGAGGTGGCGACGAGGCCACCCGCCACCAGCACCCCGCGATAGCCGTGACGGTCGGAGTACTGGCCGACAGGGATGGACACGAAGCTGACGATCATGCCCACTGCGACCGCAGATCCGCCCGCCAACGCCGAGTACCCCCAGACGTTGATCAGGAACAACGGCGTGGTGAAGAACCACGCCATGATGGCCAACTGGGTACCGGCCTGGGACAGGTTGGCCAGCGCGAACCGGCGGTGGCGGAACAGGCCGAAATCCACCAGCGGCGCAGCGGTGCGGGTGCAGCGCCACCCGAACAGCGCCGAGAGCACCACCGAGACGATCAGCGAACCCGCCACCGCAGGGCTGTTCCAGCCCCAACGGGGTCCCTGGAGGATGCCCAACGTGAGCAGGGCGATGGCGACCGTGCCGAGCACGGTGCCGAAGACGTCGATACGGCCGGATGCCGGTGCACGGGCAGGCTCGTTCAGCACCCGGCGGCCGACCAGCAGCGCCACAATACCCACCGGTACGTTGATGAGGAACACCGGACGCCACGAGAACGCCTCGATCGCCAACGCGCCCAAGGTCGGGCCCGCAGCGGCCCCGGCACTCGACGCCGTCCCCCAGATCCCGATGGCCAGACCGCGCCTCGACATCGGGAAGCCCGGCAGCAGCAGCGCGATCGCCGTCGAGGTGATCATGGCCGCACCGGCGCCCTGCACCACCCGCGCGGCGATGAGCACGCCGGCGGTCGGGGCCAGGGCCGTCACCACCGACACTGCGCTGTACAGGGCGATCCCGGCCAGAAACACGGTCCGGCGGCCGTGCCGGTCCGACAGCCGGCCCGCCACCATCAACAACGCGGCCGAGGCGATGGCGTACCCCGAGGAGATCCAGGCCAGGGTCGAGCGCGGCGTGTCGGGGAACTGGTGCTCGATGAACGGGAAGGCCACGTTGGCCGCCATCATGTCGAGCACGATCACGCAGGTGGCCGCCGAGATCAGGGTCAGCGACTGCCAGGCGCGACGCTCGACCCGTTGGGGCTGCGCCCCGGGCATCGTCGGGGCGTCGGGCGGGGTGTTGCCGGTGGCGCTCATGCCGTCCTCCTCGTCGTGGCCGGCGCGACAACCGGCACGGTGTCGGAGCCGGGCCGCAGCGCCAGGGCCACGATCGGGAACAGGAAGACCGACACCATGCCGGCGCCGACCATGGCCGCCGCACCGGCCGGGGTCATGCGGTCGGTCCGCACGCCGATCTCGGTGATCACCACCAGCAGGGGCAGGGCCGCCGAGCTCATCAAGGCCAGGCTGAACCGGCTTCGCCGGCCGAGCTCCCGCCGATAGAACAGCAGCACGGGAGCACCCCGGACCACCAGCAGCAACACCAGCACGATGGGCACCCGGGCCAGTGCCGAGGCATCGGACAGCAACGCCGTCAGATCGAAGCGGATGCCGGTGACCACGAAGAAGAACGGGATCAGGAACCCGAACCCGACCGCCTCGAGCTTGGCGTCGCTCGTCTCCACCTCGTCCTCCTCGTGGACCGAGTGGATCAGGTAGCGGGCGACGACGCCGGCGGTGAACGCGCCGAGCAGGATGTCGAGCTGCAGCTTGGCCGCCCACCACACCAGCAGTGCCGTGATCACGATGCAGAACCGGATGGTGGCCTGCCCGCTCGAGTGCAGCGAGGCACGCATCAGCCGTTCCACCCGGGCCGGGGTCGGTCGCCGGGACAGGGCGATGGCGGTGGCTCCCAGCGCGGCGAACAGGAACAGGGCCACGACGCTGCGCAGCGGCCCGGTACCGCCGAGCACCAGGGCGACGGCGACGATGGGGCCGAACTCGCCGAGCGCACCGTTGGCCAGGACGTGGTTGCCGAACGGCTGTTTGGACAGGCCGCTGTCGCCGAGGATCGGCAGCAGGGTGCCGAGCGCCGTCGTGGTCAGGGCCAGGCCCACGACCAACTTGGACAGGGCGAAGGAACCGGCGAAGAGCACCGTGCCCACGCCGAGGCCGAGCGCCAGCGAGGTGAACCACGAGGCCGTGGCCAGCTTCAGCGGGGTGCCCCGCAGCCGGTCGACGTCGATCTCGTAGCCGGCGAGGAAGATCAGGAAGGCCAGGCCGAACTCGGCGATCACGCTGATCGGCTCGTCGACCCTGGCCCAGCCGAGCACCGACGGCCCGATCAGGATGCCGAAGGCGATCTCGAGCACCACGGCCGGCACCCTGACCCGCCTCGAGGCGTCGGCCAGCATCGGCGTGAGTGCCGACACCGCGAAGATCAGCACGAGCGAATGGAGGTTCGATTCAGCCACCGTCGCGGACTCTAGGTGACTGCCGCCGTGGACCCCGGGATCGCCCCGGCGCGATGACTACGGCTGACCGGGGGGCCCGCTAGCGTGCGCCTGTGACCAATGCGGTGTTCATCACGGTGGTGCTGCTGCGCTTCGCCATCCCCTTGTTCATCCCGCGCTTCCCGCTGCCCGCAGTTTTCGCCGCCCTCGTCCTCGATGCGGCCGATCAGACGATCTTCCAGCTGTTCACGGACTCACCGCTGAAGGGATACCAGAGCTACGACAAGGCTCTGGACATCTACTACC
The DNA here is from genome assembly GCA_903921205.1 of uncultured Acidimicrobiia bacterium. Classification (GTDB taxonomy): domain Bacteria; phylum Actinomycetota; class Acidimicrobiia; order Acidimicrobiales; family CAIXPF01; genus CAIXPF01. The sequence goes on along the minus strand of CAIXPF010000193.1, from coordinate 9,283 downwards.
TGGCGATCGCGTACGTCGCCACGATGCGCAACTGGCGTGATCCGGTGGCCTTCGAGGTCGCCCGCTTCCTGTACCTGTACCGGCTGGTCGGCGTGACCCTCTTCGAGCTGACCCACTACCGGTGGCTGTTGCTGGTGTTCCCCAACACCTTCGAGTACTTCTTCATCGCCTACGAAGCGGTGCGTACCCGCTGGAACCCCCGGCGTCTGACCGCCACGGCGATCGTCGGCATGGCGGCGTTCATCTGGGTGTTCATCAAGCTCCCCCAGGAGTGGTGGATCCACATCGCCAAGCTCGACTTCACCGAGTTCATGGCCGCTCGACCACAGCTGTGGTACGTGCTGTTCGGTCTGGTCGCCGCCGCCCTCGGCACGCTCTACTGGCAGCGGGCCCGCATCCCGCAGGCCGATTGGAGCTTCACCGTGGACGTCGATCGCCATCGGGAGGCGCCGGACGGGCCGGCCGCCGGTCCGACACGCTTCTGGTCGGCGGTGCTGGTCGAGAAGTCCGTGTTCCTCGCCCTGGTGTCGGTGATCTTCGCCCAGATCCTGCCGAGCCTCGGGGTCGGCAACCTCGGCCTGGCGGTCGGCGTCGTGCTGCTCGTCGTACTCAACGCAGCGATCAGCCGGGCGCTACAGCGCCGGGGTCGTTCCTGGGCGTCCACGGTGGGCCAGTTCACGGCCATGCTCGTCATCAACCTGGCCCTCGTCCTCGCCGACGTGGTCCTCGGTCCCCAGCGGCTCAGCGAGGTGCCGGTGACGGACACGCTGTTCCTCGTCGTGCTGCTCTCTCTCCTGATCGCCCTGTTCGACCGTTATCGAGACACCCGCCCGTCCGTCGGTCGCCCGCACGTGTGGGCACTCGTGCGAGCTGAGCGGGCCCAACGCCTGACCGGAGTCCAACCATGACCACGATCACCGCCGGCGCCCCGTCGGGGGCCGGACCGAAGCGGAGCCGCCGTATCGGCGTGTCCATCCTCGCCGTGCTGTCGGTTCTCGGCATCCTCGCCAGCACCCTGGCGCTGTGGACCCGCTCGACGCTGTTCAGCACGAGCCGGTTCGAAAGCGCGGTGAGCCAGACCCTCGCCGACCCTGCGGTCACCGACGCCATCGCGGTCTTCGTCGCCGACCAGGCCCTCGTTGCCGTCGACCTCGACGGCAAGGTCGAATCGGTGCTGCCCAAGGAACTCAAGGTCCTCGAGCCGGCCATCACCGGCGGGGCCCGGATGCTGCTCGAGAACCAGCTCAAGAAGGTGATGGCCAAGCCGGAGGTCCGCGACGTCATCACCAAGCTCGCCGTGGCGAGCCACGGCGAGGCGGTCCGCCTGCTGAAGGGCGACGGTCTCGGTGCCGGGGTCACCGTCGCGAACGGCGAGGTGACGCTGAACCTGCTGCCGCTCATCGGCGAGGGCCTGACCATCCTGCAGAACCGCGGGCTCGTACCGCAGTTCCAGGTTCCGGACTTCGCCACCGGTACTGCGGCCGAGGGCATCGTGAAGCTCTCGAAGCTGCTCGGCAAGCAGCTTCCCGACGATTTCGGCCAGATCGTGGTCTACCGCAGTCAGACCGTCGCCAACGCCGAGGCCAGCCTGGCCACCGCCCAGCGTGCCGTCGCCCTGTTCTTCCGGGCCGTCACCCTCATCGTCGTGGTCACCATCGCCCTGATCGGTGCCACCATCGCCCTGTCCACCCATCGCCGGCGGACCATCGTCGAGTTGGGCATCGGCGTGATGGTGGCGATGGTCCTGGCCCGTACGGCCACCGAGCGGGTGATCGACGCGCTGCCCCGCCTGTTGATCGACCCCGGGGCTCGTGCCGCCGCTGCGACCATCACGGTCGATCTGACCGGCAGCCTCCTGCGGTCGACCTTCGGGTTGCTGGTCGTCGGGGCGGTCGCAGCGCTGGTGGCCTGGCTGCCCCAGTTGATCCGGCTGGGCCGGCCCACCGGGACGCCCGCCCAGATGCTGCAGACCCATGGTGCGGTCGTCGCTGCGGTCGCCTACGCCCTGGCGCTGCTGACCGTGCTGCTGTTCGGGCTGTACCTGTGGCCGGTGCTGTTCGCCTTCGTGCTCGTGGCCGTGGGCATCGGGCTGCAGGTCCGAGCCCGGCCGCTCGCCGTTGATGCCGATGCCCCCCACGCCGAAACGACTGTCTGAGCTGCCGCCGGCGCACCGCCGGCGTCTGCTCACCGAGGTCATCGTCCACGCCGGCGTCCTGAGCGGGGTGCTCTTCGCCGTCTACTTCCTGCTCCCGCTGGAAGGCATATCCAACCCCAATACCGTGCTGCGCCTGGTCGGCGGCGTGGCCGTGTTCCTGGCCGTGCTCGCCTGGGACGTGCGCCGGATCAAGGTGTCGGAGTTCCCGCAGATCCGGGCGATGCAGGCGCTGCTGGGCGCACTGCCGATGTTCCTGCTGATCTTCGCCAGCACCTATCTGACGATGTCGGTCGCCGACCCCGAGGCCTTCAGCGAGACCCTCGACCACACCGACGCCCTCTACTTCACCAGCACCGTGCTGTCCACGGTCGGCTTCGGCGACATCACCCCGGTCACCACCGAGGCTCGCCTGGTGGTCACCTGCCAGATGCTGCTCGACCTCGTGCTCATCGCCGTCGTGGTGCGGGTGGTCATGAACGTGACCGAGAGACGGCTCAGCCGGGGCGAGGAACCTCACCCCGGCTGAGCCGTGCAAACGTTGGTGCTCGGCCGGCCCCGTCGACCGGCAGTCGGCTCAGCCGACGATCTTGGCCTTGAGGCGCTGGAACTCCGCCTCGTCGATCGTGCCGGACGCCTTGAGCGACTCGAGCTTGGCGAGCTCGTCCGCTGCGCTGGCGCTGGTGCCGGCGGCCTGGCGGATGTACGCGCTCATCGCCTCCTGCTGGGCGACCGCCGCAGCCTGCTCGTTCTTGGCCATCTTGCCGCCGCGAGCGATCAGATAGACGAACACGCCGAGGAACGGCAAGAGGATGACGAAGATCGACCAGATCACCTTGCTGGCCCCACCCATGTCGTGGCTGCGGAAGATGTCGGCGAACACGCGGAATACCAGCATCAGCCACATCACGAAGATGAAGAACCAGATCATCGAGATGAAGACCTCGAAAAGCCCGAACGAAGCAACCATGGCGAACTCCTAACCGGCCGCGACACCCTGCACGCGGCGCCCGGAGCATAGGGGCAGGGGCCCGGCAGGTCCACGACCCTCCCGGCCGGACGGCCTGCGGCTACCCTGCTGCCGGCGGCACACGAGCAGAGGACGCACATGGCAACGAAGGAAACCGCGCAGGACCAGGTCGGCGAGATCCCTCCGGCGCTGGCGGCGCTCGCCCCGCCGCCCTCGGTCCGCAAGGACGAGGGCCGGTCTCGTCGGTCCGTCGCACCACGCTCGTCCTTCGCCGACTGGGAGCCCTCGCCCGATCGTCCCGATCCGGTCGAGTTGCTGGTGGAGATGGGCCGCAGCCGCCTGCAGGACCTGCTGCCCGTGCGTCACCGGCGGATGCTGGACTCCCCGTTCGCGTTCTACCGCGGCTCCGCGGTGCAGATGGCCCACGACCTCGCGCCGCACGCCCGCACCGGGCTCGACGTGCAGCTGTGCGGCGACGCCCACCTGTCGAACTTCGGGGTGTTCGCCAGCCCGGAACGTACCCTCGTGTTCGATCTCAACGACTTCGACGAGACCTGGCCCGGGCCGTTCGAGTGGGACGTGCAGCGGCTGGTGGCAAGCTGCGTGCTGGCATCCCGGGCGAACGGCCACAGTGCCAAGGACGGCCGTAAGGCTGCCCAGGCCGCAGCCGCCTCCTACCGCCGGCGCATGGCCCAGTACGCCGCGATGACCACCCTCGACGTCTGGTACAGCCGGGTGGACGCCGAGGATGTGGTCAGCATCATGCGGCCCTCCGCTCGTGTGGCCGCGACGCGGGTCATCGCGAAGGCCTCGGGCAAGGGTCACCTGAAGGCACTCGACAAGTTGACCACGGTGATCGACGGCACCCGACGCATCGTCGCCGACCCGCCGCTGGTCGTGCGGGCCGCCGACGACGTGCTCGCCGCCCAGGGTGCGCCGGCGATGATCGAGGAGTACCGCAGCACCCTGCAGCCCGACCGCCGTGCGCTGTTCGACAGCTACCGGCTCGTCGATCTCGCCCGCAAGGTCGTCGGGGTGGGCAGCGTCGGCACCCGCTGCTGGATCCTGTTGTTCCAGGGGCCCAACGGCGGCCCGTTGTTCCTGCAGATGAAGGAGGCCCAGCGTGCGGCCCCCGAACGAGCGGGCCTGCCCGGTGCCGAGGTGCACCACGGCCGCCGGGTGGTCGAGGGCCAACGCCGGCTGCAGTCGGCCAGCGACATCCTGCTCGGTTGGACCACCAACCCGGTGACCGAGGTCGACTTCTACGTGCGTCAGCTGTGGGACGCGAAGGGAAGCGCCGAGCTGATCGGCATGAGCCCCACCACCCTCGCCGACTACTCCACCGCCTGCGGTTGGGCGCTGGCGCGGGCGCATGCCCGCACCGCCGATGCCGTGGCGATCAGCGGCTACCTGGGGAACTCCGACACCTTCGACAAGGCTATGGCCGGTTTCGCCGAGCGGTACGCCGACCAGGCCGAGCGTGACCACCAGGCCATGCGCAAGGCTGCGGACTCCGGTCTCATCCCCGTCGCCCCGGCAGCGGTCTGACCGAGCTCGGGCAACGGCGATGACCGTACCCGCTGGTACGTCCCGCAGCGCCGGTAACGGCTTCCGTCCCAACGGCAGGCTGATCGGCGCCGGCGCATTGGGCCTGATGGCCATGATCTTCCTGCTGCAGAACCGTGAACGGGTCTCCGTGCACGTTCTCGGGTTCGAGGCCAACCTCCCGATCTGGGGTGTGCTGGGCCTGGTCCTGGCCGCAGGCATCGCCATCGGCTACCTGCTGGCCGGACGGCGGCACCGGCGGCGGCGCTCAGCGGCCCGGCGGGCCTGACCGGTCGACCAGCACCGACTCGCCGGGCAGGCACAGCGTGAACCGGTCGCGAAGGCGGCTGGTCTCCAACGACCGGCGTAGCTGCTCGGCCGGTGTGTCGAGCCAGTGCGGCGGCCCCGGCCGTAGCCGCAGAGGGCTGAAGGTGCCCCAGTGGATCGGCACCACCAACCGGGGATCGATGCGTTCTGCCGCGGTGATCGCCCGGAGCGGGTCGAGATGGCCCGTTCCGAGGGTCGGACCCCAGCCCCAGATCGGCAACAGCGCCACCTCGACGCCTCGTAGCTCCGCCATCTCCGGCATCAGGTCCGTGTCACCGGCAAAGTAGACCGAGCCCTCCCCACTGCCGATGACGAACCCGAGGGGGGCCGCCCGGATCCGGCTGTGCGGGCCCCGCCGGTCGCGATGCAGAGCGGGAACGGCCAGGACCTGAACCGCGCCGATGTCGAGGTGTTCGCCGACCGAGAGTTCCTCGACACGTGCCAGGCCACGGCTTCGGAGCCAGGCACCGGCACCGCGCGGGACAACCACGAGGGTGTGGGTGGCGAGTTTCCGTAGCGAGCGCAGATGCAGGTGGTCGACGTGGAGATGCGAGATGAGCACGGCATCGACGGTGGAGAGATCGACCTCGGCGCCGCTGCGACGCCGGCGCAGATGCGCCACCCGGTCGGTCAACAGCGGGTCGGTGAGCAGCCGCACGCCGGCCAGCTCGACCAGCACCGTCGCATGCCCGATCCAGGTGACCTGCGCTGGTCGGCTCGCACCGTCGTGGACCTGCAGGACCTCGTTCGTCACCGAAGGGAAGGCTACCGACCATGTTCCTGCTCCGCTGATCGTTCCCGCCGGCGGCGTTCGCTGCAGGTGGCTCCGTCGGAGAGGGGGTAGCGTGCTGCCCATGGTGCAGTTCGGTGTGAACATCTTCCCGACGGACAAGTCGATCAACCCGCTGGTGGTGGCCCAGGAGGCCGAGGCCCGCGGGTTCGAGTCGATCTGGTTTCCGGAACACAGCCACATCCCGACCAGTCGGGTGACCCCCTGGGGCGGTAACCCCAAAGCGCCGCCGCTGCCGGAGGAGTACTGGCGGACCTACGACCAGTTCGTCGCCCTCGGCATGGCCGCAGCGGTCACCAAGACCATCAAGGTCGGCACCGGTATCACCTTGGTGGCCCAGCGCGACGCCATCTGGATGGCCAAGGAAGTGGCCTCGGTCGACGCGCTGTCGGGCGGGCGGCTGCTCTTCGGCATCGGGTACGGCTGGAACCGTGAGGAGCTCGCCCACCACGGCGTCAGCTACCGCGACCGCCGCGCCGTGTTGCGGGAGAAGGTCCTGGCCATGAAGGAGATCTGGACCAACGACGAGGCCGAGTTCCACGGCGACCACGTCGACTTCTCGCCGATCTGGTCGTGGCCGAAGCCCGCCACCAAGCCGCACCCGCCGATCATCCTCGGCGGTTCGGCCGGTCCGAAGACCATGGCCGACATCGTCGAGTTCTGCGACGGGTTCATGCCGATCAGCGGCCGGTACGACATCGCCGAACAGATCACCCAGATCCGTCGTATGGCCGAGGACGCGGGCCGTGATCCGGCCAGCATCGAGTTCGGTCAGTTCGGCACGCCGGCGAAGCCCGAGATCGTCGAGCAGATGATCGAGGTCGGCCTCAGCCGGGTCGTGTTCAGTCTCCCGTCGGCCGGGGACGACAAGGTCCTGCCGCTGCTGGACCGCTACGCCGAGCTGGCCGGCCGTTACGCCTGATCGGGCGGCACCGGCGCGACAACCCTGACTGTCCGGGAGCTCGTGCCGGTGCCCCTCGATCCTGCTCACTACCGCCTCGACGAGGCCGCGTACCGCAACGGTGACCACACCTGGCTCGACGAGCTCACGGCGGTCGCCGGGGCGGTCGGTCCGCCCTTCCACCGCATGGGGACCCGGGCCATCGATGAGGCGGACTGGCTGCCCGCCGACGGACATCGCGACCGCGAGCTGGCGCTGCGTCGGCGGCTCGTCGAGGACGGCTTCGACGAGGTCTTCGCGAGCACGGCCGATACCGGCGACGCCGCTGCGGAAGCCGCGTCGATGGTGGCCGAATGGCTCGCCCGACATCGGCCCGGCGCCGAGCTCCGTGCCGCCCCGGACGACCGTTCCGTCGAGGACGGGTCCGGCGGGCATGGCGCGATGGCCGTCCCTCCCCTGGTTCGGGCCGGCCTGCAGGTCCAGGAGGACCTGTGCGTCATGGAGCGAGACCAGCAGGGTTGGCGGCTCACCGCCGGGCTGGTCTGCTTCCCCACCTACTGGCGGCTCGACGAGAAGATCGGCCGGTCCCAGGGTGTGATCCACGGGCCGGTGCCCCACTTCGCCGATGAGCTCGCCGACCGGGTGGGCCTGTTCTTCGACCGCCTCGCCCCGGGCCGGATCGTCGCCCGGCGCAACTGGGGCTTCTCCGCCCATCCGCTGCTGTTCGTGCCCCATGCCGTACCGGATGGTGTCGAGCTCAGCTATGCGCCCGAACGGCTGTGGCTGCGCAGCGAACGCCAGACCTTGCGCCGGCTCCCGCGCACCGGTGCGGTGTTGTTCACGATCAAGGTCCAGCTTGCGCCGGCGACCGCGCTCGGCGAGCGGCCGGAGCTCGCCGCCCGACTGCTGGCGGTCATGCAGAACTGGAGCCCCGAGCTGGTGCGTAGCCGGGGTGGCCGTCACGGCTGGTACGGCGAGGTCACCGGCTGGTTGCGAACACTCGGCACGGACCTGCCGACCGATCGCCGGGCGTGAACCCGCTGCGGGCACGGCAACGGCGCTAGAACGAGCAGGTGCTGTCGCCGTATCGCGTGCTGGATCTCACCGACCACCGGGCCAACTTCGCCGGCTTCATCCTCGCCCAGCTGGGCGCAGACGTCATCCTGGTGGAACCACCGGGCGGGTGCGATGCCCGTCGCCACGAGCTGTGGCACCTGGCGTACAACCGCGGCAAGCAGTCGGTGGTTGCCCGTGACCACGACGACGTCGCCGCCCTTGCCGTCGGCGCCGACGTGGTGCTGCACTGCGGTGCGTTCCCTGGGGTCGACCTGGCCCGGCTCCGGGCCGCCGATCCGGCGTTGATCACCGTCGACATCAGCCCCTACGGCGACGACGGGCCCAAGGCCGCGTGGCCCGCCACCGATCTCACCATCGCCGCGGCCAGCGGACAACTGGCGCTCACCGGCGACGCCGACCGCCCGCCGGTGCGCATCTCGCTGCCCCAGTCGTGGTTGCACGGCGCCGCCGACGGCGCAAACGGGGCGCTGCTGGCCCTGGCCGAACGAGCCCGCAGCGGGCTCGGCCAACACGTGTCGGTGTCCTGCCAGCAGGCGATGATGGCCTGCACCCAGATGTCGATGTTGGCGGCGTTGGTCGGTGCGCCGCTCTACCAACGTTGCGCCGGTGGCATCCGCATCGGTCCCTATACCGCCCAGTTCGTCTTTCCCGCCCTCGACGGGTCGGTGTCGATCACCTTCTTGTTCGGAGCCATGGTCGGGCCGTTCACCGGACGGCTGATGAACTGGGTGCACGAGGAGGGTCACTGCAGCGAGGCCATCCGGGACCTCGACTGGGTGGGCTTCTTCGAGCTGTTGTTCTCCGGCCGGCTCGACCCGACGTTGCTGGCCGACGCGGTCGACGCCGTACGTTCGCTGACCCGGACCAAGACCCGGGCCGAGCTGACCGAGGCGGCGCGTGCCCGTCGGCTGCTGATCGCGCCGGTGGCCACGCTCGCCGATGTCGTGGAGTCGCCCCAGTTGGCGGCACGGGAGTACTGGGATCACCTCGACGGGGTGCGGGTGCCCGGACCGTTCGTCCACGCCGGCGCGCGACCCTTGCGGCGCCTTGCTGCGCCGCCGGAACTCGGCGCGACCCTGGCGGCGGCTGTGGCGGCGATGGACGTGACGCCGCCTGTGGCGGCTGCCCTGCCGGAGGGTGCACAACTGCAGGAACGTCCGCAAACGTCCGGCACCCGTGCCTCGTGGGCGCCGGGGCCCGCGGCATCGGCCCGCCCGCTCGAGGGTGTCAAGGTGCTCGACCTCACCTGGGCCATCGCCGGACCGATGAGCACGCGCGTCCTCGCCGACTGGGGGGCGACGGTGGTCCGCATCGAGTCGGAGACCCGTCCCGATGCGATCCGCGGCGCCGGCCCGTTCATCGCCGGCACACCGGGCGGTATCGAGGACACGGCGCAGTGGCACAGCGCGAACGCCGGCAAGCTGTCGCTGGCCCTCGACCTGTCCACCGACGAAGGACGCGACGTGCTGCGCGACCTCGTTCGATGGGCCGACGTCGTGACCGAGTCCTTCACCCCGAAGG
>CAIXPF010000192.1 GCA_903921205.1 uncultured Acidimicrobiia bacterium | reverse complement strand
CAGGAACTCGGGCGTCCGCCGGGCTCGGAGGGGTCGATCGGCAAGCTGGCGCTCTCCCACATCGCCCGTGCGTGCAACGATCTCTACACCAACACCGGCGGACCGCTCGGCATGTTGGCCGGTGGCCCCGGCGCCGACGACGACGCGATCGCCGAGGTGCTCATCTCCACGCCGGCCCAGTCCATCGCGGGCGGCACCGACGAGATCCAGCACAACATCCTGGGCGAGAACATGCTCGGTCTGCCCAAGGAGCCCGACCCCAACCGGGGCAAGCCCTTCCGTGACGAGGGTCGCCTCTGACCGGGGTCGCGGCTCCCGCCGGTCAGACGATGCGGGTGCCGTACATCTCGCCGAGCGGTTCGGCGATCAGCTCGAGGCGCTCGCCGTCCGGTCCGGCGAAGTACATCGAGCTGCGGTGCACCCAGGTGGGCACCCCGGCGGCGTCGAGCTTGGCCCGGATGCGTTCCCAGTTCGCCGTCGACATCGAGATCGCCAGGTGGTGATGGCCGCCCAGTACCTCCCGGTAGTCGCCGACGCCGAGACCGGGGAAGTCGAAGAAGGCCAGGGCGTTGCCGTTGCCGATGTCGAAGAAGAAGTGCGTGGAGCCCACGTAGTCGCGGTTCTGGAACAGGTCGGTGAGCGGGAACTCGAGCAGGTCCTGGTAGAAGGCGATGGTCCGCTCGACGTCGGAGCTGATCAACGCCTGGTGGTGCACCCCGCCGGCGGACGATGCCGGGCGCTCGCCGGCCGGGCGGAGGTACCGCTCGCGCAGCCGCTCCCATTCGTCGCGACGGTCGGGATGGTCGCCGTCGTGGGCTGAGCCGAAGTGGGGCGTGTCCGTTGCCATGGTTCCATGGTGGCAGCTCGGCGTGGCCTCGGCGTGCTCGCCGCCCCGACCACTAGCGTGCCGCGGTGGCCTTGCCGACCTCCTACTGCTCGCTGGTGGGGTGCTCGCTGCCCCTGCAACAGTCGCCGATGGGCTCGGTGTCCTCGGTCGATCTGGCTGTGGCGGTCGCCGATGCCGGTGCGGTGGGCACGGTGACGGCGTTGGGCCTTTCCCCGGCTTCGCTGGCCCGGCTGCTCGACGACGCAACCGCCCGCACCACGGGTGTCGTGGCTGCCAACTTCCTCACCGCCGCGGTCGACCGGGCTGCGGTGGAGGTGGCGGCACAACGGCTGCGGCTGGTCGACTTCTTCTGGAGCGATCCGGACCCCGTCCTGGTCGAGCTGGTGCACGGCCACGGTGCGCTGGTGTCGTGGCAGGTGGGCAGCGTCGAGGAGGCGCGGGTCGCAGCGGGGGCGGGGGCCGACGTGGTGGTGGTGCAGGGCGACGAGGCCGGCGGGCATGTGCGTGGGGTCGGCTCGTTGTTGCCGCTGCTCGCCGGGGTGCTCGACGTGGTGCAGGTGCCGGTGCTCGCCTCCGGAGGGATCGGCCATCCGCGGGCGCTGGCCGCCGTGCTCGCTGCCGGGGCTGCCGGGGCGCGGGTGGGCACGGCGTTCATCGCCACCACCGAGTCCGGGGCCCATCCCGCCTACAAGGAGGCGGTCGTCGCCGCCCGATCCGGCCAGTCCGCGGTCACCGGGACCTTCTCGGTGGGCTGCCCGCTGTGCGCCACCTCAGCCCGGCACCGGGTGCTGCGCAGCTGTATCGACGCTGCCGACGCCGCCGATGACGGGGTGGTCGGCGAGACCACGATCGGCGGCCGCCGGGTCGTGGTGTCGAAGGGGTCGCCGTTGTCGCCGGCGGCGTCGACCACCGGCAACCTCGGGGCCATGGCACTCTACGCCAGCGATGCCGCCGCAGCCGTCGACACCGTCCGTCCGGCCGGGGACGTGGTGCGTGGGCTCTGCGACGGCGCCGCGTCGTTGCTCGCCGCCCGAACGGGCTGACGCCCGGGGACGCTCGATGCAGGACCGGTTGCTGCTCGCGTCCCCGGCCGGGCGGATGCGGGTAGGGTGCGCGTGCCGGAGCCGTGGGGAATCCGGAGCCGTGGGGAATCCGGGAACGGGAGGGAACGCCAGCATGACCGGGAAGTCCGCAGCACAGGTCCGGGCCGGCCTGAGCCATCCGGTGGTCGACGGCGACGGGCACTGGATCGAGTACCAGCCGGTGATCGCCGAGGCGATGCGCCGCATCGGCGGCGACCTCGCCGCCGACGGGTTCGCCGGCTTCGGGCGGATGATCGGATCGAACACCGCCCTGAGCAACGCCGAACGACGCGCCCGCAACATGGGCCACGAGGCGTGGTGGTCGGTGCCCACCGAGAACACCCTCGACCGGGCCACCGCCATGATGCCGGCGCTGCTGAACGATCGTCTCGACGAGCTCGGGCTGGATTTCACCGTGCTGTACCCCACCCAGGGGCTCGGCATCGTCAACCTGCGCCACGACGAGATGCGCCGGGCTGCCTGCAGGGCGTACAACACCTTCACCGCCGAGTACTTCGCGGGTTACGCCCATCGCATGACCCCGGCGGCGGTGATCCCGATGTACGACCCCGAGGAAGCCGTCGCCGCGTTGGACCATGCCGTCGGCGAGCTCGGCATGAAGGTGGCGATGTTCGGCAGCATGATCCCGCGTGCGGTGCAGGAGGCCGACGATCCCGCGGCCACCGGTCCGGTGTGGCTCGACGTGCTCGGCCTCGATTCGGCCTACGACTACGACCCGGTGTGGCAGCGCTGCGTCGAGCTGGGCATCTCGCCGTCGTTCCACGCCAGCGGACGCGGGCAGGGGTTCGGGCTGCGGGCCTCGCCGTCGAACTTCTCCTACAACCACATCGGCCATTTCGCCGCGGCCGACGAGGCGGTGTGCAAGGCCCTGTTCTTTGGCGGGGTGACCCGGCGGTTCCCGACCCTGCGTTTCGCCTTCCTCGAGGGTGGCGTGGCCTGGGCCTGTCAGCTGCTGCACGACATCACCGAGCACTGGGAGCTGCGCAACGCCGGTGCCCTGCACCGCACCGACCCCCGCAACCTCGACCTGCACCGGCTCGACGAGCTGGCCCGGCGCTACGGGACCGAGGCGATGGCGGCGGCGGTGGCAGCCCGAAAGGACCGTCCGGCCGCGCCGAGGGACGGCCTCGTGGGTGGCCGGCCGGCTCCCGACGACTTCGCCGCCTGCGGGATCGAACGGGCCGAGGACATCGCCGAGCTGTTCGTGAAGCCGTTCTGGTTCGGGTGTGAGGCCGAGGACCGCCTCGCCGCATGGGCCTTCAAGGCCGAACACAACGCGTTCGGGGCGAAGCTGCAGGCCAGCCTGGGGTCCGACATCGGCCACTTCGACGTCACCGACATGGCGACGGTGCTGCCCGAGGCATACGAGCTGGTCGAGGACGGCCTGATGAGCCCCGAGGATTTCCGGGACTTCTCCTTCGCCAACGCGGTGCGGTTCTTCGGGGGCGGGAACCCGTCGTTCTTCGACGGCACTGCGGTGCAGGCCGAGGCCGCCGCCGTGCTCGCCGAATCGTCCGTGCCGGCCTGAGCAGCGTCCGCCCGGTCCTTCCCGTCCCGAGCGGTCGGCTGCTCGCAGCGAATCGACGTCGAATCGCTCCGAGTGACCGGCTGCTCTCGCCGAATCGACGTCGAATCGACGTCGAATCGGCCCGGGGCTCGCCGCATCGAGGTCGAGCGGGTCCGCAAGCCGGGACTGCGGCCGCCGGCCCGGCTCCGGCCCGGCTCCGGCCCGGCTCCGGCCCGGCATCGGATGCGATGATGGCGCCGGTCACCGGCGCGGCGGCGCGCCGGGTGCGGGACGGAGGCGGAGCCATGGACGAGATGCGCGACTGGATGACCTCGGTACGGGCCGAGCTCGATGCCTTGCGCCGGCAGAACGCCGAACTGGAGGCGACCACCCGGCGCCTGCACACCGACAACGAACGCCTCCGGGTGCACGTCGGTGCCTTGCTGGCGGTCGCCGATCGGACGATGGACGGGAACGACCCGGCGAACCTGACGGCGACCGCGACCGGACCGGTTGGCTCGGTGCAGGACGGCCGCCCGGTCAGCCGTCGGGGCATGATCGCCGCAGCGGCCGCGGCGGCCGGGGGAATGCTGCTGGCCAACGCCGCGCCGGCGGCAGCGGCCAACGGCGACCAGATACGGGCAGGATGGACGACCTCGGCCTCCGACACGACGAAGGTGTTCACCAACTCCGGGTCCGGGCTGATGGGATCCTCGTCGGCGACGACGGGATACGGCGTGATCGGCTCGGTGTCGGCCGAGACCGGCAACAACGCCGGGGTGTACGGCTACGCCTACAGCGATGCGGGTATCGGTGTGAAGGCCACCGCAGAGGCCTCCGTCGGTGCCACCTATGGGGTGCACTCCATGGTGAGGAGCACGTCGGGCACCGGGGTGTACGGGGTGGCGATCGCTGCATCGGGGACGACCTACGGCGTGCGCGGGTTGGTCGCGAGCAGCGCGGGTGCCGGCGTGTTCGGCGAGGCCACTGCGGGTGCCGGCGTGTTCGGCGAGGCCAACTCGGGCTACGGGGTCCACGGACAGGTCTGGAACGGTTCCGGTGTTCGGGGCCACGCCAGGTCGCCGGTGGGCACGACCTACGGCGTGTCCGGGTTGTGCCAGAGCTCGTCCGGGTTCGGCGTGTTCGGGTTCAACCCGACCGGAAGCGGACCTTCCGGCATGGCCGTGTATGCCGCGGGCCGACTCAAGGTGACGGGGCGTTCCTACCTTGCCGCGCCCGGCAGCGCCCCGAGCGACGCCGATCTCGACAACGGCTCGGTGTCGTTCTTCCTCAACGAGGCCACCAACAAGCTGAAGGTGCGCGTCAGGTATTCCAACGGGACGTTGAGGACCGCCACCATCGGCCTGGTCTGAACGGGGTGGGCCCCACGGCTGTGGCTCAGCGGGACAGCCCGCTCCGCTCTCGGCCCGTCCGGGTGCCGGTTTCAGATGATGTGGTGTTCCCGGACGACGACGAAGGGCAGGTCGGCCTGCAGGAAGTTCGGCTCGTCGGCCCGGGTGGCGGCCAGCTCCGGGCTGGTGGCGTTCGCCCGGACCTGCTCGATCGAGTCGAACCACACCAACGGCAGGCCCATGATCTCGTACTCCTGGCCGGCTGGACGGGCGTGGCACTGCACATAACGGCGCAGGCCGCCCATGGCGGAGGCCACGGTGGCGTGGTTGGTGCGCCAGTACTGCTGGGCGGCGTCGAGGTCGAGGTCCGGCCGGCGCCGCAACCAGGTGATGAGCTTCACCCCGCCACCTGGCGGGATGGCCCCGTTGACGATGACCACCTCCTCGGTGAGGATCGTGGTGCGGTGGGCCGGGTCCATGAACTCGAGCTCGTCGGCCAGCAGGTTGGTGAGCGCCGGGGTCCCCCGGTGTGCCCTCATGGCGTCGCGGTCGTCCCACCAGGTCTCGGCCACCCCGTCGGCGAAGGGCTGACGGCCCCCGGCGTACTGGCTCTCCACCACGTGGTTCTGGACGTACTTGCGCAGGCCGGGCAGCTGCAGCACGACCTTCGGGTGCTCCTCGCGCCAGTACTGCTGGAACTGCTCGACCGACATCCCGGGCTTGCGACGGAACCAGCTGATTGCCTTGATCATGGGCGCTCACCGTAGCCGTCACCGTCGGCGCAGGACGCCGCGGCGGTCGCGGCCCTGCCCGGCCGCGCCTACGCTGCGGCCGGGCGTGCCGGATGACCGGGGACCGCCCGACGGGGGATCGGATGACGGGGGATCGGATGACGGCGGATGGCGCAGCGACGGATGGCACCGATCTCGCCGCGCTGGTGGCACGGGTGCAACGGCTCGAGGACCTCGAGGACGTGCGGGCCAGCTGGCTGGACTACTGCAACCGGCTCGACACCGGAGACCTCGAGGCGCTCGGCGACGTGTTCACCGAGGACGGCGTGCTCGACATGGTGGGCCTCGGTGAGGCACTCGACGGCACCTACCGCGGCCGGGCGTCGATCATCGGCGACTTCTACGCCCGCACCGGCTCCGGTGGCGGCCAGCCGGTCCGGCGGCTGATGACCGGGCACCTCAGCACCAACATGCAGGTCGACCTCGACGGCGACGAGGCCCGTACCCTCGCCTATTTCTTCGAGATCGTCGACGACAACCTGATCCTGATCGGCACCTACCAGCACCGCATGCACCGCCATGCCGACCGCTGGCGCTTCGCCCACCTCCGCATCACCGTGCGCTACCGCGGCCGGCTCGGCGTCGACGAGCTCCAGGGCCGTACCCTGCGCGACATCTTGGCCGCCCCGTTCTGAACCGCGGGACCGTACCGGTGAACGACGACGCAGGGGAGTTGCTCCAGCCGCTCGAGGGGCTGCTGGTGCTCGACCTCACCGAAGGGGTGGCCGGGCCGAACTGCACCAAGCAACTCGCCGACTTCGGGGCCCGGGTCATCAAGGTCGAACGACCCGGGGGAGACCCGGCGCGCCGTCTCGGCCCGTTCCCCGACGGCGACGCGGACCCCGAGCGCAGCGCCCTGTTCCTGCACCTCAACACCAACAAGGCCGGCATCGTCGTCGACCCCGGGCACCCGAAGGGCGTGGAGCTGCTCCGTGGCCTCGCGGCCCGGGCCGATGTCGTGGTCGAGTCGTACCGGCCCGGCACCCTGGCCCGCTGGGGACTGCCGCCCGCAGCGCTGATCGAGGCAAAGCCCGACCTGGTCGTCACCTCGGTGACCCCCTTCGGCCAGAGCGGCCCCTACCGCGACTGGGAGATGACCGAGATCGTGGCCTTCGCCATGGGCGGGCCGATGAACGCCAGTGGGTCCGCCGACCGGGAACCGGTCAAGCTCGCCGGCCACGCCGTGCTGATGCAGAGCGGGGCGACCGCCGCCGTCGCCACCCTGGCGGCCCGGTTCCATGCCGAACAGTACGGTACCGGTCAGCATGTCGATGTCGCGACGTTCGAGACCCAGAACGGTTCGCAGGACCGGCGGCGGTACTACCTGCTGTCCTACGCCTACTCCGGCATGGTCACCGAACGGGCAGTCGGGGTGGGTGCGGCCGGGCAGATCGCCGGGGGTCGGTTCGACTGTGCCGACGGCGGCGTCATCACGACCGGGCGCGTCTGGCCCGATCACGTGGAACGGATGGTTCGGGTGCTCGAGGACCCCACGGTGACGCAGGCGTGGACGGAGCACGGGCAGGCCTGCATGCACGACGACGCGGCGACGATCAACGCCGCGCTGGCCCGTTGGGCGTCGGCCCGCCCGGCCCGAGCCGCCATGCGCGAGGCCCAGGCCGGGGGCTGGCCGGTCGTGGTCTCGAACGATCCGCACACCCTGCTGGGTGACGAGCACCTCCTGGCCCGGGGGTTCTGGGTGCAGGCCGCCCATCCCGTGGCCGGGGTGCTGCCGTACTGCGGGCCGCCGTTCCGGCTCGACGGTGGGGGATGGGCGTTGCGGCGCACCGCTCCACGGTTGGGGGCCGACACCGATGCCGTGCTCGGTACCCTCCTCGGTCTGGGCCCCGCCGACATCGAGGCGCTGCGGGCCGAGGCGGTGGTGGCGTGAGCATCGACCACCAACCGGTCTTCGGGCCGCTGGCCGGCATCCGGGTGCTCGACCTCACCGTGGCGTTGGCCGGTTCCTT
>CAIXPF010000191.1 GCA_903921205.1 uncultured Acidimicrobiia bacterium | reverse complement strand
TACGGCTGCAAGCGCCCGACGTTCCACGACGAGTTCCTGCCCACCTTCAACCGGCCCAACGTCACCCTGGTCGACACCGCCCCGCTCGGCGTCACCGAGATCAACGAGCGCGGCGTCGTGCACAACGGCACCACCTACGAGCTCGACGTGCTCATCTACGCCACCGGCTTCCAGTGGATGGCCACCTCGACGTTCAACATGATCAAGGGGCGTAACGGCCGCACCCTCACCGAGAAGTGGCAGTCGGAGGGCACCAAGACCTTCCTGGGCCTGCACAGCCACGGCTTCCCGAACCTGTTCATCGTGACCGGCCCGCAGGGCGGCGGCGGCAGCTTCAACTTCACCGACGCCATCGACGACCACGGCAACTACATCGTGTGGATGCTGACCACCCTGCGCGACAAGGGCGTGGACATCGTCGACGTCAAGCGCGAGCCCGAGGTCGACTACGCCCAGCACTGCGCCGAGGCCGACCTCGCGACGGCACCGTTGCGGGACTGCATCTCGTACTACAACGGCCACGGCGACGCCGAGCCCGGCAGCCTCGCCTACTACGGTGGCCGGCGTTGGCACACCCTGCGCGAGCACGCCCAGGCCACGCTCGAGCCCTACGACTTCGGCCACCTCACCGCATCGGCGAGCTGACCGCCGAACCGGCCGAACCAGCCGAATGCGGTCCCGACCCATCCGGGCCGGCCGCAGGCTTCCGGACCATCGGGCCCCGTCCGCGTCTCGCCGACGGGGCCCGACCGCGTCCGGACGGCACCGTCCGCACCAACCCGCCCTACCCGGCGCGATCGACCGGACCGACCCGGTCGGGAGCAGCGGCTCCGGGCGGGGCGGCCTTTCCGGCATCACCCCTTGGGCGGGTTCAGCTCCTTGATGTACGCAACGATCGAGGCGACCTCGGCGTCGGTGAGGTTGTTGCGCGGCATGATCGTGCCGTACCCCTTCACCTTCTGGCTCCACGGGTCCTTGATCGCCTGGGTCAGGTAGGCCTCGTCGGCCACCACGACGGTGTCGTCGTTGAGGGTCACCTTGCTGCCGTACAAGCCCTTCCAGGTCGGTCCTGCGGCGTCGCGGCCGTAGAAGACATGGCAGGACGCACACCCCTTGTTGATCGCCAGTTGCTTGCCCGCTGCTGCGGCGGCCGACAGCACCGGCTCGGTCTCGCTGCCGCTGCTACCACCCGAACAGGCGGCGAGCAGGGCGACGAGCACGACCGCGCCCACCCCGGCCCAGCTTCGAAGGGTCCCTCTGTCGCAACGCAGCATGGGTGGATTCCTAGCAGCCCGCCAGCGGGTCGCGGCTGCGCTCGACCTGTGATCCCCGGCACCGTGCGGGCCGCTCAGCCCCCCACGGTCGACGCCCGGAGCCGGGTACGGCGGGACGGGCAGGTCTTGGACCGTTCAGCTCGGCCAGCCGGGCACGCCGGCATCGAGCTGCACCCCGGCGGAGTTCAGGAACCCCGAGACCATCCGGTAGAAGCCGGCCGTCACCACCAACTCGACCAACTGACGCTCGTCCCAACGGGTGGCCAGTGCCGACCAGGTGGCGTCGCTCACACAGTCGTCGCGGCACAGGTCATCGGCGAGGTCGACCAGCGCCCGGTCGTCCGCACTCCAGGCGAAGGCGTCGGCGTCGACGGTGAGCCCGGCGATCTCCGCATCGGACAGCCCCGACTGCCGGCCGATGAGGGTGTGCTGACCGAACTCGTACACCGAGCGGCAGTTCGATCCGACCCGGAGGATCACGATCTCGCGTTCGCGGTCGGGGACCGAGGTGCGGAACAGCAGCGTGCCGCCCATCTGCGAGAACCGCTTGAGCACGTTCGGCGCATGGGCCAGGGTGCGCAGGATGTTGATCGGTTCGCCGGTTCCCCGGACCGAGGTGAGCTCGCGGAGCTCCTCCGGCACATCGGCGATCGGCTGGATACGGGCCTCGGTTGGACGAACGCGGTCGGCTGCCATGGCCGGAACCTAGCCGCGTCTGCCCTCGCCCGGGCCCGGCGCCCTAGCCTGGCGTCATGCGCCCGCTCATCGGCATCAGCGCCGAGGTCGCCCAGGTGAGCCGGTACTGGGGCACCGACCTGCACCACGTCCTCGATGCCGACTATGTCGCTGCCGTGTGGGCCGCCGGCGGCCTTCCCGTGGCGTTGCCGGTCGGCGATCCCGACGACGTGGCCGAACTGCTCGCCCGCCTCGACGGCCTGGTCCTCAGCGGGGGCAACGACGTCGACCCGGCGCACTACGGCCAGGTCCGGATCGATGCCGGGACCGGTGGCGAGCTCGACCCCGAGCGCGATCGATTCGAGCTGGCGCTGGCGCGTCGGGCCATCGCCACCGACCTGCCGACGCTGGCCATCTGCCGCGGCCTGCAGGTCGTCAACGTGGCCTGCGGCGGCACGCTGACCCAGCACCTCCCGGCCCATGCCGACACCCCGTCGAACCCACCCGCCCGCAACGAGTCGTCCAACCCCGACAATCCGTCCCCCGACACCCACCCGGCCGGCACCGACCGCCACGTCGAGGGGTCCGAGCCCGGCGGCCGGGCACCGGCGATCCCGATCGGGGCGGTGTCGCACCGGGTCCAACTGGTGGCGGGCAGCCGGCTGGGGGCACGCCATCCCGACCTCGCCGAGGTGAACTCGTTCCACCATCAGGCCGTCGACCGGCCCGGGACGGGTATCCGCGTCGTGGCCACCGCGCCCGACGGTGTCGTCGAGGCCGTCGAGCACGACCATGCTCCTCGGCTGGTGGCGGTGCAGTGGCACCCGGAGATGCTGCCCGGACGGCCCGAGCACACCGCGCTGTTCACCCGGCTCGTCGCCGATGCCACCTCGTACCGGCAGCGCTGACCACCAGCACTGACCGGCGGGACCGCAACCCGGCGCGGGCGTCGCCGCGCCGGGTGCGTGCGGTCACTCCTGGACGAGCTCGATGAGGGTGCCGAAGCTGCCCTTGGGGTGCATGAAGGCCACGGTCGTACCCCGCGAGCCGGGACGGGGGGCCTTGTCGATGGCGGTCGCGCCGGCCTCGAGCATGGCGGCGAGCGCAGCACCGCAGTCGCTCACCCGGTACCCGATGTGGTGCAGACCCTCGCCGCGCTTCTCGATGGCCTTGGCAACCGGCGAGTCGTCCCTGGTCGGGGTCAGCAGCTGGATGTAGCTCTCGGCCACCTTCAGCAGCGCCTCCTCGACCCCGTCGGACTCGACCACCTCACGGTGGTCGACGGTCGCACCGAATGCCCGTTGGTAGTAGTCGATGGCCGCCTCGAGGTCGCGAACAGCGATGGCCACATGGTCGATCTCGGTGAGCAACATGCCGGCCATTGTCGCGTACCGGCCGCGTTCAGCCGCGTTCGAAGGCCCGGATCCGGTCCTCGCCGATGCGGGCCCGCAGCTCGGGGTCGTCGATGCCCAGGTCGCGTCGCGGAGCCAGGCAGAGCACCCCGAGCTTGCCCTCGTGCTGGTTGTGGTGCACCTGGTTGGCGGCCTCGGCGACCTCGGTCAACGGTACGCAGGCCGACAGCACCGGCTGCACCGCACCCTTGCTGATCAGCCGGTTCATCTCCCACGCCTCCTGGTAGTTGGCGAAGTGCGACGCGACGATCCGCTTCAGCTTCATCCACAGGTGCCGGTTGTCGAACTCCACCATGTAGCCGCTGGTGGCGGCGCAGGTGACCACGGTGCCGCCCCGCTTGGTGACGAACACCGAAGCGCCCATGGTCGAGCGGCCCGGGTGCTCGAAGACGATGTCGGGGTCCTCCCCCGCGAGCTCGCGCACCTTCTTGCCGAGCCGCCGCCATTCGGCCTCGTCCTGGGTGTGCTCGTCGGACCAGAACCGGTAGCCCTCCGCCGCCCGGTCGATGACCGCCTCGCAGCCCATCGCCCGCAGCAGCTCGGCCCGCCGGGGTGAGCTGACGACGCCGATGGGGGTGGCACCGCCGTTGAGCACCAGCTGCACGGCGTAGGCACCGATCCCGCCGGTCGCGCCCCACACCAGCACGTTGTCGCCCTGCTTCATGCGGGCACCGTGGCGGCCGACCAGCATCCGGTAGGAGGTGGAGGCACACAGGCCGTTCACCGCCGACTCCTCCCAGGAGAGGTGCGCCGGCTTGGGCATGAGCTGGTTGGCCTTGACCACGGTGAGGTCGGCCAGGCCGCCGTAGTTGGTCTCGAACCCCCAGATCCGCTGGTTGGACGACAGCATCGAGTCGTCATGCGCAGAGGGGTCCTGGTCGTCGACGTAGTTGCAGTGCACGACGACCTTGTCCCCGACCTTCCAGTTCCGCACCGCCGAGCCGGCCCGCACCACCACGCCCGAGGCGTCGGACCCGACGACATGGAACGGCTGGTCGTGGCGGGCTCCCCAGACGCTCTCCTTGCCCAACCGGGACAGGAACCCGAAGGTCGGCAGCGGCTCGAAGATCGACGTCCACACGGTGTTGAAGTTGATCGAGCTGGCCATCACCGCCAGCACGACCTCGTCGGGAGCGATCTCGGGGGTGGCGACGTCGTCGACGTACAGCGACTTGCGCGGGTCCTTGTCGGCGGAGTCCAGGCCCTCGAACATCCCGATGTCCTCCTTGCGCACGAACGCGGCGCGGAAGCTCTCGGGGAGGGGGATGGCGGCCAGTTCGTCGCCGGGAGCACCGGCCAGGATGGCGTCGAGGAACTCGTGCATGACGGCTGAGGGTACCCAGAAGAGGGGATCCCGGCCAGGGTAAAGTTACCCATCGGTAGTCCCGGATCGCGCTGCCGATCCGGTCAGCCGCCGAGGGGTCGGCGGCCCTCGAGGGCCCGCCCGAGGGTGAGCTCGTCGGCGTACTCGAGGTCACTGCCCACCGGCAGGCCCGAGGCGAGGCGGGTCACGACGATGTCGACGTCGGCGAGCAGGCGCACCAGGTAGAGCGCGGTGGCGTCGCCCTCGAGGTTGGGGTTGGTGCACACGATGAGCTCGGTGACCGGTTCCTCGCCGAGCCGGTGCAGCAACTCGCGGACCCGCAACTGCTCGGGTCCGATGCCCTCGAGATGGTTGATGGTGCCGCCGAGGACGTGGTAGCGGCCCTTGAACTCGCCGGTCCGCTCGACCGCGATGAGGTCCCGGGCCTCCTCCACCACGCACAGCACATGGGGGTCGCGACGGGGGTCGCTGCAGATCCCGCACTGCGTGATGGCCTCCGGCCTGGCCTCCGCCACGTTGAAGCACCGGGAGCAGACCGCGATGCGGGCCTTCATGTCGGTGACCGCACGGGCCAGCCGGCCGGCCTCCCGGTCGGACACCTTGAGCAGGTGGAAGGCGATGCGTTGGGCCGATTTCGGTCCGATGCCCGGGAGCCGGCCGAGCTCCTCGATCAGGTCGGTGATCGGCCCGGGGAACAGGGTCGTCACGGCGTTGTCGGACCCAGCCCACCGAGCAGACCACCGAGACCGCCGAGGTCGAGCCCGCCCATGGCCCCGCTCTGCAGGGCCTGGACCTTGGTCATGGCGTCGTGCAGCGCGGCCAGCACCAGGTCCTCGAGCATGGCGATGTCCGACGGGTCGACCGCCTCGGCGCTGAGCCGGACCCCGGTGAACACCCCGCCGCCGGTGACGGAGATCTCCACCGCACCACCGCCGGAGCTGCCGACCACCTCGGCCTCCGCCGCAGCCTGCTGCGCCGCCATCATCTCGCTGGCCATCCCGAACAGCGAGCCCAGATCGAGCCCGCCGGTCATGGCCGCGGCCTGCAGCTCGTCGCCCGCCTCGTCATCGTTCACCACGGTGCTCCTCGAATCCCGCTCGTCGTTGTCTTCGGTTGTCGGTTCCATCCGGCGCGCCCACCTTCTGCGCTCATTCGATGACCTCGGCGCCGGGAAACGCTTCCTGGATCAGGTCCAGGCTGGTGGTGGAGACCAGCGGGGCGTCAGGGAGGTCGCGGGCGTTGCCGATGTCCTCCTCGTCGTCGAAGTCGTCGGCGAAGCCCACATCTGCGACGGCCGGGCCACCCGGCCCGTCGGCCCTGGGACGTTCCTCCTCGACCACCAGGCGCAACGGCACAGGGCGCCCGAACCGTGCGGCCAGGCTGCGCTCGACGTCGGCGGCCTTCGCCTCGCAGCGATCGCGGTGGACCCGTGACGGCAGGGCGAACAGCGCCACCCCGGCCTCGATGCCCACGAACCGCCCGGCGCGGTACAGCGCCCGGCTGCCCGGCGGCAGATGGTCGAGCACCCCGTCGGACCAGGCCCGGCTCAACTCGTCGACGGTCAGCTCCGACCCCGACGCGGACCCGGCCGCAGGGTTGGAGCCGGCGGAGGCCGTGACCGGCCCGGCGTCCGGTGACAGCTCGGCGCGGCGAGGTCCGCCGCGGGCACCGCCATCGCCAGGTGCCACCGCTTCGGACCCGGCACCGTCGACGGGATCGGCGGCGGACGCCACCGCCGTCGTCGGGGCCGGACGCCCGGCCGAGGGCGTACGCGCCGGCGGCGC
>CAIXPF010000190.1 GCA_903921205.1 uncultured Acidimicrobiia bacterium | reverse complement strand
GCAGGCGGGCGGCGCGGCGGTCGCCGGCGTCCTCGAGCAGCCAGCGCAGTCCCGCCCCCGGCGGGGCCCCCACCGATGCCAGCAGCAGCGACTCCGCCAACGGGCCCCGCCCGTCGCGACGGCTGAACCCCCTGCGGGTGCCGCCCACCCCGAACGGCTGCACCGGGGCGCTGCCGGAACGGCGACAGCGGCCGATGACCGCGTCGAGCGCCAGCCGGCGACGCAGGGCCGGTTCGAGCAGGCCCAGGGTGGTCATCGCCCAGCGGTCCTCGGCGCCCTCGACGCTGAGCGCGCCGTCGTCGGACGCCGCCGAGGGCCGGGCCGCCTGCAGGTCGCGCCAGGCCTTGAGCATCAGCTCCGGTCCCGACGCCCGCGGCAACGGTCCGGTCCACACCGGCCAGGTGCCCACCGGGTCGAAACGGCGCCGGACCGCCGCCAGCACCGCGATGCACGACGGCCACGTCGCACCCAGCGCGCACAGTGCCAGCTCGCCGACGGGATCGTCGTGGTCGTCGAGGACCACCGCCCCGTCGCGCCAGGTGATGGTGTGCTCGTGTCCCTCACAGATGAGGGTGCTGGTGATCGACGATCGCGACGGCACGGCGTCGGCGACGACCCGGCTCAGCGACGACCGCGGATCAACACCCCGGGCCGTGCGCCGGTCGGCCGGCCGTCACGCCAGGTGACCTCGCCGGACACCACCGTGGCCACGTAGCCGTGCACCTCCTGCAGCAGACGCGGGGCACCGGTGGGCAGGTCGTAGACCATCTTCGGGGCCTCGAGGCGCAGGGCGTCGTAGTCGATGATGTTCAGGTCGCCCTTCTTGCCCACCTCGAGGGTGCCGCGATCGGTCAGGCCGTAGATCTCGGCGGTGTCGCGGGTCTGCAGCCGCACTGCGTCCTCGAGGCGCAGCTTCGGGCCGCGGGCACGGTCGCGGGTCCAGTGGGTGAGCAGGTAGGTCGGGGTCGACGCATCGCAGATCAGCCGGCAGTGGGCCCCGCCGTCGCTGAGGCTGAGGAACGCACCGTGGTGGTTCAGCCGCTCGAAGGTCGGGTTGTGGGAACGCTGCGAGTAGTCGGTGAGCGGGAAGTAGATCAGCCCCCGGCCACCGTCGGCGCACAGGGCGTCGTAGCAGTAGGCGTAGGGACTCACCCCGGCCGCTGCGGCCAGCGCCTCGATGCAGTGCTCGGCGTCGGGCTCGTAGTCGGGCTCGGAACCGAGCGGGTACATCTTGTGGAAGCCGTGGGCGATGTCGTAGTTGAACCGGCCGGTGAAGCCGGTCTCCTCGGCCAGGATCGCGGCGCGGATCTCGGGCTTGGCCAGCTCCGCCAGACGGGCCTCGACCGGCAGGTCGGCGAGGCGAAGGTAGGTCGGGTGCATCTTGAAGGGGTGCAGCGACGTCTCCCAGCCCAGCAGCAGCCCGCCGGGACGGCCGGCGACCTGGGCCAGCACCCGGCCCGGCCCGGCGATGGGGGCCGAGCTCAGCTCCAGCAGCTCGCGCCACTGCTCGGGATGACGGTCGGCCTGGGTGAGGGCGTAGGTGACGGTCAGGCCGTGCTCGGCAGCCAGGGTGCGCATCCACTCGATGTCGGCACCGAAGTCGCCCTCGAGCCCGCCGAGACCGATGTCGGAGGCCACCTCGACCACGCCACCGCCGGCGGCGGCCACCGCCCGGCCCAGGGCGATCATCTCGTCGGCCCCGGCGAAGGTGCCGGGCACCGGCTCGCCGTCGAGCGCGAGGTGCAGCTTGGTCCGTGACGACGAGAAGCCCAGCGCACCGGCCCGCACGCCCTCCTCCACGATCGCCGCCATCCGGACGAGGTCCTCGGCGGTGGCGGCCTCGTTGCGGGCGCCGCGCTCGCCCATCACGTAGGCCCGAACCGAACCGTGCGGGACCTGGGTGGCGATGTCCATCACCCGGGGCATACGGGCCAGGGCGTCGAGGTATTCGGGGAAGGTCTCCCACTGCCAGTCGATGCCCTCGGCCAACGCGGCACCGGGGATGTCCTCGACCCCCTCCATCAGCTGGATGAGCCAGTCACGCTGATCGGCCCGGGCCGGGGCGAAGCCGACCCCGCAGTTGCCGAACACGGTGGTGGTCACCCCGTGCCACGACGACGGCGACAGCTCCGGATCCCACGTGGCCTGGCCGTCGTAGTGGGTGTGCACGTCGACCCAGCCGGGGGTGACGAGACGGCCGGCGGCGTCGAGCTCCTCGATGCCGGGCCCGATGTCGGTGCCGATCTCGGCCACCAGGCCCGAGGCGTCGATGGCGATGTCGGCTGTCCGGGCGGCGGCCCCGGTGCCGTCGACCAGGTAGGCGTTGCGGATGACGAGCTTGTGCATGACGAATCCCCCAGCGGCACGGCGGCGCAGACGGATCCCGACGCAGCCTTCGCACGGGAGCGTACCGCGCCGTCCCCGGACCGGCAGGACGACCCGGGCCGGACGCGCTGCGGCCCTGCGAGCGGGGAGCTCGCAGGGCCGCAGCGTCGGGCCGGCCCGGCATCGGTGCCGGACCGTCACGTTCGGGATCAGGCCTTGTTCTGGCTCCGGCGACGCACGGTCAGCATGGCCAGCAGCAGCGCACCGGCGGAGGCCAGCACGATGGCCAGGCGCACGGTCCCGGCGGTGTCGGCACCGGTGCGGGGCAGCTCGGCACCGCCGGCCCGCAGGAACGAGGTGCTCAGCGTGAACGACGTCCCGTTCTTGGTGCTGGTGAAGGTGGCGCGGTGGGTGCCCGCAGCCAGACCCGAGGGCACCTTCGCGGTCACGCAGTAGCTGCCGTCACCGAGGGTGCTGCCGGAGGCGACGACCGCCCCGTCGACGTCGACGGTGTAGGGCGCGCCCGGATCGGTGGCGCCCGCCGGACCACAGGCGGTGATGGTGTCACCGTCCACGACGATCGCGCCCCGGTCGGCGCTCGGTGCCGGCGGATAGCCGGCGGGGGCCACAGCAGCGGCACCCGCCGAGCCGAGCAGCATCGCCATCACGGCGAGCACGAAGCCTGCCAGGACGGTGCGGAGAGCAATACGGGAACCCACCATGTTCGTGCGACCTCGTCGTTCGTCGGATGCCGGCGCAGAACGTCCACGCCACGATCGGGCGGACAGCACCGACCCGACGTAGCAGTTGTCGCACGATCCTCACGATTGGGGAAAGGGCCAAGCGACTCAAGACAAACGTCCTGGTCACGGCATCGCGCCAGACGCTCACCGAGCGCGGTCGACCATCCGGCCGTGCTCCGGCGCGACGACCCTCGCTCAGTCCCTGGTGACGATCCCCTGGCGGATCAACTCCGGCAGCGTGGAGCTGCGGAACGTGTCGTACAGCTCCGAGATCACGCCCTGCCGGGTCGGCGAGTCGGCGATCGGCTCGCCCTCCTTGAACAGGGTCCGGCCACGGGCCACCAGGGCCGCGTCGATCCGCTTCACCAGCCCCGACTCACCCCGGTTCAACAGCTCGTGGATGATCGCCCCGTCGATGTCACCGACCACCTGACCGCTCCGGGTCACCTCCGACGCCAGCGCCAGCGACTCGCCGCCCAGGTACCCGGCATCGAGCACGGCCCGGTTGTAGGCCGACGGCACGTCGAGCCGGCGCACCGCGTGCCCACCCTTGGTCCGCACCGAGCCCTTGGGCGCCATGGGGCCACCGACCGGCTCGACCATGCTCAACGCCACCGCGGTGTCCACCGCGGAGATCACGTCATCTGCGCCGAACTGCCGTACCGCAAGGTCCTGCACCAGCTCGGCGAGCGTGGCGCTGCCCAGCTGGAGGCGCTCGACCAACGAGGCGTAGAGCGGGCCGTCCAGGGTCGAGACCACCACGCCGAGATTGGCGGTCCACGGCAGCTCGGTGTCCTGCTTGACCAGCCCGAACTGGGGTGCGCCGGGAAGCCCGAGCCGGTCCTGCGGGCCGTCGAGCCGCTGCGGCTGCCGGGTGTAGATGTCCCAACGGAACATCGTGTTGGCGCAGAAGTCCTTGTGGGTCTCGAGCACGATGCGGTCGTTGCTGTCGCGGAACAGGTCGTAGAACTCGGGCGCCACGCACAGGTCCCAGAAGTTGGTGAGCACCGGCAGGCTCCCGACGAAGCCCAGGTCGGCCCCGCCGAACAGCTCGGCGATGTCACCGAAGTAGAACGGGCTCCAGTGGTCGTGCAGGTACTCGTGCACCAGGTAGCGCCGGTCCATCGTCGTCAGCTTCTCGACGTATGCCGCGGCCGCGGGGTTCTCGGTGAAGTACCGGGCGTGCTGGTCCCGGAGGTAGACCAGGTAGCCGACCGCCTTGTCCATGCGTTGCAGGCTGTCGCCCTCGAGCAGCGCGGCGTACTGACGCAGGATGGCGCGGATCGGCTGCAGATGGGACCAGCCGGGCTGGGTGTTGTAGCTGGCGAGCAGCAGGCCCCCCGGAGCGAGCCGGGTCCGGGCGATGTCCGCGACCTGCTGGCGCACGCCGGCCGACACCCAGCTCAGCACCCCGTGCAGGGTGATGAAGTCGAACGTGCCGAGGTCCTCGGGCAGATGGGCGAAGTCGGCGGTGACGACCCGCACGTTGGTCAGGCCGCCGGCAGCCACGATCCGGTCGATCGCCTCGGTGTGCACCGGGTTGAGATCGACCGCGACGAACTCGCCCAACGGGTTGGCCGCCGCCAGGGTGGTGAGCGTTCGCCCGAAGCCGCAGCCCAGCTCGAGATACCGGAACGGACCGCTGAGATCGGGCGGGCGCAGCCCGTTGAGGGCTGCGACGTAGCCGATCGCCAGGGGCGACAGGTTTGGATAGAAGCCGGCGGTGTACGCCACATCGGTGACGTACCCCTCGCCCTCGAGCGGCAGCATCGGTCGAACTCCGGGCCGGACCGTTACGGTCCGGGGCGGACCGTACCTGTTGCTCAGCGTATCGGCGTCGTCGCGAAACCCTCCCCGCAGGACAGCCGTCACCGGAACGCCGGCATGACCTCCTCGGCGAGCAGCCGGACGTTCTGGTCGATGTAGCCGGAGGGGCAGCCCTGGGCGAAGACCACCGTGCGGGCCCCGGCGTCGACGTACTCCTGGATCCGGGCCTTGCACTCCTCGGGCGACCCGGCGATGGCGTACTTGGCCACGAGGTCGGTGAAATCCTGGTTGTAGGTGGTCGACAGCACCTTGTTGCACATCGCCAGGGCGGTGTCACGGTCCTCGTGGACGCAGGTGAAGGCGAACGCCGCGCCCCGCACCGAGCCGGGCGCACGACCCTCCTCCTCGGTGAACGCGGCGATCTTGGTCATCGAGTCCGCCAACATCTCCGGGGTGTACATGTAGGGCAGCCAGGCATCGCCGTACCGCGCCGCCCGGCGCATCGCCGGCTCCTTGCGGCCCGACACCCAGAACGGCGGCCGTTGCTTGGACCGCGGGGCGATGGTGATGTTCGACATCGAGCTGAACCGGCCCTCGAAGCTCACCTTGTCCTCGGTGAGCAGCCGGTCGATGAGCTCGAGTGCCTCGTTGGTGCGGGCACCGCGCTCCTTGACCGGCACCCCGACGGCGTCGAACTCCCGGGGGTTCTCGCCGCCGATCCCGATGCCGAAGCAGTAGCGGCCGTGGCTGATGGTGTCGAGCGTGGCGATGAGCTTGGCCAACAGAGCCGGCGGGTACAACGGCACCAGCACGATGCCGCTGAGCAGCTTGATGCGCTCGGTCACCGCAGCGGCCGCCGACAGCGAGATCAGGGTGTTCGGGGTCGGTCCGTGGAAGCTGATGTGCTCACCGGTGAGGAGGTAGTCGTAGCCGAGCGACTCGACGAGCTGTGCCTCGGCCACCACCTCCTTCAACAACCGCATCGAGACCCCGAACTCGATTGCCTCGGACTGATCGCGCATGGCTTCCCCCGGTTCTTCGCACGGACGGGCCAGAGCATCGCACGTCCGGCCCCGGGCAGACCTGCCGGTACGGGTCAGCCGGCCCGGGCCACCAGCCCGCTCAGGGCGTCGACCACCCGGTCCCACAGCGGCGGGGCGAGGTCGTGGCCCATGTCGCCGAGCACCAGCAGGTCGGCACCGGGAACGACCTCGGCGGTGCGCAGGCCACCGTCGAGCTGGATCAACGGATCGCAGCGGCCGTGGATCACCAGGGTGGGCACCTGCAGGGCCTGCAGCCCCTCGAGCCGCGACCCCGACTGCCACACCGCCAGCAACTGCCGGGCGGAGGCGATCGGGTGGAACGCCCGGTCGTAGGCCGCGCCGGCGACGGCACCGACCCGCTCGGGATCGACGTGCGGCGGGCTGCCGATCACCCGGGCGTTGGCGATGGCCAGCTCGACGGCGTCCTCGCGGCTGCGCGGCGGCTTGGCCAGCAGCGCGGCGTTGGCCTCCGGCGTCGGCTTGCCGACCTCACGCTCGCCGGTGCTCGACATGATCGAGCACAGCGACGCCACCCGGGCCGGATGGTCGATGGCCAGCGTCTGGGCGATCATGCCGCCCATCGACATGCCGGCCACATGGGCCTGCTGCACGCCGAGATGGTCCAACAACCCGACGGCGTCGGCGGCCATGTCCGACAGGGTGTAGGGCGCCGGCACCGGCTCACGGTTGCGGAACGCCGCGAACCCGGCGGCGAAGTCGAAGGCCACGTCGTCGAACCAGGTGCTCAAACCGACGTCGCGGTTGTCGAAGCGGACCACGTGGTGGCCGCGACCGGCGAGACGACGGCAGAAGCCCTCGTCCCAGCCGAGCAGCTGGCTGCCCAGCCCGTTGATGAGCAGGACGGTGGGGTTCGACGGATCCCCGAAGGTCTCGTAGCAGATCTCGATCCCGTTGGCAGCGGCGCTCGGCATGGGCGGAATGTACCCGCCCGGCGGCCCGGCGACCCCGCGGATCGCTCAGCCCGGCGCACCACCGCCGGGCTCGCCGCCGTAGGCGCCGCCCACCCCGGCCAGCCAGGCGGCGTACAGGGCGGCGTAGGGGCCGCCTGCCGCCACCAACGTCGCGTGCGAACCGACCTCGACCAGCCGGCCGGCGTCGACCACCGCCACCCGGTCGGCCCGCGCCGCGCTGGAGAGGCGATGGGCGATCACGATCACCGTGCGGCCGCGGCTGAGCCGTTCGAGCGCCGCCTCGACCTCGACCTCGGTTCCGGGATCGAGACTGGAGGTGGCCTCGTCGAGGATCAGCACGGGCGGGTCGACCAACGCCGCCCGGGCCAACGACACCAGCTGCTTCTCCCCCGCCGACAACCGTGACCCGCGCTCACGCACCTCGGTGTCCAACCCGTCCTCGAGACGTTCGAACCGTTCGAGGATGCCCAGCCGGCCCAGCGCCGCCTCGACCTCGGCGTCGGTGGCGTCGGGACGACCGAGCCGCACGTTGTCGCGCAGCGTCCCGGCGAAGAGGAACCCCTCCTGGGGCATCAGCACGATCCGTTGCCGCAACGAATGCAGCGTGGCCCGGCGCACATCGGTCCCGCCGAGGCTCACCCGGCCCTCGGTCGGGTCGTAGAGGCGGGCGACGAGCTTGGCCAGGGTCGACTTGCCGGCGCCGGTCGGGCCGACCAACGCCAACCGCTCACCGTCGGGCACCACCAGGTCGACGCCGGCCAGCACCGGTGCACCCTCGCCATAGGCGAAGCCGACCCCCTCGAGCACCAGGTCGCCCCGCGAGGCCAGATCGACCGCGCCGGGCCGTTCGGTGATCTCCGGGACGGTGTCGAGCAGCTCGTAGATCTTGTGCAGGGCAGCCCCGGCGGACTGTACGACGTTGAACAGCTGGCTCAGCTGCTGGATCGGCTCGAACAGCATGTTGAGGGTCAGCACGAAGAAGGCCACCGTGCCCACCGTCGCCCGGTCGTGCAGCACCAGCCACCCGCCGAGGCCGACCGCCACCGCCGTGTTGAACACCCCGCACGCCTCGACCGTCGGCACGTACCAGGCCTGGGCCCGCACCGCGGTCATGTGGGCGGCGTACAGCTCGTCGTTGGCCCGGCCGAACCGGGCCACCTCGACGGGTTCGCGGGCGTAGGCCTGGATGACCCGGATGCCGTTGAGCGACTCGGACAGCCGCGCCAGCATGGAGCCGATCCGGTCCCGTACCGCGATGTACGCCGCGTTCGACGCCCGACGGAACCGGCGCGAGGACCACACCAGCAACGGCACCGACACCAGGCAGGCCGCGGTCAGCACCAGCGACGCACCTGCCAGCAGCACCAACGCCAGCACCAGCAACAGCACGTTCGACACCAGCATCAGCAGGCCCTGCTGCACCAGCTCCTGCATCGAGTCCACGTCGGAGGTCAGCCGGGACACCACCACGCCGCTGGGATGGCGATCATGGAAGGACAGGCCGAGGCGCTGCAGGTGGGCGAACAGCCGGATGCGCAGGTCGCGCAGGAACCCCTCACCGAGCGAGCCGACCGCAGCGACCTGACGCCGGGCCAGCACGTAGTTGAGGCCGGCCACCGCGGCGTAGGCACCCACCGCCGCCCACAGCACCGGCTCTCGCCCGCCGGTGACGCCGTGATCGATGGCGATGCGCACGATGTAGGGCCCGGCGAGCTGCGTGAGCACGAAGCCCACGATGGCGAGCACGGCCACCACGGTCTGACGCCGGTAGGGACGCAGCAGTCCCAGCGTCCGACGCAGCACCCGACGGGTGGCGGCGGCATCGAGCCGGTCCTCCTCGGCGACGCCGCCGGAGAGCCACATCAGCCGGCCTCCGCGATCGCCGCCGCCAGCACCTCGGCGTAGCGGGCGTTCGACGCCAGCAGGTCCTCGTGTCGGCCCTCGGCGGCGACCCGGCCCTCGTCGAGGAACACCACCCGGTCGGCCAGGGCGATGGTGGCCGGCCGGTGGCTGATCACCAGGGTGGTCGCCCGGCCCGTCTCGCCCGCGAGCCCGTCGAGGATCTCGCGTTCCTTTGCCGGGTCGATGGCCGAGGTCGCGTCGTCGAGCACCAGGACCCGGGGCCGCGCCACCAACGCCCGGGCGATCGCGATCCGTTGACGTTGGCCACCGGAGAGCGAGTAGCCGCGTTCGCCGACCTCGGTCTGCATACCCTTCGGTAGGTCGGCGATGAACCCGGCCGCACCGGCCAACCGGGCCGCCTCGCCCACCGCCTCGTCGCCGGCGGTCGGATCGGCGAAGGCGATGTTGGCGGCGACGGAGTCGGTGAACAGGAAGCTGTCCTCGAAGACGATGCCCACCGCCCGGCGGAGCTGGTCGAGCGACAGGGACCGCACGTCGACCCCGTCGAGCAGCACCCGGCCGTCGTCCACGTCGTAGAACCGGGCCAGCAGCCGCGGCACCGTCGACTTGCCCGACCCGGTGGCACCGACGAGGGCCACGGTCTCGCCGGGCCGCAGCACCAGGTCGAACCCGTCGAGCACGTCGGCCCGCTCGGGACGGACGCGGCGGGCCGAACGGGGGTAGCCGAAGCGGACCGACTCGAAGCGCACCTCGCCGTGCGGGGCGTCCGGCAACGGCTGCGGTGCCACCGGCGGCGCCACCGCCGGCCGGGCGTCGAGCACCTCGGCCACCCGCTCGGCGGCGGCCACCGCCCGCTGACCCATGGCGATCACGAAGCCCAGCGCCCGCAGCGGCCAGATCAGCTGGTTGACGTACACGTTGAAGGCGATCAGCTCGCCGAGCGTCAGCTTCCCGGCGAGCACCTGGTGACCCCCGACCGCGACCACCAGCAGCAAGCCCACGTTGGGCAGCAGGTCAAGGGCCGGCACGAACCGCGACCGGGTGCGCAGCGCCCCCATGGCCTCGCCGTACAGGCCGTCGGCCTCGTGCTCGAGCTTGGCCTGCTGCACCCCTTCGGCCCCGATGCCCTTGATGACCCGGCTGCCGGCCACGGTCTCCTCGACCACCGCGGCGACGCGCGCCGAGGCCTGCTGGATACCCATCATCGAGGGGTGCAACCGCATCGAGAACCGCCGGCCCAGCACGTTGACCAGTGGCAACGAGCCGAGGGCGCACAGCGCCAGCAGCGGGTTGAGCCAGAACAGCAGCACCGTCACCGCCACCACCTGCAGCGCGTTGCCCAGCGTGAACGGGATCATGTTCAGGAAGTTCTGGATCTGCAGCAGGTCGCTGTTGGCCCGCGACATCAGGTCGCCGGCCGACGAGCGGTCGAAGTACCCGAAGTCGAGGCCGAGCAGGTGCCCGAACAGCCGGGCGCGCAGGGTGGCCTCGGCCATGCGGCCCTCCCGGAAGGCGAAGAACCGCCGGAGCCCGGCACACAACGACGCCACCAGGCCCGCCGCAGCCGCCGCGGCGGTCCAACGGGCCAGCGCTGCGACGTCCCGACCGGTGATGCCCCGGTCGATGGCCTGCATCACCAGGTACGGCACGCTGACCCGGGCCAGCGCCCACACCAGCCCGGTGGCCACCCCGACCGCCACCCAGCCGGAGCGCGCCCGGAGGAGGTCCCGGATCAGGCTCCATCCCCCTCGCACCCACCAAGGGTGCCCGCCACGGCCGGCACCGGGCCAACCGGGACCACCGGGCCATGGCGGCCGGACCCGTTGGCGGGCACCATTCGGGTTCGACCGCCCGCGACGGGAGGAGCACCCGCGGCACCCGACGGGCACCCGGAGGCGACGCCGGCGCCCATCGCGGAACGGGCGCATCGCCGTGCAGTGCAGAGGAGGGAAACGTGCCGACACCGTGCGCCGACGAGCGGCAGCACCCGGTCGTCCTGCACGGCCTGCCGGCGCTGGAGGCGATCCGCGAGGAATGGGACGCACTCGCCGCCCGTACCGGCGCACCGATCTTCAGCCGACCGGCGTGGCTCGTGGCGTGGCAACGTCACCTGGCACCGGTTGCGGTACCCGAGCTGCTCGTGCTGCGTGACGGCGGCGGGGCGCTCACCGGGGTGCTCCCGCTCGCCCGGATGTCACGACGGCTCCACACCCGGATACCGATCCCGGTGCGCTACCTGGCCATCGCCGGCGCAGGAGTGGGCTCGGCCGACCACAACGGCCCGGTGGCGGCCGACGACGCCACCGCCACCACCCTGTTCGAGGCCGCCGCCGGCCTGGCACGGACGACGTCGAGCACGCTCTACCTGGAGAACCTCGCCCCACGGTGGGCCGACCTCGCCCGGGGCGCAACCGGCGGAACCATCACCCGGCGCACCGACTGCCCCGCCGCCGAGCGCAGCGCCGATCGACGATTCGCCGACGCCTGGTCGGCGAGGATGGCCAAGAACGTCCGACGACGGCAGCGCCTGCTCGACGAGGAAGGCGTCACGGCCCGATGGGTAGCGGCGGGCGACGGGTTCGAGGCCGCGCTGGGTGAGCTGCAACGGGTCCACGAGGCGCGCTGGAACGCCCGCGGCGGCACCGGCCGACTGAGCGGGCTCCGCGTGGCGTTGCTGCGCGACCTCGCCACGCAGTGCCGGTTCCCCGACGTCCCGTGGATCCTCCTGCTCGAACGGGAGGGCCGGACCGTCGCCGCCCTGTTGGGGATCCGGACGGGGGCGTCCTTCAGCGTCTTCAAGACCGGCTGGGACCCGGCGTTCACGCGGCTCAGCCCAGGCATCATGGCGGGGGTGATCGCCATGCAGTGGGCGGAGTCACAGGGGCTGACCACCTTCGACTACCTCCGCGGCCCGCGCGGCCACAAGCACGACCTGGGCTGCGAGGCGGTGGCCGACGTCTCGATCGTCGTGCCCGCCGGCATCAGCGGCGCGCTGCTCGAGCAACGCGAGCGGTTCGCCTCCGACGGGGTGCGCCCCGACTGGTGGAACCGGGTGGCCCCTGCGGCCGACCGGGCCCGCCGCACGGCGTCCGCCGCCGTGGCCAGGGTCCGTCACGGTGCCCCTCCGCCCGATCACCCCCGGTCCGGTCGGGCCGCCCACTCGTAGACCCGCAGCTGCTGTTCGGCGGCACGCTCGACCGTGAACCGGGCGGCGAAATCCGCCCGTCCGGCAGCCGCCAACCGGCCCGCCAGCCCCGGGTCGGTCAACACGCGGGCCATCGCCGCAGCGAGCCCGGGCGGGTCGACCACGAGGGCGTTGCGGTCGGGTACGGCGATGCCGTCGAGTCCGTCGATCGGAACGGTCACCACCGGACAGCCACTCGCCCAGGCCTCGAGCATCGCACCGGCCGCTCCCTCCCGGTGCGAGGTGCTCACCCAGCAGTCGGCCACCTGCAGCAGGGCCGCGATGTCGTCGCGATGGCCGAGGAACGTCACCCGCTGCGGGTGGCGGAGCCCACCGGCCTGCACGCGCAGGCGGTCCCCGGCGGTGCCCTCACGACCCGCGATCGCCACGACCACGTCGGGCACCGCGTCGACCAGGTCGTCCACCGCGGCCAGCAACCGCTCGAGTCCTTTCGCCGGCTCCAGCCGGGCCACCGAAAGCACCAGGCGGTCGCTCGCGCCGAGCCCGAGCCCGGCGCGGACCGCGGCGAGCTCGTCCGCAGGGCGAGGCGCGAACGCAGCGGCGTCACGACCTCGTTCGGCGACCTGGATCCTCGTCGCAGGCACCCGGAGCGCCCTGCCCCGGGAGCGGGCCACCCCGTCGGTGACGGCGTGGTAGCGCGCCGCGGCGTAACGCCCGAGGACCGCCTGCACCGCCTCGACGGACCTCAGCTTCCACCACGCGACCCCGCCGTCGCCGGCCGAACTCTGCGTGGTCGTCGCCCAGGTCACCAGCACCGGCACGCCAGTGCGACGGCTGGCGAGCAGCGCAGGGATCTCCGCCTCGTAGAGCGTGGCGTGCACCAGGTCCGGACGTTGCCGCTCGATCAGGCGCTGCAGCGCAGCGGTGCGGCCGCGCATCCCGGCCGCTCCCGACAGATCGTGCACCGTCACCCCGAGTCCTTCGACCGCGGGCACCGCCGAGCGTCGGTCGGTCAACAGGGCGAGATCGAGCGACACGCCGTGCGCCGACAGCCACGGCGCGGTGACGGCGAAGGACTGTTCGGCCCCGCCGCGGCCGTCGAGCCCGGGCAGCACCACCAGCACCTTCACGATGGTCCTCCCGGCGAGGACCCGACCGGTCCCCCGGGGGCACCCACGATGCGTCGCACCCCCCAAGGGTGCCCGCCACGACCCGGCCGAGGCCAACCGGGGTGACGGCGGGGTCTCCGGGCGCCGGTCCCGAGCCGATCTGGTAACCTCTGTTGCAGTGTCATACCCCTCGGAACGGGCATGCCGGCAACAGTTCGGGAGGAGCGGCCATGGGCCCCACGCCAACGGCGGACGCCGCGGCCTCGTCCTGGCGTGAGCTCGAACCACGCCGGGTGGCGCTGTTCCGGTCGGCGTCGGCGCTGCCGCCGTCGGCCCGCGCCGCAGTGGCGGAACGGTTCTTCCGCCGGCCCGGAGCACCCGGCCCCGCCGCTGAGCACGTCCTGCAGTACCTCGTGAGCGCGACGCGGTCCGAGCGTCGCAAGGAGGCGCCGGCCCACCTGCGCAACGTCACCGGCCCCGTGGCGGGATCCGCAGCAGGCTCGTCCGGCCGGGACGGCGCACGGGTCCGCCGGGCTTCGGAGGTGCTCCAAGCCGACTCGTTCTACCGCAACCAGTACCGGCAGTACTTCGGCGCCGTGATGGGTGCGTTCGCCATGACCGCCCCGCAGCTGTTCGCCACGGCGGCCACCCCGGCGACCCACGAACGGACCGGGCTCTCGCAGGTGACCGGCCGGCTGTACCGGCCGCGTCGGGTGGTGGCGGCCCTGCTCGCCACGGAGGACACCCACCGGGTGCCGACCGGCCTGCTGCTGAGCCACGAGACCGTGGCGGTCCCGATGTTCCTGCCCCGGGCGGCGACACCCGAGGGAGACCGGGCCACCGCCCGCTGGCTGGCCGGCACCGGCCCGCTGCCGGACCACTGCCGGGCGTTGGTCGCCGGCACGGCGCTCGACACCACCGACGCCGGGGTCGGCACCCGGCGCCGCAGCGAGCGCGGCGCGATGTGCGAGCTCGTCGACGCTGCCGTCGGCTCCCGGCAGCTCGCCCTGCTGGCCCTCCATCCCTACGACACCGACGCCATGGGTCTGCACATCACCCCTCTTCGGGGTCGAGGCCCTCGAAGCCGCCACCGTGGAGAGCGACTACGGCCTCGGCGCCGGTGCGCTCGATGCCTACCGGGACGCAGCGGCCGTCCACGACGAGCTGCTCTGCTTCCTCGTCGGCGGCACGGCGGAGATCTTCACCCAGTGCTCGCAGAACCTCTTCGTCAAACAACCCGATCCCGAACCCGCCGAACCGGCAGCGCTCGATGCGACCCGTCCGAGCCTCGAGACGCTGCTCGGCCGGAGCTTCGAGCTGCTGCAGGCCACCGCCGACGCCGCCGGGCTGCCCGGCGCGTCACCGCGCAACGGCCAGGTCGGACGGGCCGCGTTCGTCGGGCAGCACCGCAACCGGTCCTACGTGCTGATCCCGTACCACCCGGGCAACGGCATCCACGGCCACGCCGCCAAGCTGTGGTCGAACCAGCACAGCACCCTGATGGTGTCCGACGATCACGACAGCCGCCGGCGGGTCACCGTCTCGGGGCCGTCGTGGATCTGGACCCACCAGCGCGTCGTCCGTCGCTTCCCGCGCGCCGCGGCCGATGCGATGCGCCCCGAGGGCGAGCGGGCCCGTGCGGTGGCCGAGCCGGTGTACTGGTTCGTGACCCGGGTCAGCGACGTGGTGTGGTCCGAGGAGCCGCTGACCGCGAACCGCCTCACCGAGGAACGCGGCACGTGCACCATCCACGCGGGCGGCGAGGGCCACCACTCCAAGAAGGCCGCCTACTTCGATGCCGGCTCGATCGGTGGCTACGACCAGCACGACCAGCACCGACGCGAAGCCGCAGGACGGCCGATCGACCCCGACGGACACGCCGGGCGGGCGTGGGCCGCCACGGTGGCCGACGCGCTCGACGCCCGACGCGCCCACCTCGGCGGCCTGACGCCGGCAACGCCCGCCCGGCCGCCCACGGTGCCGCCTGCCCCGCCCGTCGACCCGGCGACGCACGGGTAGGGTGCCGCAAGGGCCGGACGAGCCGGCCGGGATCTCCCAGGGAGCAGCGATGTACGACGTGAACGGCAAGACGGCGGTGGTCACCGGCGCAGCGAGCGGCATGGGTCTGGCCATGGCCCACTCCTTCGCCGATGCCGGCATGGCCGTCGTGATGGCCGACATCGAGGCCACCCGGTTGCAGGGCGCGGTCGACGCCATGACCGCCGCCGGCCACCGAGCCATCGCCGTACCGACCGACGTCAGCAAGGAAGCCCAGATCAAGGCCCTCGCCGAAGCGGCGCTCGACACCTACGGCGCAGTGCACGTCGTGTGCAACAACGCCGGGATCGGCATCGGCGGCGCGGTCGACGAGATGTCCCTCGACGACTGGCGTTGGACCATCGACGTCGACCTGTGGAGCGTCGTGTACGGCGTGCGGACCTTCCTGCCGTTGCTCAAGGCCCAGGGCGAGGGCCACATCACCGCCACCTCGTCGATGGCGGGACTGGTCGCCGGCCCGGTGCTCGGCGCCTACCACGTCGCCAAGCACGGTGTGGTGGCGCTGATGGACACCGTGCGCATCGAGCTCAAGCTGGCGAAGTCGGCGGTCAAGGCCAGCGTGCTGTGCCCCGGGCCGATCGACACCGACATCACCCGCAGCGCCCGCAACCGGCCGGCCGAGCTCAGCGAGCACGAGACCAGCGCCCTCGAGGAGAAGTTCTGGAACAACCTGTCTGCCGAGCTGGCCCGGGGCATGGATCCTGCCGAGGTCGGTGAGCTGGTGCTCGACGCGGTGCGCAACGAGCGGTTCTGGATCCTCACCCACCCCAACGAGTTCATCCCGCTGGTCGAGCGCCGCCTGCAGTCGATCAAGGCCGACCACGCCCACCGCATGCCCTGAGCCGCGGCGGCAGCGGAAGGTCGCGCCGCAGCACGCTCAGAGCCCGGAGAGCACCTCGGCGCCGAACCGCTCGATGAACGGTGCGGTGATCGGCCGTCCCGGCGCCCCGATCTGCGGGCTCACCACCACCCGGTCGATCCGTGGGTCCGCGAGCAGGCGAGACAGCCGCTCGCGGACCACCGTGGCGTTGCCGGCGATGGCATAACGATCCAACAGCCGCTCGGGCACCAGCGCCGCATGTTCGGGCATCGACTGGGCGTGGGCGAACATGTCGTAGTTCCGGCGGAGACGCTCGACCGCCTCGCGGTCCTCGCCGGCGAAGTCGGCCGGATCGGCCAGGCGGAGCACCGCCGCCACCCGGGCCCGGACCTGGTCGTAGGCCACCTCGGGTTCGTCGTCGAGGCCGACGTACACCCAGACCGTGGTCTGGACCGAGCCCGCCGGCCGGCCGGCGTCTGCGGCTCCCGACGCCACCAGCTCGAGGCCCCGCTCGACCAGATCGTCGGCGGCGCCGCGCAGCAGGACCACCCCGTCGCCCATCGACGCCGCAGCTCTGGTCAGCTTCGGGCCGGTGGCGGCGATGTGCAGCGGCACCCCCGACGGCCCGCGCAACCACGACAACGCGCCCTCGATCCCCGCGGCGAAGGATGCGGTCCCGCCGTCGAGCAGCGCCCGGACGGTGCCCACGTACTCGGCGAGCTGCCCCACCGTGACCGGCTTGCGGCCGATGTTGCGCAGCGCCGAATGACCGGTGGAGATACCGGCCAGTGCACGACCTGCCGACAGCTCCTGCAGGGTGGCCAGCGCGCTGGCGGTGACGCTCTCGTGACGGGTCAGCGGCACGGTGACACCCGAGGCCAGGCGCAGCCGTTCGGTCGCCAGGGCGCACGCCGCCAGCGTGACGTAGAGCTCACGACAGATCAGTTGCGTGTCCACCAACCAGACACTCTCGAAGCCGACCGCCTCGGCCAGCCGGGCGTGGTCGGCCACCGTACGGACCGGTTCGGTCCCCCACAAGGCCAGGCCGACCGACGCCGTCGGCATGCCGTTCTCGTCCTGCACCGGTCCTCCCCGACCTCTCGAACCAGGCCCCCGGCCTGCCGGAGCACACCGTAGGTCGGCGACCGCGACGCAACCGGCATACCCGTCGCCGTTCCATACTGATCCGTATGCGGTAGGGTCGTCCCATGACGGTGCACCTGGTCGTCGGTGGGTATCCAGCAGGCCGGCGGGCCGGTCACGACATGGACACGGTGCGGCTGCGGCTGCTCGGCCATCTCGCCGACGCCGGCGTCGCCGCAACGGTGGCCAACGACTTCACCGACCTCGAACGCTGGCTGGCGGTCAGCACGGTCCTGGTCAGCTACACCGCCGGGCCCTACCCGGACGGCCCGCAGCTCGAGGCGTTGGACCGCTGGCTGGCGGCGGGAGGCCGTTGGTTCGCCCTGCACGGCAGCGCCGGCGGCCGGGCCGCTCCCCTGTCGCCGTCCAGCCGGCGCCGGCGCATGGTGCGCACCGGTCATCACGACACCCTCGGCGTGTTCTTCCTCAACCACCCGCCGATCCGCCGGTTCCGGGTCGACCTGACGCCCGGCGCCGCCGGATCGGACCGTCACGCCGAACGGCTGCTGCGCGGCGTGCCCGACGGGTTCGAGGTCGACGACGAGCTGTACCTGCTCGAGGTCCTCGGGGCCGACACGTCGGTGCTGCTGCAGACCGAGCTGCCCGACGACGTCACGCCCGACGGGTTCGGGTTCGCCGTTCCCGAGGACCGATCCGTGCTGCCCGACGGGCGTTCCCGGGCCCTGGCCACGCTCCGCCTGGTGCCACGGTCCGACGGCGATCCCACCGCCGAACCGGGTGGGGTGGCCTACGTGGCGCTCGGCCACTGCCACAACCCCTCGAGCAACAGCCAGCCCTTCGTCGATGCCTCGGTCGCCGCCGACGGCACCACCCCGCTGACCTTCACCGGCGCCTGGGACGCCGCCGGGTTCGACCAGCTGCTGCGCAACGGCATCGCCTGGGCCCTCGGCCGTCCCTGACCCGCTCGGCCACCCGTCAGCCTGTCGCGCCGGGCCCGTCGCCAGGCACCAGGACGCCGGCGACCGACGCCACCGCGGTCGCCAACCAGAACACCGGCCGGAACGACCCGGTGACGTCGCCGATCAGACCACCGACCTGCGGTCCGGCCATGAGGCCGGCGCCGAAGGCCAGCGTGGCGACGGCGTACGCAGCCCCGAAACGTTCCGCTGCCAGGGCATCGCTCATCCGGGCGGCGACCGTGGTCGGCACGCCGGTGAACGCCAGCCCGAAACAGGTCGCGGCGATCAGCGCCCACGGACGGGCTGTCCAGCCGATCACCACGGCGGACAGCGCCAGCAGCGCGAACCCGAGCCGCATGGCCTCGGTCCGGCCCCAGCGATCGGCCAGAGGGCCGAACAGCGGCCCACCGGCGATGGTCCCCGCCCCGAAACACGAGAAGGCGAACGACGCCGCCGAGGTCGAGTAGCCGCCGTCCTGCTTCAGCACGGCCACCAGGAACGTCACGATCAGCGACATGGCGAAGCCGTACAGGCCGTAGGTGAGCAACAGGCGTTGCCACCGGGGCACGTCGCGCATGGCCGCGAGCCCGCCGCCCGGACGGACGCCGCCCGACGCCACCCGCAGCCAGCGCAGCCCGGCGAGCGCCACCGCCACGGCCAACGCCGTCTCGGCTCGGTACACCAGCCGCCATTGGCCCTCGCCGGGCCCGGCGTGCAGGGCCGACGCGACCATGATCCCCAGCCCGATGCCGGCGCCGACGACACCGATGGCGCTGCCGCGGCGCTCCGGGCCGACCTGTGACGCTGCGATGGCCGGGACCGTCACCCACACCCCGGCGGCGAACAGCCCGGTGAGCAGCAGCGCCGCAAGCACCACCGGATAGCCCGGCGACCACGACAGCAGCGCCAGCCCGGCGGTCACCCCGGCCACGCCGAGCCGGGTCGTGCGCGACAGCCCGACCCGCCCGACCAGCAGGCTCACCAGCAACGTCCCGGTGAGGTAGGCCAGCAGGTTGGCCGACCCGAGCATACCGGCGAGTGTGTTGGACAGGCCGAGGTCGTCGCGCACCTCGGTGAACAGCAGCGGGAACG
Source organism: uncultured Acidimicrobiia bacterium (assembly GCA_903921205.1). Classification (GTDB taxonomy): domain Bacteria; phylum Actinomycetota; class Acidimicrobiia; order Acidimicrobiales; family CAIXPF01; genus CAIXPF01. The sequence continues at coordinate 20,473 of CAIXPF010000190.1, read as the reverse complement.
TGAACCGGCCGAACGCCTGCGATACCGCGGCGGATGCTGCGGCCACCGTCAGGACTGGCCACACCCGTGACGCCGAGCCGGTCATACCGAGCAGTTCACAACCGTGCAGGTGACCTGGCGCATCGCCACGGAGGTTACCGTCCGGCCTGCCGGCGCGAGCTTCATCCACAGCGGCGCGAGACTGTGCCGACAGCGCCGCCCGAGCGTACGAGCCGGGTCCGGTCGACGAGAGCGGGAAACGGCCGCCCCGCTGGAGCGGCAGCTGAACACTCCGAGCCGCTCAGCACAGCACCAGGCGATACCGACCATACCGAATGGCATGGCACCGCGGGCGGTTCACGCCAGCAGCAATGCGACCAGCTCGTCGGGGGTGGAGAGCATCGGATAGTGGCCGGTGTCGAGCTCGGCCCAGACGGCCCCGAGGCGCCCGGCGGTGCGGCGCTGGTGGGCCTCGGGCGGGTTGACCGCCCGGGTGCAACGCACCACGAGAGCGTCCCACGGCAACGACCAGAACCGTTCGAGGTGCATCGGCTCGGCCATGGCGGCCACCGGGTGCGGGCAGTAGCGCTCCAGGACCCAGCTGCGCAGCGGCTCGCCGAGCTCGGCGAACAGCCGGGTCTCCGCGTCGTGCCGGGTCGGACCGGCAGCCAGCTCGTTGCCGGTCACCGCCGGACGCGACACGACGGCGTCGAGCCGCTCACCGTCGTCGAGGGCCACCGCGTCGACGAACGCCAGCCGCCCCACCCGCTGCGGCGCCAGCTCCGCAGCCCGGCTGATGACCATCCCACCGGAGCTGGTCCCGACCAGGGTCACCTCGCGCAGGTCCTCGTAGAACAGCAGATCGGCGATCTCGGCGGCGTGGGTGTCGTTGGTGATCCCTGCCCGGAGACTGCCTCGACGTTCCGCACAACCGTCGAGTGTCGGGGCGTACACGGTGTGCCCGGCGGCGCGCAGCCGCGCCGCGACCGGCTGCCAGATCCAACCTCCCTGGTAGGCACCGTGCACCAGCACGTACGTGGTCATCACCGTCTCCCTCGTCGGCACGCCTGCGACGGTTCGATTCGCCGGCGACCGGCAGGCTACGCCGCCCCGGCCGCAACACCCCGCTGCGACACCCGGTCGGTACCGTTGCGGGACCGCAGCCGGCGCGCCGCTACCGTGTCAGGCCGTGTCGAGACGGCTGAACATCCACAACCGGACCTACCAGACCGAGGCCTTCGCCGAGGAGGACGGCCGCCTGCGGGTGGTCGGACGGCTCACCGACGTCAAGCCGATCGGGCTCGGCCCGGCCGACGGCGAGCCGCTGGTCGTGCACGACATGACCCTCGAGCTGCTGGTCGAGGTCCCCAGCTTCGAGATCGTCGATGTCACGGCGGTGATGCACACCCACCCCTACGACCTGTGCACGTCGATCCTGCCCGACTACCGGGCGATGATCGGGTTGTCGGTGGCGCGGGGGTTCCTCAACGAGGTACGCCGGCTCTACGGCGGTCCTCGGGGCTGCTCGCACCTGACCGCCCTGGTCCAGGCCATGGCCCCGGTGGCGGTCCAGGCCAGCTGGGCCCTGGTCACCCTCGACGAGCCGCTCGAGGTGCTCGCCGCCGGTCCGTCCGGAGACGAGGCCGAACGCGAGCGCCGGGTGCGGATGAACACCAACACCTGTCACGTCTGGCGCGAGGGCGGCGACCACCTCGAGGCGGTGCTCACCGGGGACGGCGACGCCCGGCCCGGCTGGATGCGCGAACGCTTCGTCAAGCTCGGGTTCACCCCGTCGGGGCGCCCGGTCGGAGGCTGACACCCCCGACCGGGTCCGCACTGCGGCTCAGCGGGGGATGACGGGCAGCACCACCGCCGAGGGGCGATCACGGTCGTGGTAGATCTGCTGGCGGGCCACGACCCCCGAGGTTCCCTCGCCGAACGCCGCCCCGGTGTTGAGGTTGCGGTCGAACCGGGGGAAGTTCGACGAGCTGATCTCGAGGCGGATGCGGTGGCCGGGCAGGAACACGTTGGACGTGTTCCACAGGTCGATGGTGAAGCGGTAGGGGCGGCCGGGCTCCATCAGCTCCGCTGTCTCGGCCGAGTCACGGTAGCGGGCCCGGATGATGCCGTCGAGCAGGTTCATGGCGTACCCGTCGGGCCGCACATCGACCAGCTTGGCGGTGAAGTCGGTGTCGACGGCGCTCGACGACGCCCACAGCTCCACGCTGACCGGCCCGGTGATCTCCATCGGCCGGGTCATCGGCTCGGAGGTGAACACCAGCACATCGGGCCGCTCCTCGACCGGGCGCTGATCCTGCACGCCCATGTCGATGATGAGATTGTTGCCGCCCATCGACGGCACCGGGTCGGCCGGGTCGTAGGTGAAGGCGTCGTGCGACTCGTCGCCCGGAGGCAGCATCGACAGTGTGCCGTCGCCGTCGGCGGTGGCAGCCCGGCCGTCGCTGTGCAGGTACCAGCGCACCGCCCGCATGTTCGGCGGCGGCCAGTCTGCCAGGGACTGCCACCGGTTCTCGCCGAGGGTGAACACGCTGACCGGCGGCTCGTCCATGATCCCGTTGTCGGCGTCCTTGAGCCAGTGGTCGAACCAGCGCAGCAGGATCCGATTGAGGTCGATCAGTGCCTCGTCGCCGAAGTCGATGTCGCCGGCACCGCGGCTGCTCGGCACGCTGTAGGGCAGCAGGTGGCCCCATGGCCCGATGATGAGACGCTGGCCGTTGCGGGCCACGGCGTGCTCGCTGTGGTCCTTGATCGAGCGGTAGGCGTTGGGGCCACCCTCGGCGAAGATGTCGTACCACGAGGTCACGTGCAGCATCGGCACCTCGACGCTGCGGGCATGGCGGTTGACGTTGGCCCGGTGCCAGTACGGACCGTCCTCGGCGTGGGCGATGTGCTCGGCGAAGTACGGCGCGGTCTCCGCCAGCAGATCGCCCCAGTCCTTGATGGGCAGGTGCGCGAACCATTCGGCGGTCAGCGGCGTGGTGAAGTTCAGACCCTTCGCGGTCTGGCGGATCTGGGCGAACTCGCCGTCGACGTAGGACATCACCTGCTCGACGAGGTCCTCACGGCCCGCCCGGCGCAGCGTGTCACGGCCCTTGAAGATCGCGTAGGGCACCATCCAGCCCCACAACGACGCCCCGCCGGTGTGATAGATCCAGCTCTGGTGGTAGTCGGAGGAGGCCGACACCGGGGCCATCACCCGCAGCGACGGCGGCATCGGGTCGTTGCAGGCGATCAGGTACTGGGTGAGGCCGAGGTAGGACTGGCCGGTGGTTCCCACCCGGCCGTCCGACCAGGGCAGCCGGGCCGCCCACTCCACCGCGTCGTAGCCGTCGGCGGCTTCCTGGAAGATGGTGTCGTAGTCGCCCTCGGAGGCGAAGCGGCCCCGGCAGTCCTGGGTCACCGACACGTAGCCGTAGCGGGCGAAGAACGTGTTCGGGCCGTTGGGGTCGGTGGAGCCGCCCTTGCCGTAGGGGGTGCGCGACAACAGCACCGGGAAGCGGCCCGGCACGTCGGGGCGCACGATGTCGGCGTAGAGGGTCACGCCGTCCCGGGTAGTCATCGGGACGTCCTTCTCGGTGACGACCCGGTACTGCCGGTGGGCGGGAACGATCAGGGACATGGTCTTCCTCCTGGCTCGGATGGCGCGGCTCAGGCCTGCCCGATGCGGGCGGCCAGCCAGTCGTTGAGGTCGCGGCGGGCTTGACGGGCAGCGGCGGCACCGGGGGCGAAGCCCTCGAACCCGTGGGGCGCACCGGGGTAGACGTGCAGTTCGACCGGCACGCCGCACTGGTTGAGGCGCTGGGCGTAGGCGATGTCCTCGTCGCAGAAGCCGTCGAGCGTACCGACCATGATGTAGGTCGGGGGCAGGCCCGACAGGTCGGCGGCCCGGGCCGGGGCCGCGGTGTAGGGAACGTCGTCGCGTCCGAACAGCTCGCCGAGGTAGGACGACCAACCGAAGTGGTTGGAGGCGGGGTCCCACACCGGCACGTCCCAGTTGGCGGTGACGCTGGTGCGGGTGTCGTCGATCATCGGGTAGATCAGCAGCTGGTAGTCGATCGGGAACTCGGCCCGGTCGCGCACGAGCAGCCCGAGACCGGCCGCCAGGCCGCCACCGCCGCTGGGGCCGCCGATGCCGACCCGGCCGGGGTCCACGCCGATCTCGGAGCCGTGCTCCTTGACCCACTTCAGCCCGGCGTAGCAGTCCTCGAGCGGGGCCGGATAGGGGTGTTCCGGGGCCAGGCGGTACTGCACCGCGACACCGACCACGTCGAAGCGTTGGCACCAGCGGTCGAAGCGCAGGTCGTCCTGCTCGGGGGCACCGAGGACGTAACCGCCGCCGTGGATCCAGAACAGGCACGGCAGATCACCCTCGAGGCCGGCGCGACGATGGACCCGCAGGCGGACGTCGGGGGCGCCGTCGGGGCCGGGCACGGTGATGTCGGTGCGGGTCACCGCATCGGACAGGGGCACCTGGGCGTTCAGCTGCAGTCGGTCGGCGCGGATCTTGGCCAGGTTCGTGGCGTTCACCGAGCCGAGGCGGGGGCCCTGCTCGAGGGCGGCGCGGATCTCCGGGTCGTAGTACGGCTGCGCGTTCATGACCACACCGTAGATGCCCCCGCCCCGTACCACTCGGTAGGTCCACCGTACCACTCAGTATTGTGTGGAACCGTTCGCCGTGCAGGTTCGGGCCCGGCTCGAACGCTGCGGCGACCGGCAGGGTGCTCAGGGCCGGAGATGGGTCACGAACCAACTGCGGGCGGCATCGACCGCCGGCTCCAGGAACGACAGGTACGGGTCGTAGTGGCGGCAGTCGAGCTCGACCAGCTGCTTCGGTTCGCCGGCCAGGGCGAAGGCCTCACGCTGCCAAGCGGTGGGGGTCTGGGTGTCGTTGGTGGCGATCACCATCAGCAGCGGGGTCGGGGCGATACGGGCGATGAACGCCTCCGGCTCGTACTCCCGCAACAGCTCGAAGCTGCGCAGCGTGACCTCGTTGGCATAGGTCCCGTCGTCGGTGGCCAGCACCCATTCCTCGGTCTCGCTGCCGGGGGTCGCAGCTTTCACCGTCTGCGGGGCCTCACCACGGGCCCGGGCGGCACGGTCTTCGTCGAGGCGGGCGGCGAAACGCTCGCGGGCCCGCTCCGGCACCCAGGCCTCGTAGGTGGCGTTGCCGCGCACCAGCGGCACCTGGGACACCACCGCCGCGACCCGCCGGTCGAGCGCGGTGGCCGTCAGCACGTGACCACCGGCGTAGCTGGTCCCCCACAGACCGATACGGGACGCATCGACGTCGTCCCGAGCGGCCACCCAGGTGATCACGTCGCGCAGGTCGTGCACCTGCTGCCACGGGTCGCTCTCGTGGCGGACCGAGCCGCCGCTGGTTCCGTAGTTGCGATGGTCGTAGGCCACGGCCACGAACCCGGCCTCGGCGAGGGCCCGGGCCACCGGGTCGAGGCCCATCACCTTCAGCGCCGAGAACCCGTGGCTGAGCACCACCGCGGGATGCGGTCCCGGCCCCTGTGGTTGATACGACCAACCGGCGAGCTCCACACCGTCACCGGTGGGGATGCGAACGTCACTGCGCATGTCGACTCCTGTCGCTCCGAACCGTCACAGCCTCGCGCACCGCCACCACGCCGCGCGCCGGGCCGCGCCGTGGTCGGTCGTCGTGCCAGGATGGGCGGGCGCCCGGCACCGTGGACGGGTTGCGAACGAGGAGGACCCATGGGACGCATTGCCGGATTCGACCACCTGGCCATCACCGCAGCCGACCCCGAGAAGACGATGGCGTTCTACCGGGACGTGCTCGGCGCCGAGGTGCTCTACGAGGACCAGTGGCGGGCCGGGAAGATCCCCGTCTACACCTTGCAGGTCGGCGCCAACCGGATCAACGTCCACGACCCGGTGCGTGATGCCCTGCTTCCCCGCCATCTGGTGGCCGGTACGCCGCTGCCCGGCTCGGAGGACTTCTGCTTCCGCTGGGAAGGCCCCATCAGCGAGGCGATCGAACTGCTCGAAGGCCACGGGGTGCCCATCGTCGAGGGGCCGGTGTTCCGGCTGGCCTCCAACAACGCCAAGGCCACGTCGGTGTACTTCAACGACCCCGACGGCAACCTTCTCGAGCTGCTCACCGTCGACTGAGCCGGCCTGCCGACCGACCGACCGCCTCGACCCACTCCGACCGCGCCCCGACCTGCCGTGACCCAGCCGAACCCGACCGGACCCACCGGGTCCGAGCCCACCACACCCGAGCCCGCCACACCCGAGCCCGCCGCACCCGAGCCCGCCACACCCGAGCCCGCCAGGCTCGACGGGCGGGCGTTCGACGTCGTGGTGGTGGGTAGCGCCAACCTCGACCTGGTGGCCACGGTGGACGAACTGCCCCGGCCCGGCGAGAGCGTGCGGGCCACCACCTACGCCGAGCACGCCGGCGGCAAGGGACTCAACCAGGCGGTGGCGTGCGCCCGGATGGGGGCCCGCACGGCGTTCGTGGGCTGTGTCGGCGACGACCCGGCCGGTGCGGCGTTGCGGAAGGTGCTCGACGCCGAGGGCATCGACCTCGGTGGGCTGGCCGTGGTGGACGAGCCGACCGGCCGGGCCATGGTCCTGGTCGACACACGCGGCGAGAACAGCATCGTGGTCGTGCCGGGGGCCAATGCCCGGCTCGACCCGACGGTGGCCGACACCCTGCCGGCCGCCCGGGTCGTGCTGGTGCAGCTCGAGATCCCCCTCGCGACCGTCGCTGCGGTCACCGCCGCGGCGCGACAGGCCGGCGCGCTCGTCGTGCTCAACCCGGCACCGGCCGCCCCGTTGCCGGACGAGGTACTCGCCTGCGTCGACGTGCTGACCCCCAACGCCGGCGAGCTCGATGCCATCGGCGGGACGGCGCGGCTGCACGCAGCGGGGGTCGCCACGGTCATCACCACCCGCGGGGCCGACGGCGTGGAGCTTTCCCGGGCAGGGACGCTCAGCCGACTCGACGCTCACCCGGTCAGCCCGGTGGACACCGTCGGTGCCGGCGACGCCTTCAGCGGGACCTTGTGCGCCGAGCTCGCCGCCGGCAGCAGCCTGCACGATGCCGTTGCCACCGCGCTCGTCGCCGGGGCACTGGCCACCACCGTGCGCGGTGCGGTCCCGTCGCTGCCCACCCGGACGGCGGTGGATGCGGCAGTCCGGCCGGACCGCTGAACGGGCCGACCGAACGCCCACACAGCTCAGCGAGCGGCGGTGGTCGCCCCGTAGCGACGGTCCTTGACCTCGTTGCGCAGGATCTCCAGCTCGGCGGCGAGGGCCTCGCGGCCGGCCTCGGCCCGGGGATCCTCGGGGTAGTAGGCAAGCTCGGTGGCCGGGTCGCCGGCCACCCGGGTGCCGATCATGTAGCGCGGCTTGCTGTAGTCGTAGGGGCGGGCCCGGTGCAGCACGAAGCGGTTGTCCCAGAACACGGTGTCGCCGGGGGTCCACTCCTGGCGGTACACCCGGCGCTCGTCGGACACCACGAAGTCGATCAGCGACTTCAACAGGGCCCGGCTCTCGTCACGGGGCAAGCCGGGGATCCCGAAGGCATGACGACCCACGAACAGGTTCGGGATACCGGTCTCGGGGTGGATCTTCACCAGCGGCCGCAGGTACGCCTCGCCGTGGTAGACGGTGCCGTAGACGCCCTCGCCGTTGGACTGCGGGAAGTCGCCGATGTCGTTGGCCTGCGAGTAGTTGGTCGAGTGGTAGGCGCTGAGCACGGCGATGCGCTTCTTGGTGGCCTCGTCGAGCCCGGCGTAGGCGGCCCGCTGGTCGGCGAACTCGGTCTGTCCGCCCTCCTCGACGACGATCACCGCCGACAACATGGCGCACTTGCTGCTGAGCGGCTTGTACGTCGAGTCGGTGTGCCAGATCTCGTTGCCCACGTTGGTGCGCATCAGCTGGCTCTCGATGTCGTAGATCTCGCCGTAGCTGCCGTCCTTGTGCTTGCGCTGGTTGGCGAGCGCCTGGCCCCCGAACTCGAGCTCACCCCAGAGGCGGCCGAAGTCGGCGCTGGCGGCCTCGTCGAGGTGCTGGCCCGGGAACACCAACATGCCGTACTCGAGGAAGGCGGCACGGATGGCCGCGAACTCCTCGCTGCTGAGCGTGCGTAGCTCGACGCCGGTGACCGTGGCCCCGAACGTCTTGCCTTCGAGCGGCGTGATCCTCAAATCCCCCATGGCCGAGATCCTAGCGGTGGGTCAGGACCTGCCGTGGCCTGCAACGCCGCCGGTCAACGCTCGCGGGTGACGATGATCGAGGCGTTCTGCCCACCGAACCCGAAGGCGTTGATCTGGGCGATCTCGAGGTCGACGGTGCGGGGTTCGTGCAGCACGGCGTCGAAGCGGATCTCGGGGTCGGCGACGGTGGTGCCGTTGATGTTGGCGAGCCGGCCCCGGTGCATGGCATCGATGATCGCCACCAGGTTGACCCCGCCGGCCGAGGCGCCGGTGTGCGCCGTGTGGCCCTTGCATGCCGTGACCAGGACGTCGTCACGGCCGGCATCGTCGACGAACACCCGGTTGATGGCCCGGATCTCGGCGGTGTCGCCCTTGGGGGTGCCGGTGGCATGGGCGACGAGGGCCTGCACCTCGGCGGCGCTCACCCCGGCGTCGGCCTGGGCCAACTCCATGGCCCGGGCCTCCCAGATGCCGTTCGGCTCGGGCGAGGACGGATGGTGGGAGTCCGACAGGGTGCCGTGGCCCCGCAGCCAGGCCAGCACGTCGGCACCACGGGCCCGGGCATGGGACTCGGACTCGAGCACGAACCACACCGAGCCGTCGCCGGACACGATCCCCGAACGGTCCGCGGCGAAGGGCAGCATGGCCCGGCGGGGATCGGCGGACGGGGTCGACATGCCGTAGCCCCTGCCGGCGGCCTGGGTGACCGGCTCGAAGGGCGGGTCGCTGCGGTAACCGGGCGTCGGGTAGCCGCCCTCGGTCGCACCCACCAACGCCACGTCGCACACCCCGGCCTCGAGGAACCGGGCAGCGGTCCCCAACGCGTCGAGCGAGGACGCACAGGCCGTCGACACGGTGAGCGACGGGCCGTGCAGTGCATGGCGCATGCAGATCTGCGACGCCGCCATGTTCGACCAGATCTTGATCATGGTCTTGGGTGACACCGCGGCCATACCGTGCGCGTCGTAGGCCGCCTGCGCCCCCATCAGCGAGTTCAGCCCGCCCATCGAGGTGCCGTGCACCACCGCGGTGCGCAGCGGGTCGAGGCCGCCCAACAGACCCGACTGCATCAGCGCCTGCTCACTGGCGGCGATGGAGAACCAGGCGAAGGGATCACAGCCATCGATCACCCGCTCGTCCATCCAGTGGCGGGGGTCGAAGCGGTCGTCGACGGCGCCGTAGAAGTTCGGGACCGGATCGTTCGGGTCGGCCCACGGTGCCTGGCGGACCCCGCACCGACCCTCGAGCAGACCATCGGCGAGTTCGCCTGCCGACAACCCGATCGGGCACACCGCCCCCATACCCGTGATCGCGACGCGCATGACCATCTCCCCCGGCCCGCTGCGGGCCCCGTCGGTCAACGTAGTGGCGTGCCGGGCCGACGACCAGTGACACCGCTCGTGCGGCACCGTCGCTGACCTACGCTGCGCCGCCGGGGCACCCCGCCGGTGCCGCCGAGCGCACGACCGCACGACCGCACGACCGCACGAGGAGAACCGGCCATGGCCCTGGACCCCGCCATCGAGGTGCTCGACAAGCGCTTCTACGCCTTGGTGATCCACAACGCCCACATCGATCACCTGTGGAGTGGTGCCCGTTGGACCGAGGGCCCGGCGTACCACCCGGCCGGGCGGTACCTGCTGTTCTCCGACATCCCCAACGACCGGACCCTGCGCTACGACGAGCTGTCCGGCACGGTCCACGTCTTCGAGCAGCCGGCGTTGAACCAGAACGGCCATTGCCTCGACCTCGAGGGCCGGGTCGTGTCCTGCGAGCACCGGGGCCGCGCCGTGAGCCGCATCGGCCACGACGGACGACGCGAGGTGCTCGCCGACCGCTTCGAGGGCAAGCGGCTGAACTCGCCGAACGACGTCGTGGTGCACTCCGACGGCGGCGTGTGGTTCACCGACCCGACCTATGGCATCGACAGCGACTACGAGGGCGACCGGGCCGAGTCCGAGATCGGCGCCTCCAACGTCTACCGCATCGACCCCGACGGCTCGATCGCCGCGGTGATCACCGACATGGTGCGGCCCAACGGGCTGGCGTTCTCGCCCGACGAGTCGATCCTGTACGTCGCGGACACCGGCGTGTCCCACGTCGGCCGGGCCTGCCCGCCGGACATCCGGGCGTACCCCGTCGCCGCCGACGGACGCACCACAGCCGGTGGCCCCTTTGCCTACACCACCTTCGCCACCTGTGACAACGGCGTCTTCGACGGCTTCCGGGTGGACCGTGCGGGCAACGTGTGGAGCTCTGCGGGCGATGGCGTCCACTGCTTCGCGCCGGACGGCACGCTGCTCGGCAAGATCCACCTGCCCGAGGTGGTGGCCAACGTCGAGTTCGGCGGCCTCAAGCGCAACCGGCTCTACATCTGCGCCACGACCGGCCTGTACGCCATGTACCTCAACACCGCCGGGTGCGTACCCGGCGTCGGCCCGGCCTGACCCGCCGCCCGACCCGGCCCGATCAGTGATCCGGGGTCACCGGCACGGTCGCCGCGAGCAACGCGGCGATGCCGGCGGCGTCCAACCGGTCGAAGCGACGGCGTGGCCGCAATGCAGCGACTTGGTCATCGTGCCGACGTTCGCCATCAAGCCGCCCGAGCGCGATGCTGCGATGCCAAGCGCCGCTCCGAGGCCGCTCGGGCAGGGCAGCGCGTCCGGACGCGGAACACCCGGCCCGATGGGGCCGGGTGTTCCGTTCGGTTCCCGCCGAATGGGGCGACCGGGGAAGGCGTCGACCGAGGGGTCGAACCGCTCCGCCACGGCCCGCACTCCCTCCGGCGGCCCGAAGGCCGCCGCGATCGCCTTCCCCGGCCGCAACGACGGCCCGGCCGACATCCGTGTCGGTATGGTCCGCGCGGGGAGTGTCATGGCCTCGCCCGCCCGGCCTCGGGCCGTCCCTCGCCGAGCCATCCTTGCCGTACTATTCGGCATGGTATGGCCAGGCGGCGTTCAGAGATTCTCGAAGATCTCGATCCGTGGGCTGCCCATCACCCCGCCGTCGGTCATCGCCATGCGCAACCCGGGGTCGGCGACGAACGCCCTGGCCTGACCCACGGACGGGAACTCGTGGGTGATCGCCAGGTCGCTGGGGTTGTCGGGGTCACGCATCACCTTTCCCGCGGTACACCCGTAGGTACGGCGAAGCTCCGCAGCAGACTCGAAGGCCGGTCGCCAGGTGGCGTAGTCGGCAACGACATGGCGTACAACCAGGGTGGCAGTCATCGGACGCTCCTCACGCAGATGCCGCATCGGGCACTCGCTGCAGCATGGTCGCGTCGCGACGATGGCTCCTAGGGCCCAACGACAGGTCACGCCCCGCCGCAGGGCACCGCACCACCCGGGCGCGGCCCGCGGCCGTAGGCTCTGGCTCTATGAGCACACTCGTCACTGGCGGCACCGGGTTCATCGGCGCCGAGATCGTCCGGATGCTGATCGAGGCCGGTGAGGGCCCGATCACCGTTGCCCAGCGTTCCACCGACCTCGGCCGCCTGTCCGACCTCGCCGGGCGGATCGACCTGGTCCGCCTCGACCTGACCGACGTCGAGGCGACCGAGCAGCTGGTCCGTGACCTCGCACCCCGACGCATCTTCCATTTCGGCGCCATGCTGACCGGCCCCGGCGAGCAGGATCCCCCGGCCCTGCTGCAGGCCAACGCCTGGGGGTTCATCAAGCTGATCGAGGCCGCCCGGGTGGCCGGCACCGAGCAGATGATCTTCGCCTCCTCGATCGGCACCTACGGGCGGGACCTCGACGGCAGCCCGGTCGACGACCGGTCCCTGCAGCGTCCCAACACCGTCTACGGCGTGTCCAAGGTGCTCGGCGAGAACCTGGGCGCCTACTACCGGACCCGTTACGGCTTCGACTTCCGCAGCGTGCGCTACCCGTCGATCATCGGCCCCGGGGTGACCACCTGGAGCCTGGCCCAATACACGAGCTGGATGATCGAGAAGCCCATCCTCGGCGAGCCCTTCGAGGTGTGGGTCAAGCCGGAGGCCATCATCCCGGTGCTCTACTTCAAGGACGCCGCCCGGGCCGCCATCGACCTCGCCGCGGCGCCGGTCGAGTCGATCCGGACCATCAACTACCTCGTCGACGGGCTGCCGCCGCGTCCCGACGCCGGCGAGATCGCCGAGGCGGTACGGGCCAAGGTGCCCGGGGCGACGATCACCTTCGATCCCCAGGCGGGCAAGGCCCGGGCCCTGCGCATCGACGACCGCTACGCCCGCGAGGAATGGGGCTGGTCGCCCGGCTACGACCTCGACCGCATGATCGACGACATGATCACCGAGCTCCGCCCCTGAAAGAGGGTACCTGACGGTACGGAACGCGGCCGAGCCGGCGCCGAAGCGCCGGCCCAGCCGTCACCTGGACGTGCAACCGATGGGTTCGTCAGCCGCCGACCACGGTCGGATCGGGCACCACGTCGCGGACGAGATACTGGAAGGCATGCCAGGGCACGTTGCCCTTGGTGTACTCGAGCGCCACACGCTTGGCCCCCTCCTCGGAGATCGGGCGCCCGGCCGCGCCGGCCTTGATGTGCACCTCGGAGACCCGCTCGGCGAGCACGAAACGAGACACTGCACCCTCGACGCTGTCGGCTGCGGTGAGCAGGCCGTGGTTGCGCAGGAAGCACAGGTTGTGCCCGCCCATGACCTCGGCGATGCGCTCACCGCCGTCGGTGCTGTACACCGCCAACTCCTCGTCGTCGAAGAGGGCCTGGTCGAACACGAACATGCACGACTCCTGGCTCAGCGGCTCGAACAGCCGGGCCTGGGCCGAGAACGGCGTGCCGTAGTGCGAGTGGCAGTGGGCGGCCGACACGACGTCGGGCCGGGCCATGTGGACCGGATGATGGATGTGGTACGCCGCCATGTTGATACCGCCCTTGCCCTGGGCCAGCGTTCCGTCGGGGGCGACCAGCACCAGTTCGTCGACGGTGGCGTACTTGAACGGGACGCCGTAGCGCAGCAGCCAGAAATGGTCGGTCAGCTCGGGGTCGCGGGCGCTGATGTGCCCGTCGCCGGTCTGTCCGAAGCCGAGGTTGCCGAAGATCCGGTACCCGAGCGCACACATGCGCTTGCGATGGGCCCGTTCTTCCTCCACCGTGGCAAAGGTGGGCGGCTTGCTGGAGGCGTCGTAATGCGGGTGCGCGGCCATGGGCCAAACCATACCGCGACGAACCCGCCCGTGGTCTCGGACCCCACCGGCCACGACCGCGCGGTACGCCGGGACGATCGGCCTCGCCCGGGACGTGGGCATGGCGCGCGCCCCCTAAGGTGCCGGGGCGTCCCGTTTCCGGCTGCGTGCCGGACCCACCGCCCCGGAGGAATCGACCCGTGTTGCGTCTCGGTCTGCAGATCCCGAACTTCACCTACCCCGGCGTGACCACGGCGGAACTGTTCGAACGGGTAGCCACCGTGGCGGTCACCGCCGAGCGATCGGGGTTCGACACCGTGATGGTGATGGACCACTTCTTCCAGTTGCCGATGCTCGGCGATCCCCACGACGAGATGTTCGAGGCCTACACGCTGCTGGGCGCATTGGCCGCACGCACGGAACGGGTGCAGCTCGGCACCCTGGTCACCGGGGTCACCTACCGCAACCCGGCGTTCCTGGCGAAGCAGGTCACCGGCCTCGACGTGATCTCCCGCGGTCGGGCGTTCCTCGGTATCGGCGCCGCCTGGTATGCGGAGGAGCACCACGCGCTGGGCTTCGACTTCCCGCCGGTTGCCGAGCGCTTCGAACGCCTCGAGGAGGCCCTGCACATCTGCCGGGCGATGTTCAACGGCGAGCGCCCGACCTTCGTCGGCAAGCACTACCGGGTCCACGACGCGGCGAACGTACCGGGCCCGGTGCGACCCGAGGGCATTCCGGTGATGGTCGGCGGGAGTGGCGAACGCAAGACCCTCCGTATCGCTGCCCGCCATGCCGATCTGTGGAACACCACGGCGCCGTTCCGTGAGCTGCCCCACAAGATCGAGGTGCTGGCCCGGCACTGTGCCGACATCGGCCGTGATCCCGGGGCCATCGCCAAGTCGCCGCTCGGCTCGCTGTTCCTGGCCGACACCATGGAGGCCGCGAAGGCAAAGCAGTACGCCACCCTGCGTCGGCGGGGCATCGACCCCGATCAGCTCGACGAGGCCGGTTGGCGCGAGATCGGGGCCCGCCAGGTGGTCGGTGATCCCGACTCGGTCGCCGAGCAGGTGCGCGACCTGCTGGCGCTGGGTTGCGACGGGGTGTGCTTCAACATGCCGGCCGACGGCTGGGAGCCCGAAGCGGTCGCCCGTGCCGGCGAGCTGTTGACGCCGCTGGTGAACGGCTGAGCCCCGGCAGGCGTCCCGGTCGCAACGCAACGCCTGCCGCCGCCGACGAACCGGCGATCCGACAACCCGGCCCCCGCTAGTGTCCGGCCGGACAGCGCGCCGCGCCAGGCGGTGACCGAGGCCGGAGGTCGACACCGCATGCAGCCACGCTGGGCCGACGAGGTGACCGCCGTGCTGCGACCGGTGCTGGCCGACCGTCACGCCGAGATCGACGGTCTGGGCCGTCTGCCCGACGACGTCGTTGCGGCCATGCACCGCTCGGGCCTGTTCCGCACATGGATCCCCGACGAGTTCGGTGGCCGTGACGGCAGCGTCGCCGACGGGCTGGCGCTGATCGAGGAGGTGTCGGCCCTCGACAGCTCGGTCGGCTGGGTGACGATGATCGACATCACCACCACTGCGTTGGCCGGCACGATCGACCACGATGCCGCGCAGGAGATCTTCGGCGACCCCGCAGCGGTCGCCGGTGGAACCACTGCGCCGACGGGTCGGGCCGTGACGGTGGACGGTGGTCTGCGGCTGACGGGCCGCTGGTCGTGGGGCAGCTCGATCCACAACGCCACCTGGATGGCGTGCGGTGCGCTGCTCGACGGTGAACGTCCCCGCCCGGTCCTGGCCCTGGTACCGGTCGGCGAACTGGAGATCCTCGACACCTGGCACGTGTCGGGCATGAAGGGCACCGGCAGCACCGACTACGAGGCCCACGACGTGTTCGTGCCCGCCGGCCGGGTGCTCGACCTGACCAAGGGGGCGCCGTGGAGCACGCGGCCGTTCCATCGCTTCGCCATCTTCGGGTTGCTCGCCCTCGCCGTGTCCTCGGTGGCGGTCGGGCTGGGCCGGCGGGCGCTCGAGGAGTTCCGGGCGATGGCCACCGACCGCACCCTGCTCGGCACCCGCACGCCCATCGCCACCGGGCCGGTGGCGCAGGCCGCCTTCGCCCGGGCCGAGGCCGCGGTGCGCTCGGCGGCGGCGTTCAAGGACCAGATGGTGGCCGAGGCCTGGCAGCAGGCCCTCGACGGCCCGCTGCCGCTGGAGACCCGTCGCCTGCTGCGCCTTGCCGCCACCAACGCCGCGTTCGCGTCGGCCGAGGCCATCGACAGGCTGTGGGAGCACGCCGGGGCCGGGGCCGTCTACGACAGCGGGGTCCTGCAACGTCTGCACCGCGACGTGCACGTGGTGACCCAGCATTTCCGCGTGGCAAGCCGCACCTGGGAGATGTGCGGTGCGCTCGGCCTCGGCCAGCCCTTCGACGGCCAGCTCTGACCGGGCGCACGATCGCGGCGACACCGACCCGATCGACGCTGGCATGCTTGGGGTCATGCTGACCCGCGGCCGCGACGTCCCCTACCTCCGCTTCCGCCCGTCGGAGGATGCGCCGGCCGACAGCCGCCGGCTCGAGCAGGAAGGTTGGGCGTTGCTGCGTGGCGTGCTCGACGCCGACGAGGTCGCGACCCTCGCCGCGGACATCACCCGGGTGTACGACGAGTACCCGCCCGACAACCGGCGACCGCACCGCGCCGGTGCCGAGCACGAGCAGTTCCGCTACGAGATGATCAACCGGTCCGCCGCCTGCCAGCGCGTGGCGGGCCACCCGAGGATCCTGTCGGTGGTCGAACCGTTGCTCGGCGAGGACTGCCACGTCATCGCCTGCACCGCCTGGCGCAACCCACCTGCGGTCGAGCACACCCACGGCGGCGGTCTGTGGCACCTCGACGCCGGGCCGCACCTCCCCCTGCCACCGGGGGTCGACTGGGACGAGCGCATCCCCCACCCGGTCTTCGCCGTCGGCTGCCACCTGCTGCTGCAGGACTGCCCGGCGGCGTGCGGGCCCACCGGGGTGATCCCGCGCAGCCACCTCTCCGGCATCGCACCGCCTGCGGACCGGCTCGAGGACCCGTCGCTGTCGTGGCGGGACAACCAGCCGCTCTCGCTCGCCGCCGAGGCCGGTGACGTGCAGCTGTTCGTCTCCGACGTGTGGCACCGCCGGCTGCCGACCGGGCCCGGCGACGCCGGCCGGTTCTTCCTGCAGATCCACTACGGGCGCCGTGATCTCGCGCAACGGCTGCGTCCGACGGCGTCGGCCAACCAGCTGTCCGCCGAGGCGGCCGAGCGGGCGGTGAGCGACCGCGAACGCACCTTGGTCGGCCTGCACCGGCCGCTGTTCTACGACGGCTGAGACCGCCACGCACGAGCGGGTCACCACGAAGCGTGAGCGTCCGATCGTGCGCGGAACCTGAACGAACCGCCCTATCGCTCCGGACCCCGCCGATGAGGCAGGATGGCGTCGTGCATCCTGCGGTCGACGTCGTCTTCCACGGCCGCTGCCCCGACGGGGCCGTCGCCGCCTGGATGCTCAGCCGCGCCCTGGACGGGCCGGTACGGCTGCTTCCCTACCTGCACGGCGGCCCGCTGCCCGAGCCGGCGAGCGACGAGGTCTGGGTCCTCGACGTGGCCTTCTCCGCCGAGACCCTGCAGACCTGGGCCGACCGGTGCAGCCGGGTGTTCGTGCTCGACCATCACCAGACCAGCGCGGCGATGCTGGCCGGGCGCATCGACCCCTTGGCGGTCACCCTCGCCCATGCGGTCGACCCGGCGTTCCGCGGGGTCGGCGTCAGCATCGCGATGGAACATTCCGGGGCGGGCCTCGCCGCCGCCGCCGCATGCGCCCTCGACCCGGCCACGACGGTGCCCGATTTCGTGTTCGACATCGAGGACCGTGATCTGTGGCGCTGGGGCCGCGCCCACTCCCGCGAGGTGTGCGCCGCGATCGACGCGGTCGCCGACGTCGACGCGTTGGCACCCGAGGCGCTCTTCGCCGTCTTCGACGGGCTCGCCGACCTCGAACGTGAGGAGCTCGCGGCGCAGGGTGCCCCGATCATCGCGGCGTTCGACCACCGGGTCGACGAGTTGTGCCACGCCGTTCGGCTGGTGGACATCGCCGGGGCCACCGTTCCGGTGGTCGAGGTGCCCGAGGCCCGGTTCGGTTCCGAGGTCGGCCATCGCCTGTTGGAGCTGCACCCCGACGCCCCGTTCAGCGGCTACTGGTACCACGCTGCCGAGGGTGCCGGGCTGCGGGTCGGGCTGCGTTCCGACGACGGACGCGCCGACGTCGAGCAGGTCGCGGCCCGCTTCGGCGGTGGCGGGCACCGCAACGCCTCGGGCCTGATGTGCGCGAGCCTCGCCGATCTCGCCACACCACCGGACCGTCCCCGACGCTGAACGACCCCCGACGCTGGGCGACCCCCGACGCTGGGCGGCCCCGTCAGGCGCGCTCGCCTGCCAGGGCGTCGAGGGCAGCTTCGGCGTCGAGCAGGGCGGCGAGCTGCGGGTTGCGTGCGCGCCAGGCGGCGACCGCCCGGCCCACCGCGGCGTCGTGGGCCAGTTGCTGGTAGCCGTCCACCCCGAAGGTCACCTCGACGGTCGAGTAGCTGAGGCGATGG
The DNA here is from genome assembly GCA_903921205.1 of uncultured Acidimicrobiia bacterium. GTDB lineage: Bacteria > Actinomycetota > Acidimicrobiia > Acidimicrobiales > CAIXPF01 > CAIXPF01. Next base: position 2,510 of record CAIXPF010000190.1, on the reverse strand, counting down.
TCGCCGTGCCAGTCGAACACCCCGTAGGCGGGGTGGGTGAGCAGCTCACGCTCGGCTGCGGTGAGGAAGCTGGGATCGGCCATGAGCGCGCTGTTGGGCCGGCGGCCGTCAGCCCCGTGCACCCCAGACCGACAGGTCGAGGTCGGCCGGGAGACTGACGAACACCTGCAGGCGGGGGCCTTCGATCTCGCGGCTGATGTGGCCCTGCCCGGTGGTGTCGTCGGCGAGCAGGACGTCGCCGACCCCGAAAGGCCGGGTGGTGCCGTCGCCGCACTCGATCTCGACCCGGCCGGCGAGGTGGATGACGAACTGCCGGCGAGGGGCGACATGGAAGTCGTACACCTCGGGCCCGCCGAGCGCGGTGTCGCGGAAGAACACCGTCCGCGCCGCGGCAGGGGCGGTCAGGCCGCCGATCGCCGACTGCGTGTAGGGGATCTCGAGATCCTCGAAGTGCGACTGCTGGTCCGCGCCGGTGTAGATCCGCACGACCTTCATCGGTTCCTCCTCCGTTCGGCCCGGGCGAGGGCCACCGGCAGCTCACCCTACGCCCGAACTGGGGAGGGCGAGACCCGATCGCGTCCTCGGGTCTGATGACCCATCCCCCAGGTTGGGGCAGGGATGACACCTTCAGTGAGGAAGCGAACGCACCTCGTACGGAAGCAGCCGATGAACATCCTCCGCCCCAACCCCGCCGCCCGCACCCGTCACCGACGGACGTTGATGGCCGCCGCCCTCAGCACCGGCGTGCTCGTGGCCGGGGCGGTCGGCGTCGCCCAGCCTGCCTCGGCCGCCTACGGCAGCGGCGGCTGTGCCCCGAACAACCGGTTCGGCTCGATGCTCGCCGGCCTGCCCGCGGCGCAGGCCGCCCCGGCCGATCTGAGCTCGGTCGCCCGGTACATCACCGAGACCTCCCATCTCGAGAACCTGCCGGCGAAGACCAAGAGCGCCAAGGCGAAGAGCGCCAAGGCCGCGAAGGAATCCGACGACGAGAGCGATATCGACGCCGGCTACACCTACGTCGGGCAGTTCATCGACCACGACATCGTGCTCGACCCCCGGCCCGACACCCTCACCGGCAAGGTCGACCCGGCGACGCTGATCAACCGGCGCACCCCGAACCTCGACCTCGACTCGGTGTACGGCCTCGGGCCGACGAGCTCACGCGAGTTCTACAAGGCCGATCGCTTCCACCTGAAGCGCGGCGCGGTGCAGGACCCCACCGAATCCGACCCGATGCCCCGGGACCTCGTGCGCGGCGCCTACGGGATGGCGGTCATCGGCGACGCCCGCAACGACGAGAACCGCATCGTGGCCAGCTTCCACTCGCTGATGACCCGGTTCCACAACAAGATCGCCGACGACGTCCGGGCCGCCCACCCGAACTGGAGCGCCGAGCAGGTCTACAACGAGGCCCGCCTGCAGGTCACCTGGTACTACCAGTGGGCGATCCTGACCGACTTCCTGCCCCAGATGTCCGGCAAGTCCAGCGTCGAGAAGGTGGCCAAGCGCAGCAAGTCGGCGTGGCAGACCAACCTTCGCTACTACAACGCCTGCTCGGGCAGCATGCCCATCGAGTTCTCGGCGGCGGCCTACCGCTGGCACACCATGGTCCGCAACGACTACGAGATCAACGACCAGTTCAGCGACCTGCCGGTCTTCAGCACCAGCGGCGCCAACCTGGCCGGGTTCAGCCCCGCCCCCCGCAACTTCGGGTTCGACTGGGACTACTTCTTCAGCGGCGGCAACCGCACCGCCCAGAAGGCCTACAAGTTCGACAACTCACTGGTTCCGGCCCTCGGCATCCTGCCCGGCGGGGCCGCCGGTGCCGGCCCGGTGAACCTCTCGGAGCGCAACCTGCTGCGCGGCCGGCAGCTCAGCCTGCCCTCGGGCCAGTCGATCGCCCGGGCGCTGGGCAACAAGGTCCTGCGTGACGACCAGATCATCGTCGGTCCCGCCCTGGGCAAGGGCGCCCCGACCAAGGCACTGACCAGCTTCTCGCAGTCCTTCGCCGGCAACTCCCCGCTGTGGGTGTACCTCGCAGCGGAGTCGGTGAACGCCAAGTACACGGTGGAGAACGGCACGATCGTCAAGGGCGACTCGCACGCCCTGCGTCTCGGCCCGACCGGTGCGCTGATCGTGAACGAGACCCTGGTCGGCCTGATGGCCAACGACCCGGCGTCGGTCCTGAACCATCCCGAGTTCACCCCCGATCCGGCGTTCGGGGCGAAGAAGGACGCCTTCACCTTCCGTGATCTCATCGAGGTCGCCATCTCCCCGGACCGCACCGACTGCGGCACCCGGCCCTACGCCGACACCGCCGAGTACGCCAGCCCGAAGGCCGCTGCGGACGCCGCCGAGGCCACCAAGGCCGCCGACGTCGCCCCCGCCGACGCCGGCAAGGGCAACACGGGTCCGGCCGGCAAGGGCGCTACCGGCCCGGCCGGCAAGGAAGGCGGCACCAAGCCCGCCGGCAAGCCGAAGCCCTGCAAGGAGCTGCCGGTGACCACCCG
>CAIXPF010000189.1 GCA_903921205.1 uncultured Acidimicrobiia bacterium | reverse complement strand
CGGCTTGGGTGCGAGCACGAACTTGTAGGCCGCGGCGGCGCCGATGATCATCACGACGGGCTTGAGCTTCGCGCCCATGCCCTTCTTCTCGTCGCCGTCTTCGCCCTTCTTCGCCTTCTTCTTGTCAGCCATCAGTCGTTCCGTCGTTTCTCCGCGAGAAGGTGGATCGAGGCATCGGTCGCCGGTGCGGCCTCGGGCGTGCGGCCCGGACGTTCGACCTGTCCACCGTGCAGCACGGCCGAGCGGTACTGCACGGTGCGGCCGACGACCTCGTCGGGGGACTCCTCGACCATGTACTTCCGGCCGTCGATCATGGTGATCACGGTGTCCGGCGTGTGCTCGATGGACTCGATGAGGTCCGCGTTGATGACGAGCGTCTGCCCGCGCAGGCGAGTGACCCAGATCATCGGACGTCGTTCCTCGTCATGGCTACACCGTCGGCAGAACCAGGCGCGACCTGAGGGTCTCCGGCCGACCTGACGCGCACGGGGTCGCGTCAGGTCAGCCGGGACGCATCATCGCTTCAGGTTCACGAGGTCCTGGATCATCTCGTCGGAGGTGGTGATCACGCGGGAGTTCGCCTGGAAGCCGCGCTGGGCGAGGATCAGGTTGGTGAACTCCTGCGAGAGCTCCACGTTCGACATCTCGAGGGTGCCCGCCTGGATCGCACCGCGACCGGCCTCGCCGGCCGCGCCGATCAGGGCGGGGCCCGAGGCGGCCGAGGTGCGGAACCGGCTGTCCGAGGCGGAGATGAGGCCCTTCGGGTCCTCGAACTGCGCCACTGCGACCTGACCGAGGATCTTGCTGTCACCGTTCGAGTACACGCCCGACACGGAGCCGTCGGCACCGATCGCGAACGACCGCAGCGAGCCGGCGATCGAGCCGTTCTGGCCGACGGCCTGGGCGTCGGTCGACGAGCCGTACTGGGTGAGGCGCGCGCCGCCGGCCACGCCGAAGTCGAGCGAGAACACCACGGCGGCCCCGCCGGCCGGGGTGAACGTGAACTCCGGCGGGGTGGCCGGTGAGGTGAGCTGGCCGGCCTCGTCGAACTCGAGCGTCTCGGTGCCGAGGCTGTTGTTCGCGGGATCGAGCACCTCGACCTCCCACTCGTTCTGGGCGGTCTTCGTGAAGTTGAGCGTCATGCGCTGCTCGATGCCCTGGCCGTCGACGATGTTGATCATCGTCGTGCGGCCCCGGCCGCTGACCTCGGTCGTCGCGTCGAGGTTGCCGCGGATCGAGACCGACGTCGTCGCGACCGGGTCGACCTTCTGGCCGATCGGGATCTGCATGTCGCCGACGGGCACGCCGCGATCGACGACACCGAGGGCGTCGGCCTTCCAGCCCTGCACGACGCCGCCCGACGGGTCGACGAGGAAGCCCTCGTCGTCGAAGTGGAACGCGCCGGCGCGGGTGAACAGCTGCTCCTCGCCCTGGCGGACGGCGAAGAAGCCGTCGCCCTGGAGCGACACGTCGGTCGCGTTGCCGGTGAGCTGCGTGCCGCCCTGGGTGAACTGGAGATCGGTGGCGCTGATGCGCACACCGAGGCCGACCTGCTGGGGGTTGACGCTGCCGGTGAGCGCGGTGCCGCTGGAGGCACCCCGGATCAGCTGGGACAGCGCATCGGCGAAGAGCACACGGCTCGACTTGAACCCGACGGTGTTGACGTTGGCGACGTTGTTGCCGATCACGTCCATCATCGTCTGGTGGGACCGCAGGCCGGAAACGCCTGCGAACATGGACCGCATCATGGGAGTGCACCTTTCGTGGTGTTGCCCATCCGTGGCGGGTGTACGACCGAGGGCGATCCGTCGCCCTCGATGACGAGCTGCGTCAGCGAACCTCGGTGACGTTCGTGACGGGGATCTGCTTGCCGCCCACGGTGACCACACCGTTCTTGGCGACCACCTGTGCCGAGTCGACCTTGCCGGTCACCGTCGAACCGTCGATGGCGACGCCGGTGACGGTCTTGCCGACCAGGCCGGAGGACAGGACGATGCTCTGGAACGAGAGCAGGTCGGCCTGGGACTGCTGCACCTTCTGGAGCAGTTCGAGGTTGGTGAACTGCGCGTTCTCGGTGATGAACTGCGAGCCGTCCATGGGCTTGGACGGGTCCTGGTAGCGCATCTGGGCCACCATGAGCTTCATGAACGCGTCGCGGTCGAGCCCCGACTCGTTGCCCTTGGTGCTGGTGGGAAGTGGCTTCGGGTTCCCGTCGATGCCGACGGGGGCCTGGATACCGGGCATGGTTGCTCCTTCAGATCCGGAGGCCGTCCGTGGCCGGGAGGTCTTCCGCGACGATCTCCTCGATCGCGGGCATGGCATGTGCGTTGTTGCGCTTCTGGGCGGAGCCCTGCTGCTGTTGCTGCTGCTCGGGGTTCGAGATGTCGAAGCCGCTGAGCTGGAAGCCGGTGCGCTCGAGGGCCTCGGCCACCGCAGCCCGCTGCTGGGACAGGGTCGGCGCGACGTTGGGGTTGGTCGGCTCGAGGCGGACCGTCACCTGCCCACCGCGCGCCGTGAGCTCGACGCGGAGCTCACCGAGGTTCGGCGGGTCGAGGCGCACGCTGAGGCGGATCGGCCGGTCGGCCTCGGCGCTCGCGCGTGCCGCGGCAACGGCCACGGTATCGATGCGCGACGGGGCGACGACCATCTTCGTCTCGTTGGCCCGCAGCTCCGGTGTCGTGGTCGGGGCCACGGTCGCGACGGGCGCGGTCGGCGCGGCGAACGCACCATCGGCTTCGGCGACGGCGGGCTTGTGGGTCGCGGCCGGGGTGATCCGAGCCGAGCCGGTGTCCTCCGCCGAAGGGTCGCCACCGTCGCCGGTCGTGCCGGCGTCCGCGCCCGTCGGGCCGGTGGGCGCGGCGGGTACGGCGGCGACGGCCGGGCCGGCGACCGGGGTGCCGGTGCCGTCGTCGCCGACCGCGGGGCCGCCGGGCGTCGCCTCGGTGCCGGCGGGTCCGGCGGAGAGGACGCTGACGCCGCCGATGCTGGCGGCGAGCACCTCGAACTCG
>CAIXPF010000188.1 GCA_903921205.1 uncultured Acidimicrobiia bacterium | reverse complement strand
CGCCCGTCGGCGGCGATGGCGAAGTTGTCGATGCCGGGGTTCACCTGTGCCAGGGTCTCGCGGGCGCCGGTGGCGAGGTCGATCCGGGTGAGCCGGCCTGCTGCACCCTCGCTGGTGAGCAGGCGTCCGGCCCCGTCGAACTTGACTGCGGTGGGGGTTGCGAGGTCGGTGAAGCGCCGTTCGAGGGTCTTGGTGTCGAGGTCGTAGCGCCAGATCTCGCCGGCGAGGACCTGCGGGAACCACAGCGCCCCGTCGGGCCCCATGGCGAAGGCGTTCGGCATGGCCAGGTCGTCGGCGAGCACCGTCGGGGCCTTCTCGCCCGCGGGGTCGAGCTCCAACAGCCGGCCGCCGGGACGGAACTCGTCGACGAACAGGCGCCGTCCGTCGGTGCTGACGGTCATGCCGTTGGCCGCCGGGAGGTCGTCGCGCAGGGTTCGGTAGGTGCCGTCGGGCCGGCGGGCCGAGACGGTGGCGTTCATCGGCTCGGTGGCGAAGAACGTGCCGTCGTAGCCGAACGCGCCGTCGTCGGGAGCGGCGATACCGCCGCCGAGCGGGGCGTAGACCTGGTGGGTGCCGGCACGGACCTCGATCGCGGTGACCTGCGAGCCGAACACCTGGGTCACCATCAGGCGATCGTCGGGGGACCACACGATCCCGTTGGCGCCCCACAGCCGGCTCGGGGCCACGACGGTGTCCAGACGCCAGCCCGGCGCGACGGTGGTCTCGGTGTCGACGTAGGTCGTCCAACGGTTCTGGCTCATGGGTGCATCTCCCGGCGTGTCCCCGGCCCGGCGCAGGGCCCGGGCCGATCTGCTGCGCAACCTAACCGGCGTGGCTCCGCCGCAGCGCCCGGTTCGGCCGGGAGGGCGGCGCGGCGGGTCCCGGAGGTTGCGCCTAGGCTCGCCGGATGCGCATCGACATCTGGTCCGACGTGATCTGTCCGTGGTGCTACCTCGGCAAGCGGCGCCTCGAACGGGCCATGGAACGCCTCGACTGGGCCGGTGACATCGAGATCCACTGGCGGGCCTACCTGCTCGACCCGACCGCCACGGCCGAACCGCAGGACCTCGAGTCGGCCATCAACCGCAAGTACGGCCCCGGTGCGTTCAGCGGGATGAAGAAGCGGCTTGGCGCGCTCGGCGAGGCCGAGGGCATCGCCTACAACTTCGACACCGCGGTGCGGGTGTCGACCCTCGACGCCCACCGTCTGCTGGCCTGGGCCTGGGACGAGGCCGGTGCCGCCGGCCAGGGTGCGCTCAAGGAGCGGCTGCTGCGGGCCTACTTCGAGGACGGCGCCAACGTGGCCGATGCTGCGACCCTGGGCCGACTGGCCGCCGAGGCCGGGCTCGATGCCGTCAAGGCCGGCGAGATCATCGCCGCCGACGCCTACCGGGACGTGGTGCTGGCCGACCTGCAGGGCGCGATGGACCGCGAGATCACCGGGGTTCCGGCGTTCGTGGTCGAGGATCGTCTGCTGATCCCCGGGGCCCAGGACACCGACACCTTCGTCGACGTGCTGAACCGCGTGCGGGTCCGCTTTGCCGAGAAAGGGCTCTGACCATGACCGATGAACGCTTCCCGCTGCCGTACGGCTCGACCGATCTGACCGGCCAGGTGGCCCTGGTGACCGGGGCGAGTTCGGGCCTGGGCCACCGCTTCGCCCGGGTGCTCGCTGCAGCAGGCGCGTCGGTGGTGGCCACCGCACGCCGCGCCGACCGGTTGGAGGAACTCGCTGCGTCCATCACCGCCGCCGGCGGTACCTGCGTGGCAGTACCGATGGACGTCACCGACGCAGCCTCGATCGTGGCCGCGGTCGATCAGGCCGAGGCGGCGTTCGGTACGGTCACGATCCTGGTCAACAACGCCGGCATACCCGACGCCCAGCGGGCCCACAGGATGTCCGTCGAGCTGGTCGACGCCGTGATCGACACCAACCTGCGGGGCCCGTATCTGCTGGCCATCGAGGTCGGGCGGCGGCTGATCGAGGCCGGCATGCCGGGCCGTATGGTGAACATCTCCTCCATGGGCGCCTACCAGTACGACGGGGTGGGTGCGGCGCTGTACTCGATCACCAAGGCGGCGGTGAACCGCATGACCGAGACGCTCGCGGTCGAGTGGGCCCGGTTCCACATCAACGTGAACGGCATCGCCCCGGGCGCATTCTCCTCGGAGATGATGGACGGTATGGTCGCTCGTCTCGGCGACTTCACCAAGGGCATGGCCCGGGCCCGCATGGGCGACCCGGCGCAGCTCGACAGCACGTTGCTGTACCTGTGCGCCCCCGCCTCGGAGTTCGTCACCGGGACCGTCGTCAAGGTTGACGACGGACAGATGCCGCGCTGACGCACAGCTCGTTCAGCGGCGGGGCCGGATCTCCCAGGTGAAGGCCTCGTCGCCGAGGTCCTGTCGTCCGGTGACCACCAGCCGCAGTCCCTCCATGGCGGCGAGCCCCTCCCACAGGCCGTTCCACGCCTCGAAGGACTCCTCCGGCAGGCTGAGCCCATCGGCCAGCCTCCAGCCGACCTGCCGTACCACCGGGTACGGTCCGCGGGTGCTGACCTCGACCGGGTCGCCGTGGGCGCGCAGCAGCCGGGCGAAGCGGCCGGCGAAGGCCACCGGGCCGGTCTCCGTGGCGGCAACGTCGGGCTCGAGCAGGCCGGTGACGGCGTTGCGGTACTGCATCGCGACCTGGCGTCCGGCGATGCGGCCGACGAAGCCGGCGTCGGCGGGGCCGAGCACCGCAGCGAGCTCGGGCAGGATGCTGCGCACGTAGGCCACCGAGTAGTTCCGCTCGACCTTGGCGATGCGGCGGGGGTCCCAGTCGGGCAGGGGCAGCTCGGCGGGAGGACCGGGTGGCCGCTCACCCGGGGCGAAGCGCAACCGGTCCTCGGGGTCGAGCGGATGGTCCTCCTCGATGTAGTACCCCTCGAGGCCGGGCTGACCGTCGGTGGTCTGCATCGTGCACACGAAGCCGAGGCAGGGATTGCCCAAGGACACGCCGTTGTGGGCGTGCCAGCCCTCCATCATCGCCCGGCTCACCTCGGTGGGGATGGCGCACACCGCGGTGCCGTCGAAGATCCAGCGGGGCGGGTGGTAGCGCACCCAGGACTTGGTGTCGCTCTCGGGGATCCAGCTCACGCCCACACCGCCGAGGGCGTTGGACAGGACGTGGTACTGCGCGCAGGCCACCGCCGGCGGCAGCTCGGTGAGCCCGAGCTTGGCCAGACCGGGAAGGAACAGCTCGAGATGCTGGCGGCGGAACGTGCGGCGCACCACCGTGGCGGTACGCGCCGTGCCCTCACGGCTGGCCAGCGACAGCAGCAGACCGGTGAGGTAGCGGTGGTAGAGCTCGGCCAGCGCCGTCCAGGCGGCGCGGTCGTCACGGGCCTCGATGCCGGCGAGCGAGCTCACGCGTTCGTCGGCGCGGCTCCGAGGGCCGGGCCGTCCCACGTCTCGAGGTGGGCGAACTCGGCGACCGGCTTGCGGGTGAGCTTGGTGAGGACCTTCTCCGGCCGGCCGAGCGGGACCAGCGCCGCCACGGCCACGTACGACGGGAGCCGCAGCAGGCTCTGCACGGCGGGCTCCGCGGCGGCGACGAACGTGGTGAGCGCCCCGGCCCAGCCGCGGTCGCGGGCAGCGAGCAGGATGTTCTGGGCGAAGGGATAGACCGAGGCACCGCTGATCACGCCGATGCGGTCGAGATGGCGGTCGGCCGAGGCGACGACCCGCAGGTCGAGGGCCACCACGAGCAGCACCGGGGCCTTGGCCAGCTCGCGATACCACGCCGTCGCCGCCGGCGGGACCGACACCGTGGCGGGATCGACCGAGGATGGTTCGACGGTGTTCCACGGGTTCTCGCCGGCGGCCCGTTGGGCCACGTAGAGCTCGATGGCGGGCACCGACAGCTCGATGAGCTCGGCCTTGGTGTCGGGGTTGCGTACCACGATGACGTGCCAGCCCTGGCGGTTGCCGCCGCTGGGCGCGAACCGGGCGATCTCGAGGATCGCCGTCAGCTCGTCGTCGGGGAGGGGTTCCTCGGTGAAGGAACGGCAGGCGAACGTGGTCCGCATGATCTGCTCGAGGTCGGCCATGTCCGCAACCTACCGACCGCGGGCCAGCCGGCCCGCTTCCCGCAGCAGGCCGCGATCGCCGGCGTCCCAGGTCTGGTTGAACGTGATCGCCGACAGGCGCCAGCGGCCGTCGGTGCAGGTGGCCTCGTTGTCGTAGGAGCCGCCGACCAGGTACCAGCGGTCGCGGCTCATCCAGTGCTGCGCCTGTACGTAGGCGGTGTAGCGGGCCGTGGTGGGCGACTCGACGGTGATCCGGTGGTTGGCGATGAGGTGCTGGGTCGACACGAAGCCGTCGATGGTCCCGCGCACCACCGACACCCATGCCGGGCCCTCCACCGGGTCCGGCGATGCCGGCGCCCCGGAGAAGCTCGAGAAGTCGACCCGGACCGTCGGGGCGAACACGTCGCACAGGTCGTCCCAGCGTCGCCGGTCGATGGCCTCGGCGTAGCGGAGCGAGAGGTCGTACACAGCCTGCCAGTCGGCGAAGTCGGTCATGGGCGCACCGTAGCCCCGCTGCGTCCGCTCGTGCGCCGGTGACGGCCCGGCGCAGCTGCGGTGACGGACACCTAGGCTGCGGCCGCTCGCATCCGATCGAGTGGGGGAGACTGCGCCGTCCATGTCCACGTCGTCCATGTCCACGTCGTCCATGCTCACGCCGTACCGCGTGGTCGATCTCACCGACCATCGTGGCAACCTCGCCGGGTTGATGCTCGCCCAGCTCGGCGCCGAGGTGATCGCCGTGGAACCACCGGGCGGCAGCGACGCCCGGGCCCAGGGCCCCTTCGCCGGGGACGTGGCCGGCCCCGAGCGGTCGCTGGTGCACTGGTCGTTCAACCGGGGCAAGCGTTCGGTGGTGTGGGACCTCGCCCATTCCGAGCAGGACCGTGAGCGGTTCCGGGCACTGGTGCGTGGCGCCGACATCCTCATCGACAACGAGGCTCCCGGAGCGCTCGCCGCCATCGGCCTCGACCCGCAGCGCTTGCGCGACGACAACCCGGCACTGGTCCACGTGTCGATCACCCCGTTCGGGCAGGACGGGCCGAAGGCGGCCTACGCCGCCACCGACCTCACCCTCATGGCCGCCGGGGGGTACCTGGCCCTGACCGGCGACGAGGACCGTGCGCCGGTGCGTATCTCGCTGCCGCAGGCATGGCACCATGCCGCAGCGGATGCCGCCGACGTGGCGTTGATCGCCCTGTTCGAGCGGCAGCGCAGCGGTCTGGGCCAGTTCGTCGACGTGTCGGTGCAGACCTCGGTGCTGCAGGCGACCCAGTCCATGGTGCTGGCCGAACCGTTCGGGGCGCCGAAGGTGGTCCGCATCGCCGGCGGTCTGAAGATGCCGCCGCTCGATCTGCGGCTGGTTTGGCGCTGCAAGGACGGGCACGTGACCGTGGCCTTCCTGTTCGGCTCGTCGATCGGACCGTTCTCGGAGCGGTTGATGCGCTGGGTGCACGAGGAGGGCTTCTGCGACGCCGCAACCCTCGACAAGGACTGGGTGGCCTTCGCCGTGCACGTCGACGAGGGCCGCGAGACCGTCGAGGAGTTCGAGCGTCTGAAGGCCGTGCTGGCCGAGTTCCTGATGAGCAAGACCAAGGCCGAACTGCTCGAGGAGTCGCTGAAGCGACGGCTGCTCATCGCGCCGGTCACCACCGTGGCCGACGTCGATGCCAGCCCGCAGCTCGAGTCCCGCGACTACTGGCAGACGGTGACCGTTGCGGGCTTCGACCGGCCGGTCCGGATGCCGGGCAGCATGACGCGGGCGTCGCGAACCCCGCTGGCACCGCTCGCGCCGCCGCCCCGGCTCGGCGCGGACACCGCTGCGGTCGAGCGCGAGCTGGCCACGCCGCGGCGGCCTGCGGTACCGGCCGTACCGGTCGGCACGGCCCCGGGGGAGCTGCCCCTGGCCGGGGTCAAGGTGCTCGACTTCATGTGGGCCATGGCCGGGCCTGCGACCACCAGGGTGATGGCCGACTACGGCGCGACGGTGGTGCGGGTCGAGTCCGAGCACAAGCTCGAGGTGGCCCGTACCCTGCAGCCCTTCTTCGGGGGCCGCAGTGGGGCGGAGAACTCGGGGCTGTTCATGAACATGAACGCCGGCAAGCTCGGCCTCGCCCTGGACATGGGCAACCCCGAGGCCCGCGAGGTGATCCTCGACCTGGTGCGCTGGGCCGACGTGGTGTGCGAATCGTTCTCGCCACGGGCGATGAAGGCCTGGGGGCTCGACTACGAGGCCCTGCGTGAGGTGAACCCGGGCCTGATCATGCTGTCGAGCTGCCTCATGGGCCAGACCGGCCCGCTGGCGTCCTTCGCCGGGTTCGGCAACCTCGCGGCCGCCATCTCGGGGTTCCACCACATCACCGGCTGGGCCGATCGTGATCCGTCCGGACCGTTCTCGGCGTACACCGACTACGTGTCACCCCGGTTCTCCCTCGCCGTGCTGCTCGCGGCGCTCGAGGAACGTCGCCGCACCGGGCAGGGCCAGTACCTGGACTTCTCCCAGGCCGAGGCCTGCATGCACCTGTTGGCCCCGGCACTGCTCGACTACACCGTCAACGGTCGTGTCGCCGGTCGTCATGGCAACCGCGACGACGTGCTGGCCCCGCACGGCGTGTACCGGACCGCACCTCGCGGCGCCGACACCGACCGCTGGCTGGCCGTCGCGGTCACCGACGACGGGGCGTGGGCGGCGTTGTGCCGCCTGCTCGGTCGGCAGGACCTGGCCGGCCTCGGGGCCGACGAGCGCCGACAGCGCCGGGATGAGCTCGACGAGCTGGTCGGGGCGTTCGTCGCCGGCCTCGACGAGGACGCCGCCGAGGCCATGTTCCAGGCGGCCGGCATCGCAGCCCATGCCGTGGCGAACAGTCCCGAATCCCTGGCCGATCCGCAGCTCGCCCATCGCGGCCACTTCGTGCAGGTCGACCACGACATCCATGGCTCGATCACGATCGAGGGCACCCGATTCCGGTTCTCGCGCACGGCACCGGCGGGCTACGAGGCCGCGCCGACCCTCGGCGAGGACGGTTTCACCATCCTCACCGAGTTCCTCGGGTACGACACCGACCGCATCGCCGATCTGGCGGCGGCCCAGCTGCTCGAGTAGCGCCCGTGCCGGGCCGTCGTTGCGCCGGCGCTCGGCTGTCCTACCCGCTGCGTACATTGGTCCGATGATCCGCGATGTCGTGACGGTCGGCTACGGACGGCCTGCGTCCGAGGCGTTGGCGCGTGCCGTCGCCGAGGCGAAGGGGGGCGCTGCGCTCGCCCCGGTCACCGTCGTGGTGCCCTCGAACTTCACCGGGCTGTCGGCCCGCCGGTTGCTCGGCTCGTCCGAGGTCGGGGTGGCGGGCATCGCCAACGTCTCGTTCCTCACCCCGTTCCGCCTCGCGGAGCTGCTCGCCGCCGATCAGCTGCTGTCGACCAGGCCACTCACCCGGCCGGTGCTCGGTGCCGCCGTCCGGCGAGCACTGGCCGCCAACCCGGGACCGTTCGCCAAGGTGGCCGAGCACCACGCCACCGAGGCTGCGCTGGTCGGCCTCTATGCCGAGCTCAGCAACGTCAGCCCGGCGGCGCGTGACCGCGTGGCCGAGCACGGCCGCACCGCACGGGCCGCGGTCAACCTCCACGACGCGATCGCCGGCTATCTCGGTGCCTTCCACGACGAGGCTGCGGTGGTCCGCGCCGCGGTGGAACGGCCGTTGCTGGCCCGGGCGCTCGAACCGTTCGGGTCGGTGGTGTGGTACCTGCCGTCCGCCACGCACCTGCCGTTCGCCCACCTGTTGTCGATCGTGCTCACCATCGCTCCCTCCACAGCCATCGTGGGCCTGACCGGCGTCGAGGAGGCCGACGACGCCGTGCTCGAGGTGTGTCGGCGCGCCGGTGTCCGGCCGTCCCCGGCCGCGCCCGAGGTCGCCACGGCCGATCATCTGGTCTCGGTCACCGATGCCGACGAGGAGGTCCGCGCCACCGTCCGCCGGGTCGTCGAGCTGTGCGGTGAGGGTGTTCGGCTCGACCGGATCGGCGTGTTCTATCCAACGGCCGAGCCCTATCTGCCCATCCTCGAGCAGCAGTTCGGCGCGGCGGACCTGCCCGCGAACGGGCCCTCGCGGGTACGGCTGGCCGAATCGGTGGCGGGGCGCACGCTCCTGGGCGCCCTGGCGCTGCCGTCGCGGCAGTGGCGGCGCGACCGGGTCCTGGCGTTGCTCGGCGGCGCACCGCTGCGTCACGGTGACGAGGCCGCACGACCGGTGGCGTGGGAGCGCATCTCCCGCCGGGCCGGCGTGATCGGCGGACTCCACGGGTGGTCGCGCCAGCTCGATACCTTCGCCCGGGACTGTCGCGTTCAGGCGATGCAGCCGGGCCTCGCCGCCGGCCGCGCAGCCCGCCTGTCGGCCGACGCGGACGAGGCGGACGGGTTGGCTCGTTTCGTCGGCAACCTCGCCGCTGCCGTCGTGGCGGTGGAGCAGGCCACCGGATGGTCGGCCAAGTCCGAGCAGGCGGCAGGGTTGTTGCGGGAGTTGTTGGGTGGGACCAACCGGCGGTCGTTCTGGCCGGAGACCGAGCAGCGGGCCTTCGACGGGGTCGAGGCCGTGTTGCAGCGCCTCGCAACGCTCGAACTGCTCGAGCCCGATCCGTCCCAGGAGGTGTTCCTGCGGGCGTTGCGGGCCGAGCTCGATGTGGCAGGGGGGCGCAACGGTCGCTTCGGCACCGGTGTCCTGTACGGGCCGCTCGCCGCTGCCGTCGGCCACGACCTCGACGCCGTGTTCGTCCTCGGTTGCGTCGAGGGGCTGTGGCCGTCGCCCCGGCGGGACGACGCCATGCTGTCCGACGAGGCCCGCAAGTTGGCCCACGGCGAGCTCGCGCTGCGCTCGAGCCGCCTGCACGATCAGCACCGGTCGCTGCTCGCGGCGCTCGCCGCGGCTCCCCATGGTCGTCGCACGATGCTGTTCCCGCGTGGCGATCTGCGCAGCGGCCGGGAAGCCCTGCCCTCACGCTGGCTGCTCGACAGCGCGTCGGAGCTGGCCGGTCGGCCGGTACCGATGACAGAGTTCGGCGAGCTGGCGGACCCGGTGGTTCAGGTGGTGGCCTCCTTCGCCGCCGGGCAGGCGTCCGCCCCTGTCGCTGCCGATCTCGCCGAGCGCGATCTGGTGGTGATGAGCGAAGCCGTCGCCGCAGGAGGTGACCCGCTGCAGCACCCGCTGGCGGGCCTGGTCGGCCGGGGTCTGGTGGCCCAACGGGCGCGGCTCTCCGAGGTGTTCACCGAGTGGGACGGCAATCTGGCCGCAGCGTCGCTGCCGGAATTGGGCACGATGGTGCTGTCGTCCTCCCGGCTCGAGATCTGGGCGAACTGCGGGTTCCGGTATCTCCTTGCCCACGTGCTGGGTGTCGGTGAGCGTGACGAGCCCGAACGGGTGGTGCAGCTCAGCGCCGTCGATCGCGGCTCGTTGTTGCACGAGGTCCTCGAACGGTTCTTGCGCGAGGTCCTCGCTCGGGGTGCTCCCGACCCCGACCAGCCGTGGAGCGATGCCGAACGGGCACGGGTGCACGCGATCGCCGAGGACGTGTGCGCCGACTACGAACGGCGTGCGCGTACCGGGCGGGCGTTGCTGTGGCGTATGGACCGTGCCGAGCTTCTCGAGGATCTCGATCGGTTCCTCACCGACGACAGTCAGTACCGTCGCAGCGCCCGCAGCCGGCCCGAGCTGGCCGAGTGGGGGTTCGGGCCGGACACCGGCGTCGATCCGGTCCAGCTCGAGTTGCCCGGCGGGCGCCGGTTGTTGCTGTCGGGTCGGGCCGACCGGGTCGATCGGACCGCCGACGGTCGCGTCGTGGTGTTCGACTACAAGACCGGCAAGGACACCGCCTACCGGGATCTCGAGTCCGACCCCGTCAGCAGCGGCAAGACCCTGCAGCTCGGGATGTATGCGCAGGCCGGCCTGCAGCATCTCGGAGCGGACGAGGCGGCGGCGTACTACTGGATGCTGCGTCCAAGCCCCGGGGACTCCCGTAAGGGCTACATCTGGGACAACGCCCGCCAGGAGCGTTTCGTCGACGTCGTCGGCACCATCGCAACCGGTATCGAGCGCGGGGTGTTCGATGCGGTCCCGGGGGAGTGGGACGCCTTCTTCGCCTCGCACAGCGGTTGTCGGCATTGCCCCTTCGACCGGGTCTGTCCCGGCGATCGTGGCGAGATGGCCGAGGCCAAGGCCAACGACTCCCGGCTGGCGGTGCGCGCCGCCCTGACCCTGTCGGAGCCGGCATGAACGCCCCCCGCATCCCTGGCGACCAGCCCGATCGCGATCGCATCGCCCGGGACGGTCTCGATCGCACCCTGTTCGTGGATGCCGGTGCGGGCACGGGCAAGACCACCGAGCTGGTTCGACGGATCTGCAACCTGGTCGTCCTGCAGGGCGTCGCGTTGCAGCAGATCGCCGCGATCACCTTCACCGAGGCCGCCGCAGCCGAACTGCAGAGCCGCGTCCGGGTCGAGCTCGAACGTCGCTGCCGCGACGGCAGCGATCCGGAGGAGGTGCGGCGCTGTACCGCCGCCCTCGCCGACGCCGACCGTGCGGCGATCACCACGTTGCACGGCTTCGCCAGTCGGATCCTCGGCGAGTTCGCGGTGGCCGCCGAGTTGCCGCCTCGGATCACGGTGCTCGACGAGCTGTCCTCCCAGCTCGCGGTCGAGGAACGCTGGACACAGTTCATGGACGAGCTGTACGCCGATGGGGGCTACGACGACCTGCTGGTGCACGCCGCGCTCCTCGGTGTCCCGCTCGAGCCCCGGTCCCTGCGGGTGTCGAGCCTGCGCGAGGTCGCTGCCCAGCTCAACCAGAACTGGGACCTGCTCGGCCCGCTCGCCGCCCTGCCGCTCGAGCCGCTCGAGCCGCTCGATCTCAGCAGCCTGGTGCCGCTGATCGACGACCTCGAGGCGATGATGGCCGGTTGCACCAGCCCCGACGACAAGCTGCTGGCGAAGATGGCCGAGACGGTGCAGGAGGCCCGACAGCTGCTGTCGCTGCCGCCCGAGAGTCAGCTGCCGCAGCTGCAGGCCTTCGTCAAGAGCTGCGGTGCAAGGAGGAAGCTCGGCAAGGCGGGCGACTGGCCCGATATCGAGGCGGCGCGGGCGGTCATGCCCGCTATCGCCGCCTCGGCCGCCCAGGCGGCAGCGCGGGTGACCGAGGGGGTGCTGCACCGGCTCCTGGTGCTGACCGCGCGGTTCGTGCTCGACGGTGCGGCGCGGCGTCGAGCCGAGGGAGGCCTCGAGTTCCACGACCTGTTGGTCCTCGCCCGTGAGCTGCTACGCCATCACGACGAGGCCCGCACTGCGCTGCATCAGCGGTTCACGCACCTGCTGCTCGACGAGTTCCAGGACACGGACCCCATCCAGATCGAGCTGGCACTGCTGATCGCCACCGCCGTCGCCGGCGGGGGCCCGACGGCATGGACCGCGCTCGACCCGCCCGAGGGCAGCGTCTTCTTTGTCGGCGATCCGAAGCAGTCCATCTACCGGTTCCGCCGAGCCGACATCGAGCTGTTCCTCGCCGCCCGCGACCGGTTCGGCGCGAACGGCGGGCTCGCCCGGTTGTCCACCAATTTCCGCACGGTCGAGCCCGTGCTGGATTGGGTCAACGCGCTGTTCGGCTCGCTGATGCCCGACGAGATACCCGGTCAGCAGCCGGCCTACGAGCCGCTCGAGGCGTTCCGCCCCGCCGACTCCGGCGCCGACCACCGTCCGGTGATGCTCGGTGGACCCCATCCCGACCCCAAGGTCAAGGCCGGGCCGCTGCGCGAGGCCGAAGCTGCCGACGTCGCCACTCTCGTCGCCGAGATGTTGGCGGAGCCGCATCGATGGCCGGTGCAGGACCTGCGCACCAGGCAGTGGCGGCCCGTGTCCGCCGCCGACATCACGATCCTGCTGCCGACCCGCACCTCGTTGCCCTACCTGCGCAAGGCGCTCGACGTTGCGCTGGTGCCGTACCGGCTGGCCACCGGGACGCTGGTCTACGACACGCAGGAGGTGCGCGACCTGGTGTCGGTCCTACGGGCCATCGACGATCCGGGCGACGAGGTCAGCCTCATTGCAGCCCTTCGCTCACCGCTGTACGGCTGTTCCGACATCGACCTGTACACCTACCACCAGTGCGGTGGGCGGTGGGATCTGCGCCGTGACCCGCCGGCTGCGCTCGAAGCCGATCATCCGGTGTCGGCCGCCCACCGTCACCTGCGGACGCTGTGGGAGCAGCGATGGTGGCTCACCCCCTCGGCCATGCTGACCCGCCTCACGCAGGAGCGGCATGCCTTCCTGCTCGGGTTCGGGGCCACGCGACCGGCGGATGTGTGGAAGCGACTGCGCTTCCTCATCGACCAGGCTCGCGCCTTCGAGGAAGCCGGAGGCGGTGGGCTGCGTGCGTTCGTCGATTGGGCGGCGATGCAGGGGGCCGATGGCGCGCGCGTCCACGAGCCGCTGCTGCCCGAGACCGACGAGACCGCCGTGCAGATCATGACGATCCACGGTGCGAAGGGCCTGGAGTTCCCCGTCACCATTCTCACCGGTATGACCACGGCGAAGGGTGGCTCACGCTCGGGGGTCAGCGTCCTGTGGGACCCGACGGGCCTCCCGCACCTGGCACTCAACGCGCAGCTGCGCACCGCCGAGCACCAACTCCGCGCCGACATCGAGGCGGAGATGGACGAGCACGAGAAGCTCCGCCTGCTCTACGTCGCCGCCACCCGGGCGCGGGACCATCTCGTGGTCAGCTGCCACCATCAGGCGGGCAAGGCGGGCAGCTACGCCGAACGGGTGTGGTCGTTCTCCGCCGGAGCCGCATCGTCCTTGGTGCGCCCCCATGAGGACGGCCGCAGCCTGTCGCTCGATCCGTCGGACCGCACGGAGGGGCCGGCCACACCCCCGGCGGTCGAGGTGCCCGGGCCCGCCGGCGGGGCCGACCCGCCGTCGTTCGATGCGGTGTTCGCGGCCCGGGACGGGTGGGTCGCGGCCCGGGCCGCACTGGTCGAGCCGTTCAGGCAGGCCCGTACCGTCTCGGCGACCGGGGTGGCCGAATCGGTACAGGCGGCGCGTTCCGGTGCCTTGCGCGCCGATGCGCATCAGACCGGTGTCGTCGAGTCGATCCTGCCGTTGCCCGAACAGGACGACGACCACGCGGATACCGCCGACGGTGACGGACCGCTGGTGCGCCGCCGCGGGCGTGCCGGGACCGCCGTGGGCCAGGCGGTGCACGCCGCGCTGCAGGTCCTCGATCTCACCCGTCCGGTCGAGGTTGCGGCCGTGGTCCGTCAGCAGTGTGCGCTCGAGTCGATCGAGCCGCTCGCCGAGACCGTCGAACGTCTGGTCGCATCGGCGTTGGCCAGCGACGCGGTGGGTCTCGCCGCCCGCCATCGCCATCACAAAGAGCTGTACGTGGCCGCTCCGTTCGGGCAGCGAGTGCTCGAGGGCTACGTCGACCTACTGGTGGAGACCGCCGAAGGTCTCGTCGTGATCGACTACAAGACCGACACCGTCAGCTCCGACGCCGAGGTCGACGCCAAGCTCGATCGGTACGAACTGCAGGCCGCGTCCTACGCCGTGGCACTCGAGGCGGTGACCGGCCAGACGGTGAGCGAGTGCCGGTTCGTGTTCTGCCGTCCGGCCGGTGCCATCGAACGAACGGTGCGCGACCTGCCGGCGGCGAAGGCGCGCGTCATCGGGGTGCTGTCCGGGCAGGGTGCCGTGCCTGCGAGATCGTGAGTTCGTGCGCTCGTTCTTCCGGCCGTTCGGCCGCGGCCCCGCATCCCCTCAGGCACCGGACGGACGGGTTGCCGCCTGCTCCTCGGGCGGCCGCAGATCGCGGAACATGCGCAGCAGGATGAGGTCGTAGACCGCCTTGAGCACCCCGGCGATGACCAGCGGCCAGCCGAAGGACGTGACCGACAGCAGCCAGCCGGCGGCGAAGGGGGTGGCCGCCGCTGCCAGGCTGCGCGGCACGTTGGTGGCGCTCGCTGCCGCTGGGCGCTCGGCGGGAGTCACCACGGCCATGACGTAGCTGGTTCGGGCGGGGACGTCCATCTGGCTGAGCACCGCACGGGCCAGCAGGAAGATCACCGCCCCGGTGGCCGAGGGCATGAACGCCGCCAGAACCAGGAAGAGGTTGGCCGGAAGGTGGGTGAACACCATGGTGCGGATGAGCCCGATACGCCGGGCCAGCCACGGCGCCGACAACGCCGAGGCGGCGGACGCCAAACCGGCCCAGAAGAACAGCAGACCGGTGGTCGCCGTGGACAGGTCATGGCGTTGGCGGAGCCACAGCACCAGGATGGCCTGCACCACGAAGCCGCCGCCGAAGGCGTCGAGCGAGAACAGCAACGACAGGCGCAGCACGATGGCTCGCGACGGGCCCAGCGGGGTTCTGGCCTCGCCTTCGGCCCGACCCAGGCCAGGTGTCAGACGCCGATAGGTGACCCAAACCGCCAGGCCGATCGCGGCGTACAACGCGAACGTGGCCCGCAGCACGGTGACCTCGGGCCAACCCAACCAGCGGTGCAGCTGCGCCGGAACCACGGCGGCGAGTGATCCGATCGCAGCGAGGCCGAAGCCCACGAAGGCGTAGCGGGCGAACAGCGACGTGCGATGACGGTCCTGCACGGTCGAGGGCAACAGCGCCTGCTCGGTCGGCAGGAAGACGCTGACATCGCCGCTCGACGGGTTGAGGGTGCCGACGGTGGCCACGATCAGCAGCGGCCAGAACCCGGTGAACGCGAAGAACAGCAGTCCCGTGGCGGCCATGGCCAAGGCGACGGTCCGCAGCAGCGCAGCCCGGTCGAAGCGGTGCGCCCGGAACCCCACTCCGAGGGACACCGCGGCCGATCCGAGCAGGGTGGCGGTCACCAGCGCCCCGATGCGCCACGGCGAGAATCCGCGCGCCAGGAGGTACAGCGGCAACACCACCGACACCAGCCCGTCGGCGAAGGCCCGCAGCCCGCGGGCGGTGAGCAACACGGCGGCATCGTGGCTGACGCGCAGACGGTCGGGGCCCTTCACCGTCACCGCAGCGGTCCGCCGGACATCAGCGGGCAGCGTAGGCGGTCGGCGCCATCTGTCCCGACGCACCCCGCCCGTGATCGACCGGGCCACCGGGCCACCGGGCCACCGGCCGGGCGACCGAGCCGCCGAGCCACCAGGCGACCGGGTCCGGCCGGTTCAGGGGTTCACCGGTCCAGCGGCACTCCGGGCGGACGGGCTCTACAGTTCCGGCTCGTGCAGCGAGACGAGTTCTTCCGCAATGCCCGCGACGATCGCACCGGACCTCTCCACGGGGTCGTGGTGCTCGAGGCCACCACGGCGTGGGCCGGCCCGCTCGGCGGTTGCGTCCTGGCCGACCTCGGTGCCGACGTCATCCGGGTCGACCTCCCGGGCTCGCCGGGCGGCAGTTACTGGCCGCCCATGCTGCCCGGTACGGACCTGCCGTTGTCCCACGAGACCGTCAACCGCAACAAGCGCAGCGTCAGCGTCGACCTCCGCCGTCCCGACGGCCAGGCGCTGTTCCTCGATCTCGTCGAGCAGTGCGACATCGTGCTGGAGAACTTCAAGCCGGGCACCTTCGACGGCTGGGGTATCGGCTACGAAGCCTGCAGGGCCCGCAAGGCCGACATCGTCTTCGTGTCGATCAGCGGCTGGGGACAGTACGGCCCCTGGTCGGAGCGACCCGGGTACGACCCCGCGGCGCTGGCGGCCGGTGGCTGGATGTCGTTGAACGGGGCAGTCGACGGCGGTCCGACCAAGGCCCCGACCTTCCTCGCCGACGACCTGGCCGGATTGCACGGTGCCCTCGGTGCGATCGCCGCGCTGC
The DNA here is from genome assembly GCA_903921205.1 of uncultured Acidimicrobiia bacterium. Taxonomy (GTDB): domain Bacteria; phylum Actinomycetota; class Acidimicrobiia; order Acidimicrobiales; family CAIXPF01; genus CAIXPF01. The sequence continues at coordinate 5,413 of CAIXPF010000188.1, read as the reverse complement.
ACCATCGCGACCAGACCGGCGAGGGCCAGCACGTCGATGTCGCACTGCTCGATGCGCTGTTGTTCCAGAGCAATGGGCACCTCACCGCCGGTGCGACCGGTCTGCCGCAACCCCGTTGGGGCAGCGAGGTCCCCGGCAGCGTCCCCACCTGCGCCTACGCCTGCAGCGACGGCATGGTGTACATCGCCGTCGTGCTCGACGCGCACTGGCGGGCGCTGTGCGAGGTGATGGGTCGCCAGGAGTTCGCCACGGCCCCGGGCTTCGCCACCAACGTCGAACGCACCGGTTCTCGCGACGCGGTCAACGCCATGGTCGGCCATTACTGCGTCGGGCGCACCAGCGCCGAGGTCGTCGCCGAACTCAACGCCGCCGGTGTCGTGGTGGCCAAGGTCAACAGCTACGCCGAGGCGGCGGCGGAGCCGCACGTCCAGGCCCGCGAGATGCTCGTCCCGGTCACGCTCGCCGATGGCTCGGTCCATCCGCTCACCGCCCCGGCGGCGAAGTTCTCACGGACGCCCACCGGGATCCGCCGCCGTGCTCCCCGCCCCGGGGAACAGACCGACGAGGTGCTCGACGCCTTCGGCTTGGTGGTCGAGCAACGCCAGGACCTGCGCCGGGACGGCATCATCTGACGACGTATGCCCGGCCGCGGTGTTCGGCCCGGCCGTGCCCGGCTGCCGTGGTCAGTCCTTCTTGGGCGGCCGGTAGCACACGCCGAGCTGGGCGAAGCCGCCGCCGATGCCGCCGACCAGGCTTATCGCCACCCCCCACCAGCCGCTGTAGAACGGGTCGCTGAGGCCGAGGATGTCGTCTGCCGACCACTCACCCGGGCCGATGCCACCGATCGCCAGGGCTGCGAGGCCGATGATCAGCACGTATTCCCAGCCCTGGTCCTTGTTGAAGATGAAGAACCCGTTGTCGCGATGAGCCACCCAGTAGGCGACCAGCATGAGGCCGATCATGGCTGCTGCGGCAAAGGGGGTGAACAGGCCGATGGCCAGCAGGGCACCGCCGCCGATCTCGGTGTAGGCGGCCATGTAGGCGTTGAGGCGTCCCGGTCGCATGCCGATGCTCTGGAACCAGCCGGCGGTACCACCGATGCCGTTGCGGAGCTTGTTCCAGCCGTGCAAGGCCATGGTGACGCCGAGGCCCACCCGGAGCACGAACAGCACGAAGTTGATGTTCCCCATGGCCCGTATCATGGCCGATGCCGACCGTCCGCGCCGGTGATGATGGCCGCTGCGGCCGCCGGTGCGGACCCGGTGGTGTGGAACCGCCCCGCTCGGGCTCGGTGCAGCCCGGCGGAGCGCCCCGTCGGCGGGTTCGGTGGTGCGGTCAGGGCCGGAGCACGAGCTTGCCCACGTGGTCGTTGCGGGCCAGGTCGTCCTGAGCGGCGAGCGCCTCGACCAGGGGGTAGACCCGGTGCACCACGGGGCGCAGCGCACCGGCCTCGAGCGCAGTACCGAGATCGCGGCGGGCGGCCTCGACCACGGCCAGCCGTTCGGCCCGGGTGCGGGTCCGGAAGGTGACGCCGATGAGCGAGACCCGCTTGCGGGCCAACTCGTCGAGGTCGAGGTGGCCGTTGCGGCCACCGAGCCGTCCGACCTGCACGATGCGGCCCCGGATCGCCGCAGCGGCGAGGGAGTCCTCGAGCACCGCCGCGCCGACGTTGTCGATGATGACGTCGATGCCGCGGTCGGCGGTGAGCGCCGCGCTGCGTTCGGCCAGTTCGCCCGCCTCCACCAACACCACCCGGTCGGCCGGACCCTGCCGGCCGAGCAGGCCCTGCGACGCGCCCGGGGTCTGCTGGGTCTGCGCGTGAGCCTCGGGGTCGGCGGAGCCGGCCCCGAGCGCGGCCCGAAGCGCCGGCCACTTCGTCGGGGTACGGGAGATCCCGAACACCAGCGGTGCGCCCAGATGCAACGCCAGCTGCATGCCGATCACCCCGACGCCGGAGGTCGCGGCGTGCACCGCAACCGTGTCCCCCTCCTGCCAGCGTCCATTGGTGGCCAGGGCGTCGTGCATGGTCAGCAATGCCACCGGCAGGCCGCCGGCCTCCTCCCAGCTCAACGACACCGGCTTGTGCAGTGCCAGGGCGGCGTCGACCACCGCCAGCTCGGCGTAGCCCCGGCCCTGGGCCATGACCGCGTCCCCGACCTGCCAACCGGTCACGTCGCGGCCCACCGCCACCACCTCGCCGGCCAGTTCGGCCCCGGCGATCGCCGGGGCCGCAGCGGCGCTGGTGGCGGCGTTGCGGCTCGTGCCGACCACGTACCCGCCGGCCCGGACCGCCAGATCGGCCCGGTTCAGACCGGCGGCGCGCACCTCGACCAGCAGCTCGCCGGGACCGGGTGTGGGGTCGGGCAACTCGACGACGTCAAGGCTCTGTCTGGTCGGGTCGATGACGGCGGCGCGCATGGCCGAACCGTAGGGCCTCGCCGGGCGCGACGCGTGCCGGAGCGTCGCGCCCAACCGAGGCCGGCCCGGACCGGCGCTGCAGTGGGGCCACGGGTAGCGTGAAGCCATGGCACACGCCCTCGAGGTCATCGGGTTCGATCATCTGGTGCTTGTCACCCCCGACGTCGAACGCTCGTTGCGCTTCTACCACGAGGAGTTGGGTCTGCCCACCGAACGGGTCGAGCTCTGGCGGGCGGGCGAGGTTCCGTTCCCCTCGGTGCGGGTGGACGCCACCACGGTCATCGACCTGCTGTACGGCGAGACCGATGTTGACCTCGCCAACGGTCAGCGGGGCAACGTCGACCACCTGTGCCTGGTGGTCGCTCCCACCGATCTGGCCGGGTTGGCGGCCTCCGGCCGGTTTGTCGTCGTCGAGGGTCCCGCACGCCGTTGGGGGGCCCAGGGCATCGCCACCAGCCTCTACGTGCTCGACCCGGATGCCAACGTGGTCGAGCTGCGCTGCTACGACCGGTAACGGTCGAACACCCCGCCGGCCAGCGCGAGTCCGGCCACCACCAGCGCGGCACCGAGCCAGCCGAACGGCTGCAGGTGCTCGCCCAACACGATCACGCCGAGCACCGCAGCGGTGAGCGGCTCCGCCAGGGTCAGGGTCACCGCGGTCGACGGTTCGAGGGTTCGCAGGCCGTAGCCGTAGAGGCTGTACGCGAGTCCCACCGTGGCCAGGCCCAGCTCGGCCAGCATGAGCACGCCGCGCCACTCCAGCACCCAGCCCAGGGGCCGGCCGATCAGGCCGGGCAGCAACAGCACCGCCCCGAGGGTGAACGGCCATGCCAGGGCCACGGTCGAGTGCACACCGAGGCGGATGAGCCGGCCCGCTGCGACGGCGTAGAGCGCGTAGCTGAGCCCTGCCCCGAGCGCGCCGATCACCCCGAGCGGATCGGCCACACCTACGGTGCCGGCGTCGCCGCCGGCGAGAACGAGGAGCGCACCGCCGGCGATGGTCACCGTTGTGGCCAGCCACCACGTCGCGGCGGGCACCCGACGCATCCAGAGCCACTCGATGATGCCGGTGAACAGCGGGCCGCTGCCGAGCGCCACGATGGTGCCGAGGGCCACCCCACAACGGGCGGTGCCGGTGAAGAAGGTGGGCTGATATGCAGCCACCCCGATTGCGCCGAGGGCGAACAGCCCGAGGTGGCGGCGCAACTGACTCGGTGACGGGCGTTGCCGGGCCGAGCACCACAGCGCCACCGCGCCGATCACGATGCGCAGGGTGCCGATGGTGAACGGCGTGGCGCCCGCCGGCCCCAGCGCCGCTGCGGTACCGGTCGTGCCGAACAGCACCGCCGCGCCGAGCACGGCAGCGGTGGCACGACGGTGGCTCGACACCGGCCGGACGCTACTGGCTCGGCCCGACCGCCGGCGGTGGTGGGACCAGGCCGGTCAGGTGCGGCGCGAACAGGCCGCACGCGGACCGCCGGCCGCCCGTCGGTCCGAACCGGTTGCCCGGAGCGGGTTCCGACGAGCGGCCGGCGGCCGTCACGTTCCGGAAGGGTCGGTGGGCGCTCAGCCCTTGCCGTGGCGGAGCAGACGACCCGGCAGGGCGCCGGTGCAGTCACCCTCGTGGAAGGTCACCTCGCCGTTGACGATGATGTCCTGGTAGCCCTTGGCACGCTGCACCCGGCGCCACTCACCACCGGGCAGGTCGTACTCCTGGTTCCCGATCCACGGCGGATCGATGGCCAGTTCCTCCATGTCGTACACCACGACGTCGGCGGCGGCGCCTTCACGCAGCACGCCACGGTCACGGAAGCCGGCAGCGTGCGCGGCCAGCGCCGACAGGCGGAAGTGGGCCTCCTCCAGGGTGACCACGCCCTCGTCCCGCACCAGCCAGGTGAGGAAGTCGGTGGTGTAGGCGCCGCCGGTGAAGAACTTGGTGTGGGCACCGCCGTCGGACACGCCGGGGATGGTGTAGGGCGAGTCGTTCATCATCTCGGCCATGAACTGGGCGTTGGAGCCCTTGTCCGGGCCGAGGAACTCGACGTTCAGATCGCCCATGAGCGACAGGTCGAGCATGGTCTCGATGACGTTCTTGCCCTCGTCGGCGGCGATGTCGCCCACCGAACGGCCCACGTACTTCTGCAGGTCGGCCTGGCGGTTGACGCCCTGGATGATGAGACCGGCCGGGTTGCCACCGACGCCGGCCTGGATGACCTGGAGGCGACGGTCGGCTTCCTCGGACTCGGCGACCACGGCGGCGCGCAGCTCGGGATCGCGCATCTTGGCCATGCGCTCCTCCTTGGTGCCGGTGGTGATGGCCCGCCACGCCGGGGAGGCGTCGTAGAGGTTCCAGTGCTCGAGGGTGAAGGCGAACCCCGCCCGGCCGGTGCCGGTCTGGGCGTAGATGGGCAGGCCCTGCTGCCAGGCCTTCTCGATCCAGCGCAGCGGACGGCGGTGGACCTCGGGGTCCTTGCGGGAGGGGGCGACCACGTTGTGCAGGATCGGACGCTGGGCCACGGCGGCGAGCTTCTCGATGAAGGCGATGTCGGCGCGGATGTCACCGGTGCCCTGGGTGAGCTGGATGAACCCCTCGTCACGCTCGGCGAGGACCTCGCCGAGGGCGAGGATGTCCTCGTCGCACATGGTGTCGGTCACCATCGGGGTGCCGTCGTAGTCGGCCTGCACCGAGTTGGGGCCGAGGCGCTGGATGGAGAAGCCGCACAGGCCGGCGTCCATGCCCTCGTGCAGCAGGCGCTGCATCTCCTTGCGCTCCTGGGGGGTGGCCGCACGGGTCTTGGCGGCCTCGAGGCCCATCACGTAGATCATCAGCGACGCGGTCGGCATGTACTGGATGCAGTTCACGCCGAGCGGGGCCCGGTCGAGGCTGTCGAGGTACTCGGGGATGGTCTCCCAGTCCCAGTGCGGCAGCATGCCCTCGACCATGGACTGGTAGGGGATGGCCTCGGTGCGGACCATGGTCAGCATCGAACGCTCG
>CAIXPF010000187.1 GCA_903921205.1 uncultured Acidimicrobiia bacterium | reverse complement strand
GCCGTCCGCCGCCTTCGGCGGCGCCGACTCGGCGATCGCCGTCCGCAGTTGGACGGCGACCTCGTCGACACCGGGTTGGTTGCGGTTCAGCAGCACCACGGCGATCGCGACGGCGAGGGCCACGACGACGACCGCCGCACCGGCCAGCATCAGCTTGCGACGCGACACCCTGAGCTGTTCGGGTGGACGGTTGTCGTCGGCCAGCGGCTCCATGCCCGAAACCGTAACGGTTCCGCTGCACCCGACCGGGCACCGTCGGGGCGACCGGCGCAGCACCGACCGGGCGACGTTGCCGGACGGTGTGACGGGCGGCGGTGCCCGGTCAGCCTGCCAGCGCGGCCCGGACCTCGCCGGTCAGGGCCACGAGGTCGGTGCCGGGCGCACCGCAGGGGGTCAGGTTCAGCTGCTTCGCGCCGGCCTCGACGTAGGGCTGCAGGAACCCGGCCACCTCCTGCGGCGTCCCGTAGGGCACGTAACGCTCGAAGGCGGCGAAGGGCACGCCGTAGAACCGCTCCATGGCCGTGGACACCGCAGCGCGCGCCGACTCCCGATCGGGGCCCAGCCCGATCCAGGCCTGCAGCTCGTGATGCCAGTCGACCGCTCCCCGACCCGCTTCGGCGGCCGTCGCAGCGCAGAGGTCCACCGCAGCACGGAACCGCTCGACCGAGCACCAGGTGCCGATCCATCCCTGCCCGTAGGTCCCGGTACGCCGCAGCGCTGCGTCGGACCGGCCACCCACGTAGACCGGGATGGGCGGGACCGGCGTGGGGCGGATGAGCACCTCGTCGAGGTGGAAGAACGTGCCGTGATGGGTGACGGTCTCGCCCGCCAGCAGCCGCTGGAGCACCTCGAGGGACTCGTCGCAGCGCCGGCCGCGGGTACGCGGATCGACCTCGCAGGCCTCGATCTCGTGACGGTCCTCGCCGCCGACGCCCACCCCGAAGGACACCCTCCCCGGGGCGAGCTCCCACAACGAGGACAGCTGGCGGGCCACCAGCACCGGATGGCGCAGCGGCAGCAGGTAGACCCCGATCTGCACGCCGAGCGTGGGGTGCAGCTGCGACAGGCCGGCGAGCAGGATGAGCCCGTCCATGCCGGCGCCGTTGCGGAAGCTGACGTGATCGGCGTAGAAGACGCCGTCAATGCCGGCATCGGCCATACGGGAAAGTACGTCGCGCCGGGCGACGACCCCGTCCCGGAAGAAATCGTCGGACGGCGTGGAGTACACGCTGACGGTCATCGGCCCTCCCCCGCCACCAGCGGCGAACCGAAGCGGTCGAGGTGGGTGGTGCGCGCGAGCGGCCGGCGGCGCAGCTGCTTCGGGAAGGGCAACAGCGGCCAGCCCATGGGGATGTGGGCGGCGGTGATGAACCCCTCGGGCAGGCCGATCAGCTCGCGTACCTGCGGCTCCGCCTCGCACAGCAAGGTGGTCAGCGCAGCCCCGAGGCCGATCTCGCGGGCCTTGAGCAACACGTTCTGCACGGCCGGGTAGATCGAGGCACCACCGACCACCGACAGCCGGTCGAGGTTGGTGTCGGTGGGATGCACCCCGGCGAGCTCGGCGCAGACCACGACGATGACGGGGGCCTCGCCGAAGTGCTCGGCGAAGTGGTCGGCCTCGGCCAGCGACGACCGCTGGTGGCGTTGGTCGGTGTCGGTCGACGTGGTGCCCATGCGCTCGGCCATGTACGCCCGCCACGGAGCGAGGTACCAGGCGCCGAGCTTGGCCTTCTTCTCCGGGTCGCGCACCACCACGAAGTGCACGGGCTGCCGGTTGCCGCCCTGCGGCGCCCAGCGTCCGGCATCGAGCACGGTCAGCAGCGTCTCGTCGTCGACCGGGTCGGGCCGGAACTGCCGGCACGTGGCCATGGTGTGGGTGATCTCGTCGAGCAGCATGGCTCCCCCTGTCAGGCGTGTCGGCGCAGAGCGTAGAGGACACCGGGTGGCAACGACGCGGGCCCGGCCGTGCGGCCGGGCCCGGTATCGAGGTACATCGCGGATCCGCCCGGGGGCGGACCGATCACTTGGGGACGCTGACCGCCACGGTCTTGACGATCTTGTCGGCGATGGTCTGCTTCTTGCCGTCCCACAGCGGGAACAGCCAGCCGATGTAGCAGAT
>CAIXPF010000186.1 GCA_903921205.1 uncultured Acidimicrobiia bacterium | reverse complement strand
GCTGAACGGTGGTGTGGGTCGAAGGTCCCCTGCCGGTGGCGGACCCGGCCGGTCATGGGGGCCGCCGGTGGCCGCCGTCGCCGTGAGTCTGAGGAATCGGCTGGTGCGCGTACTCGTCCTGATCGTCGCCTACGAGAACCATGCGGAGGTCGCGGCCTTCGCCGAGGGTGTCTTGACATCCGACGTGCTCGGCGATGCAGCGGCGTTCAGTGCCTCCGGGGCAGTGACTCGGATACAGGACGTGCGGCTCCTGCCGCGCGGCGGTGAGGCTCTACGCTCTGCTCACCGGGAGCGTGAGGTGGCGGTGCCTGCGGTTCGGAGCGGTCCGAGCGGTCTCCCTGAAGGACGTCGTGCAGCATGACCATCCGGACCCGAGCGTTGGCGCTGCCGGTCCGCGTGCTGACCCGCATGGTGTTCGCGTTGCCCCGACCGGCGCGCGACGCGGTGCGCAACGCCCGGTATCTGCTGCGTCGCGATACCTCGCAGTACGGCGAGCAGGCCCTGCTGGCCGCGCACCTGCCTCCGACGGGGACCTACCTCGAGATCGGGGCCTATCAACCGGTGGTGCTCAGCAACTCGTGGTCGTTGCGTCGCCGGGGCTGGCGGGGCTGGAGCATCGACGCCGAGGGTGCCTACGCCTTGCAGTGGAAGCTGTTCCGGCGTGGCGATACGTTCATCCATGCCGCGGTGCTGCCGGCCGGGGGCAGGACCTCTGCCACCCTGTTCCACGACACCTCCCGCGTCGGCAACACCTCGAGCCTGCTCCGTGAACACGTCGAGGAGTGGGCGACCTCGGCGGGCTCCGAGGTGACCGCGCAGACCGTGCCGGCCATCGCGATCACCGAGCTGTTCGATCGGTTCCATGACCGGTTCGGGCACGGTCCGCACCTGCTGCACCTCGACTGCGAGGGGCTCGACGTCGAGCTGCTCGACGCGATCCTCGCCGGGGTGCCGCCGCAATCGTGGCCGCAGCACGTCCTGGTGGAGGACCTCGCCGGCGACCTGGTCGCGAAAAGGGTGGCGGGGTCCTACGCCGAGGTCGGCCGCGCCGGGGACAGCGTGCTGTTGCGTCGAACGGGCAACGGGCAACGGGTGAGCGCGGCCGGCGACGCGGAGCCGGGACGGCCGTGCTGATCTTCGTGGTGACCGTCAAGCCGGCGGAGCTCAGCGACGACTGGACCCGGTTCTCGGCCATGGTCCGGCGGACGGTCGCGAGCCTGACCCGGCAGACGTCGCCCGCGTATCGGGTCGTCGTCGTGCACGACACCCCGCCCGACGATGCGTTGGAACATCCCAACGTCGACTATCTCCCGGTGAGCCTGCCGATCCCGCACGATTGGGCCACGATGGAGAACGACAAGGCCCGCCGCCTGCTCGCCGGCATCGACTTCGCGCGCCGCTACCGGCCGACGCACGTCATGGCCGTCGATGCCGACGACGTGGTCAGCGTGCGGCTCGCTGCGTTCGTCGCAGCGAACCCCGATACGCCCGGATGGGTGTGCCGGCAGGGCTACATCTGGCCGTCGGGCCGGCCGGTGGTGCTGCGGGAGCGGCGCGGCTTCGCCGAGCTGTGTGGTTCGTCGTTGATCCTCGGGGAGCGGATCGTCGGCGAGTTCTTCCGGGAGGAGTCGGTGGCCTTCCGGGGCGGACTGCGCCTCCCGCCCGGCTCGTTGTGGTTCGACCACCAGCGCACGCAGCTCGACAGCGGCGAGACGTTGGCGAGCCTGCCGTTCCCGGGGGCCGTGTACCTGGTGCTGCACGGCGAGAACATCCGGGCCACCGGTGATCTGGTTCGTGAACGGCTCGTGCTGCGCTCGATCGCCGGCCTTCCGGCCAAGGTGCTGCGCCGGCCACCGCGCCTGGTCACCGCCCGGTTCCGCCAGGAGTTCGGTCTGCAGCCCTGACCGCCGGACGCCGCGCCTGCGTCACGGTCGCGACCGGATCTGGCGGGCCGGGTTGCCGACGACGACGCTGCCCGCGGCAACGTCGCCGACCACCACGGCGCCGGCACCGATGACGACATCATCGCCGATGGTCACCCCGGGCAGGACGTTCGCGCCGGTGCCGATCATCACCCGGTCCCCGACGCGCACCGCGCCACCGAGGTTCGCGCCGGGACTGACGGACACGCAGTCGCCGAGGATCCCGTCGTGGCCCACGACGGCGTTGAGGTTGACGTGGCAGTGACGGCCGAGCCGGGCATTGGTCGACACCCGGGCCCCGGCGAGCAGGAACGTGCCGGTTCCGAGCGAGACGTTGCTGCCGAGAGATGCGGCGGGGTCGATCAGCGCCGGAGCCTCACCGCCGATGCCGCGCAGTTGGTCGTCGAGGCGCGCTCGGACGACCGGATCGCCGATGCCGATGAGGAACGCGCACCCGGGTGGCATCGCGTGGGTCGGGCCGAGGTGCGCAGCGTTGCGTCGCTGCAGCCCGGCCCGGTCGGGCTCGCCGTCGTCGAGGAAGCCGACGAATGCGAGATCGGCTCCGGCGGCGGTTGCCCGTTCCACCAGATCGAGGACCTCGTGCCCGAACCCGCCGGCTCCGACGATCACCAGCCGGGTCGGGTGCCGGTCGGTCGGGTGGGTCATGGCGTCCGCTCCTGCGGGTCGGTTCCCGGTCCGGTCGATCCGTGTAGCGCACAGGTGGGCGGGCGGTGTGTGGTGCTCACGGGTTGTCGAGCAGGTGGATCAGGCTCGAGGTGTCCCAACGGGCTCCGCCGCGGGCGATGACCTGGGCGTAGAGCTGGTCGACGAGGGCCGCGAGGGGGAGCTGGGCGCCGTTGCGACGGGCCTCGTCGAGGCAGATCTCGAGGTCCTTGCGCATCCATTCGGCGGCGAACCCGAAGTCGAACTCACCCCGCCACATGGTGCGGCCGCGATTGTCCAGCTGCCATGACTGGGCTGCGCCCTTGCCGATGACGTCGATGACCTGGTCGACGTCGAGGCCGGCCCGGGCGGCGAAGTGCATGGCCTCGGACAGGCCCTGGACGATCCCGGCGATGGCCAGCTGATTGACCATCTTGGTCAGCTGGCCGCTGCCGGCGGGGCCCATCAGGGTGCAGGCCTTGGCATAGGCGTCGATGATCGGGGCGACCACGTCGAAATGGTCCTGTGCGCCGCCGCACATCACGGTGAGCGCTCCGTTCACGGCTCCGGCCTGGCCGCCCGACACCGGGGCGTCGACGAAGCCGACCCCGTGGGCGTGGCAGGTGGTCGCCAGCTCGCGGGCGAGGTCTGCCGAGGCCGTCGTGTGGTCGACCAGCACCGACCCGCGCCGCATGGCGGCGAGCACGCCGTCGGGGCCGAGCACCACCGATCGCACGTCGTCGTCGCGGCCGACGCACAGGAAGACGGCATCGGCCCCCTCCGCCGCCAGCCGGGGGGAGGCGGCAGGCTGCCCGCCGTTGGCGTCGACCCATGCCACGGCCTTGGGGGTGGTGCGGTTGTACACCGTCACGGTATGCCCGGCCCGGGCCAGGTGCCCGGCCATCGGCCCGCCCATCACCCCGAGTCCCACGAACGCCACTGCTGCCATGCCCGGGAGGCTACCGGCCCCGATGCGCCGGGTCGTCGGTCACGGTCCGTTCCCACGGAGGGGGTGGGCTCCGGGTTCGGCGCTACCCATCGTCGGCGGCGATGGACCGAGGAGCGGATTGCACCCTGCCGGACACAGGAGACGAGCGGTGCCGCTACCCGACAAGACCTCCCTACGCCGTGCGGGCGGCGTCACCGACGCCGTAGCGTGGCGGTCGACGACCGCACCTCGCGGTCCGGCTCCCGGAGGGCACCCATGGATCCGACCTACAGCGCCGAGGCCCAGGCCTTCCGGGCCAAGATCAAGGCGTTCCTGGCGGAGCACCTGCCGGCCGACTGGAAGGGCCTCGGTGCGCTCGGATCGGCCGAGCGCAGCGCCTTCGTCGAGTCGTGGCGGACCACGTTGGCCGAGAACAGGCTGCTGGCGGTGGCCTGGCCCACCGAGTACGGCGGCGTGGGTCTCAGCCAGATCGAGCAGGTCATCATCAACGAGGAGTTCGCCCGCGCCGGCGTACCGCAGGGTGTGCCCAACGACGGTTTCGGCATCGGCATGGTGGGCCCGACGATCATGGTGTGGGGTACCGAGGAGCAGAAGAAGCACTACATCCCCCGCATCCTCTCCGGTGAGGACCGCTGGTGCCAGGGCTATTCGGAGCCCGACGCCGGATCGGACCTGGCCAACCTGGGTTGCCGGGCGGAGCTCGACGGTGACGAGTGGGTGGTCAACGGCCAGAAGATCTGGACCTCGGCCGGCCACACCGCCAACTGGATCTTCGTGCTGTGCCGCACCAGCCCGCACAACCCCAAGCACGCCGGTATCAGCTTCCTTCTGGTCCCGATGGACCAGCCCGGGGTCGAGGTCCGGCCGATCGTCAACATCATCGGTGGGCACGAGTTCAACGAGGTGTTCTTCACCGACGCCCGCACCCCGAAGGGCAACGTCATCGGCGAGGTCGACAACGGCTGGGCGGTGGCCAACACCTTGCTCGGGTTCGAGCGCGGCGGCCGGGCCACGTCGCTGTACATCACCTATCGCGAGGAGCTCGACCGGCTGTTGGCGGTGGCGGACGAACGCGGGGCGACCGCGAGCCCGATGGTGCGCCAGAAGCTGGCGTGGTGCCACAGCCAGGTCGAGGTCATGCGCTACCTGGGCATGCGGACCCTGACCCGTACCCTCGCCGGTGACCGGCCGGGCCCGGAGTCGTCGTTGATGAAGCTGCTGTGGTCCGAGTACCACCGCGAGGTCACGCAGCTCGCCGTGGACATCCACGGTGCCGACGCGATGGTGATGGCGGGCCGGGCTGCGGCCTCGGGCATCGCCGGCGACGCCGTCGGCTCGCCGTCGTCGTCGCGTTCGTGGAACGAGGTGTCGATGCGGGCCCGGGCCGGCACCATCTACGCCGGCACCAGCCAGGTGCAGCGCAACATCATCGGCGAACGGGTGCTCGGCCTGCCCAAGGAACCGCGTACCGACGACGGCCCCTGGCGCCGGACCTGACGTCCACCGGGGCCGCGGCGAGGGTGACGGCGGGTGCTCGCAGCCCGGCGGCGCCCATTAGGGTGACCGCCGACGACCACGAGACGGGACGGGAACGCCCAATGGCCCTGCGCAAGATCCTCGGCATGGAGACCGAGTTCGGCATCTTCCATCGCCGAGCCGGTGACTCGAACCCCATCGCCGCGTCCTCGGTGCTGATCAACGCCTACATCAACTCGCTCGATCGGTCCGGTACGGCGTCGCCCATTCCGCGGGTCGGCTGGGACTTCGTCGACGAGACCCCCGCCAACGATGCCCGTGGCCTCAACTTGTTCACCGCCATGGCCCCCGAGGTGGAGATCCATCTGGTGAATGCGGTGCTGACCAACGGGGCCCGCTACTACGTCGACCACGCCCATCCGGAGCTGTCGACCCCGGAGTGCGCCGACCCGCTGACCGTGGTGCTCTACGACCGTGCGGCGGAGATGATCCTCGTCGAGTCGATGCGGCAGGCCAACGCGGCGTTGCCGGAGGGCGAGGAGATCGTCGTCTACAAGAACAACTCCGACCGCAAGGGCAACAGCTACGGCACCCACGAGAACTACCTCATGGACCGCACCACGCCGTTCTCGCGGGTCGTGGCCCAGATCATGCCCCACTTCGTGACCCGGCAGATCTACACGGGGGCTGGCAAGGTCGGCTCGGAGGCGGTGGGCATCTCCTCCGAGCAGGTGCCTTTCCAGATCACCCAGCGGGCCGACTTCTTCGAGGAGCAGGTCGGTCTCGAGACCACCCTGAAGCGGCCCATCGTCAACACGCGGGATGAACCGCACGCCGATGCCAAGAAGTACCGCCGCCTCCATGTGATCGTGGGTGATGCCAACCTGTCGCAGGTGTCGACCTTCCTCAAGATCGGCCCGACGGCGCTGGTGCTGTGCCTGGTCGAGGACGACTGCCTCGACCGCACGTTCGTGCTCAAGGACCCGGTCCTGGCGATGCGTCAGGTGTCCTACGACCTGAGCCTGCGCCGGCCGCTCGAGCTCGACGGGGGCGGCAGCATCACGGCGCTGGACATGCAGTGGGAGTACTTCCGCAGCGCCCAGCGCTACGCCGAGTCCCGGGGCCTCGACTGCATCGGCGGCGAGGAGGTCGGCGGCGAGGTGCTGCGCCGCTGGGAACACGTGCTCACGGCGCTGGAGTCCGATCCGATGCAGCTCGCCGACCAGCTCGACTGGGTGGCGAAGTACCGGCTGATCAACGGGTACCGCGAACGCCACGATCTGCGCTGGAACGATGCGCGGATGGCCGCCATGGACCTGCAGTACCACGACATGCGCCCGGCCAAGTCGCTGTTCAGCCGGCTCGGGGTGGAGACCCTCGTCGACGATGCCGACGCCGCGGTGGCGATGAGCGAGCCGCCGGAGGACACTCGGGCGTACTTCCGCGGGAAGTGTCTGCAGAAGTGGTCCGACGACATCGTGGCCGCCAACTGGGATTCGATGGTCTTCGACATCGGCGACGATCCGCTGCGCCGGGTCCCGATGATGGAACCGACGCGTGGCACGAAGGCCCATGTGGGTAGTCTGCTCGCAGAGTGCGAGACATCGTCCGAGCTGCTCCGCCGGCTCGGTTCATGACAGGTCGGCTCGGTTCATGACAGGTCAGCTCAGTTCATGACAGGTAGGGAGACTCGCAATGCCGGAACGGACTCAGAAGCAGCGGCCCGCACCCCAGCGGTCTGAAGAAGCCCTCGTCGACACGCCCGCCAAGTCCGAGGCGGGGGAGAAGCTCAAGGCCGATCTCGACGACCTGCTCGACGAGATCGACGACGTGCTCGAGACCAACGCCGAGGACTTCGTGAAGAGCTACATCCAAAAAGGCGGTCAGTAGCACGGGGAGCCGGGCAGTAGCACCCTGAGGCGGGGCGCAGGTGGTCGCCCGTCGCCGTGGCCCGTCGCACAGCCGGTTCGTCGTGGCCCACCGCCACGCGGTGGGACAACGAGGGCGGAACCGGTAGCCTGCCGCCCGTGCTTCCCATGTTCAGAGCAGAGGACGATCCGGGGCCGAGCTTTGCGGCGTTGATGGCGCGGGCCGGGGTGCAGCCGCCGGTGCCGTCGCCGGTGGCCGGTGGCCACGGACTCGACATCACCCACGGCACCACGGTGGTCGCGGTGCGCTACGCCGAGGGTGTGGTGATGGCCGGCGACCGCCGGGCCACGTCGGGCAACCTCATCAGCCACCGCGACATGGAAAAGGTCTACCCCGCCGACCGGCATTCCGGGGTGGCCATCGCCGGTGCTGCCGGGCCGGCCATGGAGATGGTCCGGCTGTTCCAGTTGCAGCTCGAGCACTACGAGAAGGTCGAGGGCCAGGCCCTGTCGCTCGAGGGCAAGGCCAACCAGCTCTCGGTGATGATCCGCGGCAACCTCCCCATGGCCATGCAGGGTCTGGTGGTGGTCCCGCTGTTCGCCGGGTACGACCTGCGTCGTGGCCTCGGCCGGCTCTTCCAGTACGACGTCACCGGTGGTCGCTACGAGGAGACCAACTACGCCGCGACCGGCTCGGGGTCGTTGTTCGCGGCGACGGTGGTGAAGATGGGCTACCGGCCCGATCTCAGCGCCGACGACGCCATCGACCTCGTGCTCTCGGCCCTGTTCCAGGCTGCCGACGAGGACTCCGCCACCGGCGGACCCGACCCGATCCGGGGGATCTACCCGATCGTGGCCACCATCAGCGCAGCAGGGTTCGATCGCCAGAGCAACGAGTCGATCTCGGCCCGGTTCGCCTCGCTGATCGGCCGCATGTCGACCGAGTCCGGCGGGTCGGCGACGGTGACCTCGTGAGCGCCATCGCCATCGCCACCCCCGCCGCTGTTCCGGGTCCGGCCGCCCTGTCGGTCCTGTCCTTCCTGTCACCGGAGGTCCGGTCATGAGCATGCCGTTCTACGTCGCTCCCGAGCAGCTGATGAAGGACAAGGCGGACTACGCCCGCAAGGGCATCGCCCGCGGCCGTTCGCTCGCCGCCCTCGTCTGTGAGGAGGGCATCCTGATCTGTGCCGAGAACCCCTCGAACACGTTGCACAAGGTCGCCGAGATCTACGACCGCATCGGTTTCGCCGGGGTCGGCCGGTTCAACGAGTTCGACCAGTTGCGCATCGCCGGCGTGCGCCACGCAGATCTCAAGGGGTTCAGCTATTCCCGCGAGGATGTCGAGGCGCGCAGCCTGGCCAATGCCTACGCCCAGATGCTCGGCCAGATCTTCACCCACGAGATGAAGCCGCTCGAGGTGGAGATCCTGGTGGCCGAGGTGGCGGCGGCCCGAGCCGACGACCAGCTCTACCACCTGCTCTACGACGGTACGGTCGTCGACGAGCGGCGCTATGTCGCCCTCGGCGGTGACGCCGATTCGGTGGCGGAGCGCATCGAGGCCGGCTGGACCGACGAGCTGACGGTGGCCGAGGCCCTGCGGCTCGCCACCAGTGCGCTGGCCGGGCCTGACCGGACGCTCACCGGCGACGACCTCGAGGTGGCCGTGCTCGAGCGTGACGGCGTGCGCCGGTGCTTCCGGCGCTACACCGACGACGAGGTGGACGCGGTGCTCGCCGGTGCCACGCCACCACCGGCGGCCAACGAGGTCTGAGCCGGGGGCATCGCCCGAACCTTTACAACCGCTCCTGGCCGTGCGGGGCGGGCTACCGTGCAGCCATGGAGCGGCGCATCTTCGGCATCGAGAACGAGTACGGCGTCACCTGCACGCTGCGTGGCCAGCGGCGGCTCAGCCCCGACGAGGTCGCCCGGTACCTGTTCCGCCGGGTGGTGTCGTGGGGGCGCAGTTCGAACGTGTTCCTGGCGAACGGGGCACGGCTGTACCTCGACGTCGGGTCCCACCCGGAGTACGCCACGCCGGAGTGCGACTCGCTCTACGACATCGTCGTGCACGACAAGGCGGGGGAGCGGATCCTCGAGCAGCTGCTCGAATCGGCCGAGCAGCGGCTGAAGGAAGAGGGCATCCGTGGGGTCATCTACCTGTTCAAGAACAACACCGACTCCGCCGGCAACAGCTACGGCTGCCACGAGAACTACCTCACGTCCCGCGCTGACGATTTCAGCTACTACGCCGAGGTCCTGATCCCGTTCCTGGTGTCACGCCAGATCTACGCCGGCGCAGGCAAGGTGCTGCAGACGGCGCGGGGTGCGATCTACTGCGTGTCCCAGCGTGCGGAGCACATCTGGGAGGGAGTGTCCTCGGCCACCACCCGTAGCCGCCCGATCATCAACACCCGCGACGAGCCCCATGCCGATGCCGAGCGCTACCGGCGGCTGCACGTCATCGTCGGCGACTCCAACATGAGCGAGTACGCCACGTTCCTGAAGGTCGGGGTGTGTTCGATCCTGTTGCGCATGCTCGAGGATCCTTCGGTGGTGCTGCGGGACATGACGCTGGAGAACCCGATCCGGGCCATCCGTGAGATCAGCCACGACATGACCTGCCGGCGCACCGTGCGGCTGGCCAACGGCCGG
The DNA here is from genome assembly GCA_903921205.1 of uncultured Acidimicrobiia bacterium. Lineage (GTDB taxonomy): Bacteria > Actinomycetota > Acidimicrobiia > Acidimicrobiales > CAIXPF01 > CAIXPF01. The sequence goes on along the minus strand of CAIXPF010000186.1, from coordinate 34,484 downwards.
GAGGTCAGCGCTCTGGACATCCAGGCCGAGTACCTGCAGCGGGCGTTGCGCTATGCCGACACCAAGGGCTTCGACGAGCTCGAGATGAAGGCCCTCGGCATGTGGGAGCACTGCATGACCGCGCTGGAGACCGATCCGCTGACCCTCGACCGGGAATGCGACTGGGTCATCAAGCACAAGCTGATCGAGGCCTACCGCGAGCGCAACGGCCTGGCGCTGACCGACCCGAAGGTGGCCCTGCTCGACCTGCAGTACCACGACGTGAACACCGACCGGGGCCTGTTCTACAAGATGCAGGACCGTGGCCTGGTGGAGCGGATCTGCACCGACGAGGACATCAACACCGCCACCGACCTGCCGCCGCAGACCACCCGGGCCAAGCTGCGTGGCGATTTCATCCGCAAGGCGAAGGAACGCAAGCGGGACTACACCGTGGACTGGGTGCACCTGAAGCTCAACGACCAGGCGCAGCGCACCGTGCTGTGCAAGGACCCGTTCCGCTACGAGGACGAGCGGGTCGACAAGCTCATTGCGTCGTTGTGAGGGCATCGTTGTGAGGGCATCGTCGTGAGCGCCGCCAAGGTCGAACGGTTGCTGAACCTCTCCGCCGCGCTGCTGGCCGCCGAGCGCCCGCTGACCGCAAGCGAGATCCGGCGCCGGGTACCGGGCTATCCGGAGGATCTCGGCAGCTTCCGCCGGACCTTCGAGCGCGACAAGGACGACCTTCGTCAGATGGGCATCCCGCTCAAGCTGATGGAGGTGGAGTTCGAGGGCCGCTGGACCGAGGGCTATCGCATTCCCCCGGAGGACTACGCCCTGCGCGACCCCGGCCTCGAGGCCGACGAGCTCGCGGCCCTGCACTTCGCCGCCCATGCGGTCCGGCTCGAGGGGGTCTCCTCGGCGGAGGCACTGCAGACCCTCGCCGGGGAGCGATTCGGTGCGATCGAGGAGGAGGCCCGGGTCATCGAGGCGGCCGGTGACGAACCGCTGGCCCGGGTGCCTGTCGACGAACGGCTGATGCGGTTGTTCGGGGCGCTGGTGGACCGTCATCCGGTCACGTTCGGCTACAACGGCACCAACCGGACGATCGAACCGCACCGGCTCGACTACCAACGAGGCCGCTGGTACCTCTCCGGCCACGATCGTCAGCGCGGCGAGGCCCGTTCGTTCCGGGTCGAACGCATCGAGGGTGACGTGGCCGTGCTCGTCGCAGAGACCTTCGTCGCCCCGGCGCAGCCACACCCGGGGGTGGTGCTGCGGTCCTGGCAGCTCGGTTCGGTCGAGCCGGTCTGGGCGGAGGTGGCGGTCGACGCCGATCAGGCCCTGTCGGCCCGGCGTCACCTCGGCGAGGAGTCGGTGGTGGGTACCGACGACGAGGGCCGGACCCTGTTCCGGGTCGAGGTCCGCAACGTCGAGGCTTTCCGGGGCCTGGTGCTGACCTTCCTCGACCATGCCGAGGTGCTCGGGCCTCCGGCGCTGCGCGACGATGTGGTGCGCTGGCTCGAGGCCCTGGAGCGTTCATGAACGACCCGAACCGCCGTGGGCGCGTCACTGCTGGGGACCGGGTTCGCCGGCTGCTGTCGGTCGTGCCGTGGATTGCCGCCCGTGAGGGTCCGACCATCGAGGAGATCTGCGCCCGCTTCGCCCTGACCCGGGCCCAGTTGCTCGCCGACCTCGACGTGGTGTTCATGGTCGGGCTCTACCCGTTCACCCCCGACGAGCTGATCGACGTGATCATCGAGGACGACCGGGTGTTCATCCGGCTCGCCGACTACTTCGCCCGTCCGTTGCGGCTCACCCCGGATCAGGCGTTGGCGCTGGTGGCGGCCGGGTCGTCGATGGCCCCGTGGGGTCAGGCCGACCCCGACAGCCCGCTGGCCCGTGGCCTGGCCAAGGTGGCGGCGGTGCTGGGCATCGATGCCGAGTCGGCGCTCGAGGTCCGCCTCGGTGAAGCCCGTCCCGATCTGCTGGAGCTGCTGCGTGGCGCCGCCGCCGAGCGCCGCCGGGTCGAGTTGAGCTACTACAGCTACGGCCGCGACACCCAGACCCGACGCCTGGTCGACCCCCATCGGGTCTACGCCGACGGCGGCCAGTGGTACCTCGACGCGACCTGTCATCTGGCGCACGGCGACCGATTGTTCCGCCTCGACCGCATCGAGTCCGCGACGCTCACCGACGAGACGTTCGCCCCACCGGCGAACCGACCGAGCCCTCCGGGCGACGAAGGGGTGTACCACCCCAGTGCCGAGGACCCCCGGGTCGTGCTCGAGCTCGAGCCGGCGGCGGTCTGGCTGGTGGACCATTACCCCTGCGAGCTGGTCGAACCCCTCGAGGGTGGCCGGATGCGGGTGACCCTGGCGGTCAGCGCCCCGGCGTGGCTCGAGCGCCTGCTGGTGCGCCTCGGCAACGACGCCGTTCTGGTGCGGGCCGATCCGCCGCTCGACACCGGTATCGGACGGCGGGCCGCAGGCCGCATCCTTCGTCGGTACCGCCGCTGATCACCGGTGCGACCGGTCTGGTCGGCACGTCGGTGACCGCGCCGTTCAGCCCGCCGGTTCTGCGTCGGTGTGGACCAGCACCTCGGGGGCGAGCCGGACCACGAGGTAGGCGGCGACGAGGGCCACGCCGAGCAGAGGTATCACGTCGACCCCGACGATGAGCGCCACCATGAGCAGCGACAGCAGCCAGAAGCGGACGAAGGCGAGCACCACGCCGACGGTCGCCGCCCCGACGGCCAGGGTCAGCGGGACCCCCGGCAGCAGCCCGTTGATCAGGACGCCGAGGGCCACCCCGATGAACACCCCGGGAAAGATCTTCCCGCCCCGGAAGCCGACCGCCAATGCGATGGTGACCGAGAGGATCTTGCCGATCAGCAGCAGCGGCAGCTTGCCCCCGGTGGCGTCGAGGGTGAGCAGCTCCGGCAGCTCGGCCTGACCGCTGAAGAGCACCAGCTCGCCGCTGACGGCGGCGATCCCGCCGAGTGCCAGGCCGCCGAGGGTGACCCGGGCGACGAGGGGGATGCGGTGGGCGAGCGGGTAGATACGCCGGAGGACCTCGCCGACGACCAGGCCGGCCAGCGCCCCGAGGATCCCGATCACGGCGGCAGAGAGCACGTCGGTCACGATGAAGTCCCGCGGGGCGCTCAGCGGGATGCTCAGCTGCGGACGGCCGGCGACGAGCACGACGCTCAGTGCCCCGGTGCTGCTGGCCACGAAGAGCGGCACGAGCTTCTCGTAGAGCTCCTCGCCGGCGAGTGGTGTCATCTCCACGAACGCGAACGCCGCGCCGACCGGTGCGCCGAACAGGGCGCCGAGCAGCCCGGCCATGCCGAGGGTGACGACGCCCTGGACCGGGAGGTCGCGACGTGCTGCCACGACGGCCAGCATGGCGGAGAACAGGCCGAGCAGGGCGGCCTCGGGGCCGAGGCTGACCCCGCAGGCCAGGGTGATCAGCGAGGCCAGCACCATGCCGAGCGCGTCGCGGACCGAGATCGGCGCGGCCATCAGCCCGGTGGTCGCCGGGTCGTGGCCTCCGTGACCGGGCACGAGGTGCAGCACCGCGCCCACTGCGAGACCGGCGATGCCGAGCACGCCCACCGGCCACCACCAGCTCTCGGTGGCGACGCCGAGCGAGGACGGCAGCGTGGACCACACGAGGTGTTCGAGCTTGTGCACCGCGCCCTCGAAGCCGATGAGCATGAGCCCCGCAGCGACGCCGATGAGCGCAGCGGGCACAGCTTGGCGGAGCAACACCGAGGTCCGGCTCGGCTCGGGAATCGTGGCCATCACGGACAACGTAGGCCACGGCGAGCGGTGCCGGCCGGACCGGGTGTCCCAACGGTGCAGCCCTGCGGGATGGGGTCGGTGCCCGAGGCGCTACCCTCGGTGCGATGAGTCGATGCGGAGCAGACCTGGCGCGCTTGGGTGGCGGCCACGTCGTGCGCCGCCGGTGACGGTCCTCGGGTCGGCCCGGCCCGGGGGAGTCGGCGGGTCCGACGCAGCGGCTTCCTGCGAGGACGCCGCGCTCGTCGCCCCGCTCGCCCTGCCCCGTGGTCGCCGACCGGCTATTGCTCCGGCCCCTCGCCCGCTCAGGCCGCCGATGCCCCACGTGCCGGTGACCGAGCAGGTCCTACCCACCCCCGCAGACGCGCTGCACGCCGCACTGGCCGCGGACGTCGCTCCCGCGCCACCCGACGCGGTGTCCGGCGATGGCACGGCGGGGATGTCCGGTTCTGCTCCGGTCGGGCTTGCTGTGCAGTCGGGCGAGGCCGGGGCCGTCGCCGCAGCGGCGTCGGTCTCGCGTCAGCCCCGTTCGTTGCGCAAGCCGTGGACCCTCGACGTCCTCGAGTGGATCGGCCTGATCGCCGGGGCGTTGCTGGTGGCGCTCGTGGTGAAGGCCCTGTTGTTCCAGGCCTTCGTCATCCCGTCGCGGTCGATGGAGCCGACGTTGCGTATCGGCAACCGGGTCCTGGTGTTCAAGCTCAGCGATCGCGTCGGCGACTACGAGCGCGGCGATGTGGTGGTCTTCGCCCGCCCCGATGCGCTCAAGGGGACCGACGACGACTCCGACCTGATCAAGCGGGTCATCGGCCTGGGGGGTGACGTGGTCGAGGGCCGCAAGGGCCGGGTGTACGTCAACGGGCGCCTGCTGGCCGAGCCGTGGTTCGACGTGGTTCCCCTCACCTCCGATTTCGGCCCGGTGACCGTCCCCGACGGCGCGTTGTGGGTGATGGGTGACAACCGTGGCAACTCGCAGGACAGCCGGGTGTTCGGCTTCCTCGACGAGTCGGCGGTGCGCGGGGAGGCCTTCCTACGCTGGTGGCCGATCTCCCGATTTGCCGGCCTCTAGACGCCCCAGCGCGTCGGTCATCCGGTCGGTGTGGTCGCAGTAGACCGCGTCGATGCCGCAGTCGAGCAGGTCGTCGAGGATGCGCGGCAGTTGCGCGTCCCAGCCCAGGGCGAAGCGCTCGAAGCGGTGGAACAGCGCGATGAGGCCCCCGTTCCAGTCGCTGTGGTGCAGGTTCACCGCGTCGACGCCGAGTGCTCGTTGCCGTGCGGCGCGGCGTTCAGGCCCTTCGGCCAGGTACTTGAGTCGGGTCGAGTCGACGAGGCGCACGTCGTCGGACAGCGACCGCCAGGAGGCCACCACGTCGAGGGAGGGATGGCAGAGCCACAGGCGCTCCTCGGCCCCGGCGGCACGGGCCTCGGCGAGGACCGGGCGTACCGCTGCGGGGTCCTTCACGTCGAGGGAGAGGTGGAAGTCGGTGCCCACGGCGGCGTAGAGGTCCGCCAGGGTCGGGATGTGCGCTGGCAATGCCTGCCGGGTGACCTGCCCGATGCGCCGCCGCCGGACCCGAGTCCCGACCTTGCCGTGGTGGTCGAGGACGGGGACTCCGTCGGCAGTGAGCCACACGTCGCTCTCGAGGCCGGTCGCACCGAGCCGCCTGGCCAGCACGAACGCCTCGAGGGTGTTCTCCGGGGCGTGGGCGCTGGCACCGCGGTGGGCGAAGCCGATGGGCGGGCGCAGGAGCGACGGCAGGCGGGGCATCGACCTCCATCCTGTCCGCTCGCCGGGCCGGTGACCAGCACCCACCGATGTTCCCGACAATGCCCGGCATCCTCAGCAATCCCACAGATGGCACTCAAGCGCACCCTCGGGCCGGGTCGATGAACCACCCACGGCGTGATCGACAGCGCCAGAACATCTTGGAGCTGGGCCGGAGCGGCCGAGGAGGAACGATGGCCACCATTCGGGCAAGTTGCGCCGAGTGCGGAGACGTGGAGCTCACGACCCGGGACGTCCGCGTCCGCGTGTGCACCCACGACAACCGTGGCACGTACTCGTTCCGGTGCCCCCGCTGCCGCATGGTGGTGGTCAAGCCCGCCGAGCCGCGCACCATCGAGCTGCTCGTGGCGTCCGGTGTCGAGATGTCGACCTGGGATCTACCCGCCGAGCTGCGCGAGCCGCGTCAGGGCGCCCCGATCACCCACGACGACCTGCTCGACTTCCACCAGACGCTCTACGACGACGACGCCTTCGTGCGGGCTCTGTCGGGATTGTTGTCCATCGGCGAGAGCTGATCTTCCGGTGCCGTCGCCCCGCTAACGTCACGGTCCGTGACGATGGCGGTGGCAGTCGATCCCATCCTGGCCTGGTTGGTGGCGACCGTTGTCCTGGTCGGCCTGGCCGCGGGGGTGATGCGGCTTGCCACGGCCTTGCGCCGTGACGTGCTCGAGGGGCTCGATCTACCCGGTCGTGCCGATGCGCTCGAAGCCCGCCTGGCCGCCACTGCGGAGGTGGCCGAGGCGGTGTCGGCGACCTCGACGGTCGCCGCCGCCCTGGTCGACCGCCTCGATCCGCCCGCCGGCCCGGGCGGCGATCGAACCATCCCGCCGGGATAGACTGCAGCCATGTTCAACGTGACCGGCGGCGAGCTGGTCATCATCCTCATCATCGCCCTGGTCGTGCTGGGCCCCGAGCGCCTGCCCGGCGCGGCGCGCTCCGTCGGCAAGGTCATGGCGCAGATCCGCGAGCTGTCCCACGGGTTCCAGAAGGAGTTCAAGTCGGCGCTCGACGAGGTCACCGACCCGATGCAGGCGATGATGAACCCGCAGATGACGGTGCTCGACGGCAAGCCGGACACGACCGACAAGCCGCAGTCGGCGACGATGGCGGCGGCCGGTCCGGTCGTGCCCCAGCAGGAACCCGACCCGGTATCCGGATGGTCGACCCCACCCCGCCCGGTCCTGCCCGAGGGTCCGCCGTCCGCCGTGGATCCGGCCCGTGCCGCCGATCCGGCCGATCCGGTACACCCGACCGAGCCCGTGGTTCCGGCGATCGCGCCTCTTGCGACCCGGCCTGAGGTCGGCGGGCCATCGCTCATCGAGTCCGTCGTGGTCGAGGACGGCCCGGCGGACCGATGAGCCTTCTCGCCCGCATCCACGGAGAGGACAAGCCCTCCGAGGACGACCTCGAGTCGATGACCCTGATGGAGCACCTCCGGGAGCTCCGCAGCCGGATCATCCGGTCGGCGCTCGCGGTCATCGTGGGTGCCGTGGTGATGTGGTTCGTCTACCCCCACATCGTCAGCGTGCTGCAGCAGATGCTGGAGTCGAGCTGTCCGGCCAGCGCAGAGTGCCGGGTCATGGCCACCAACCCGATCCAGGCCTTGTCGACCCGGCTGACGGTGTCGGCCTACGGGGGCGTCGGGCTGGTCCTGCCGTTCCTGCTGTGGCAGCTGTGGCAGTTCATCACGCCGGGCCTCTACACGAAGGAACGACGGCTGGCGGCGCCCTTCGTGATCTCGTCGTTCGTGCTGTTCCTGCTCGGCGCCGCACTGGCCTGGATCACCCTGCCCAAGGCCATCTACTTCCTCGCCCGGCTCGGCGGTGACGTCGACCAGTTCTACGCCGTCAACGAGTACACCGCGTTCGTGGTGAAGACCGCCGTCGGCTTCGGCATCGGTTTCCAGTTCCCCATCCTGCTGGTGTTCCTGCAGCTCATCGGCGTGATCGACTACCGGCACCTGACCCGCTGGCGGCGCCATGCCTTCGTGGTCATCATCGTGGGCGCAGCGATCATCACCCCCGGCGGCGACATGTTCAGCCTGGTGGTGCTGTCGGTTCCGATGTACCTGCTGTACGAATCGTCGATCATCTTCGGCTGGGTCCGTGAGCGGCGGATCCGGAAGCGGAAGCGGGCCGGTGACGCGCCGAGCACACCTCCAGGATCGACCGGGTCCGCCGGCGGGTGAGCGCCCCGAGGTCCTTCGAGCTCGACCGGTTCCAGCGCGACGCCGTCGCTGCGCTCGACCGTGGCGCATCCGTTCTGGTCGCGGCCCCGACGGGCTCGGGCAAGACCGTGGTGGCGGAGGAGGCGATCGACCGGGCTCTGGCGGCGGGCCGCCGGGTCTTCTACACCACCCCGATCAAGGCGCTGTCGAACCAGAAGTTCGGTGATCTCGCCGTGGTGCACGGTGCCGATCGGGTCGGGCTGCTGACCGGTGACAACAGCATCAACGGCGACGCCGACGTGGTGGTGATGACCACCGAGGTGCTGCGGAACATGATCTATGCCGGGGCGCGGCTCGACGACCTGGCCTTCGTGATCCTCGACGAGGTGCACTACCTGCAGGACGCCTACCGCGGGCCGGTCTGGGAGGAGGTGATCATCCACCTTCCCGCCCACGTCCGGCTGGTCTGCCTGTCGGCCACGGTGTCCAACGCCGAGGAGCTGGCCGACTGGATCACCCTGGTGCGCGGCCCGACCGAGGTGGTGGTGGAGACCCAGCGGCCGATCCGCCTCGAGCACCTGTACCTGGCGTTGGACCGCGCCACCCATCAGCTGCACCTCGTGCCGGTGCTGATCGACGGGCGGCCCAACCCCGAGGGCACCCGCTTCGACGCCACGGTGGTGCCCAAGCGCGGGCCCCGTGGCCGGGCGCGGACCCGCTTCGCCACGCCGCGGCGGGCCGAGGTCATCGAGGAGTTGGCCGGCCGGGACCTGCTGCCCGCCCTCTATTTCGTGTTCAGCCGCAACGGGTGCGACGAGGCCGCCACGACGTGCCTGCATGCCGGGTTGCGGCTGACCACGTCCGACGAACGGGCCCGGATCCGGGCCATCCTGGCCGAGCACGTCGAGGGGCTCGCCCCGGCCGATCTGGCGGTGCTGGGCTTCGACCGCTTCTCCGCTGCGCTCGAGGCCGGGATCGCCTCGCACCACGCCGGGATGGTTCCGCCGTTCAAGGAGGCGGTCGAACGCTGCTTCGTGCAGGGGCTGGTCAAGGCGGTGTTCGCCACCGAGACCCTGGCATTGGGCATCAACATGCCGGCCCGTACGGTGGTCATCGAGAAGCTGACCAAGTTCACCGGCGAACGGCACGAGTCGTTGACCCCGGGGGAGTACACCCAGCTCACCGGCAGGGCCGGGCGGCGCGGTATCGACGAGGTCGGCCGGGCGGTGGTGCTGTGGTCGCCCTTCGTCGGGTTCGAGGACGTGGCGAACCTGGCGTCCAGCAGGACGTTCTTCCTGCGCTCCGCCTTCCGGCCGACCTACAACATGGCGGCGAACCTGGTCCGGCGCTACCCCGAGGACGACGCCTACCGCCTGCTCAACCGCAGCTTTGCCCAGTACCAGGCCGACCGGACGGTGGTGCAGCTCGAACGGCGGCTGGCCGAACGGCGCGCCGACCTCGAACGGTTGCGGGCCGGCGCATCGGTGGATGCCGAGCAGTTGACGCAGTACCTGGCGTTGCGGCGGGCCGCACGCGAGGCGGTCACCGTCGACGACAGCGGGCGGCGGGCCATCGACACCGCGGTGCAGCGGCTCGTACCCGGCACGATCATTGCCTGGAACGGCGAGGCGGTGGTGGTGCTGTCGGTCGCCCAGCGCCGTACCAGCACGCTGGTCCGGGTGATCACCCCTGGTCGGCGTCTGCACACCCTGCAGCCGAGCGACTTCCTCGACCCGCCGGCCCGGCTCGGTGCGGTCGAGCTGCCCCAGCCGTATCAACCGCACCACCACGGCTTCCAGCAGGAGGTCGTCCGCCGGCTGCGTCGTTCCGACATCCGGGTTCCCCGGGCCGCACGTGCCAAAGGGCGGGGCGGTCACGGCGGCACGGAGCCCACCGAAGGCCCGACGGCGATGCTGGCCCGCGATCGCTGGACTGCGGTCGAGGAACACCCGTTGCACGACCATCCCGATCGTGACGCCTTGTTGCGGCTCGGCGTGCGGCTGGCCAGGGTCGAGGCCGAGGTCGGGCAACTCGCCGGGCGTATCGACGGCACCGCCGACACGGTGGCCCGCCGCTTCGGCCGGCTGCTCGAGCTACTGCGCCGGTGGGGTTTCGTCGAGGGATGGGAGCTCACCGCCAAGGGGGCGACGCTCTCGCGGCTCTACCACGAGTGTGACCTGCTGGTGGTCGAGTCGCTCAGCCGCGGCCTGTTCGACGGGCTCGACGCTGCGGCGGTCGCTGCGCTGGCCTCGTGCTTCACCTACGAGCACCGGTCCCGCACCATTCCGCCGGCGGTGTGGCTGCCCGGGGCGACGGCACGGGAGCGCTACCGGGCCATCGGCCGGATCGCCGATCGTCTCCGCCAGGACGAGGAATCGGCGCAGCTGGTGCCGACCCGGGCCGTCGACGCGACCTTCGCCGCGGTGGCTCACGCCTGGGCGTCCGGGGGTGATCTCGACGCGGTGATCGGCGACGAGGAGCTCTCCGGTGGGGACTTCGTGCGCAACATCAAGCAGCTGGTCGACCTGCTCCGTCAGATCGGCGAGGTCGCGCCGGTGCCGGCGACGGCCGCCGCGGCCCGCCAGGCCGCCGAAGCGCTGTTCCGAGGCGTGGTGGCCGCGTCCGCCGGTATCGACGGCCCCGGCGCGGTCGCACCGGGTTGACCGGTCGCACCGGGTGGCTGATGGGTGGCTCGGGCCGGGGGAGCGCTGCCGTTGCCGTAGGGGCCGTGCCGCCCTGTCCCCGGTCGGCACTACCGTGAGCGGGGTGCAGCACCGACCACGGACCGGGTCACGGAACCGGCCGTCGAGCAGGATCCCGGTTCGCGTGCGGCCGGACGCCGAGGCATGGAGCGTCGATGGTCATCCGGCGCGGTGAGCCCTGGGCCACCAACGGCCCGCTCGCCGTGGGCGCCCCGGTGGTCTCCGACGACGGGGTGTTGCGGGCCCACGTCGAAGCGGCGCGACGCCGGGGGGAGCGGCCGGGGGAGATCGGTCTGCTCGGCGGTGACCTGTGCGCCACGCTCGGCGGGCCCGGCCGACGTGAGCGCCTGGACACCGCCGAGGCGGTGCGGGCACCGATCGACGTGGTCCGGGTCGAGTTCGCCGGCGAGACGCACTGGTTCGTGGCTCACCTGGTGGCGCACCGTTGGGGCTGGCGGGGCGACGCCGCCGTGGCCATGAACGCCGAGTGGCTCGGTTCGTGGAAGCTCGGACCCCGCGTCCATCCCAACGACGGCCTGGTCGATGTGACCAGCGGCCGGCTGGGTTGGCAGGACCGCCTGGCGGCGCGGCGACGGGCGCCGAGCGGCACCCACCTTCCCCATCCGGCCCTGCGCGTGCAGCGCGCCGGCCGGGTCGAGCTCGGCTTCGAGCAGCCCACCCCGATCCGGCTCGACGGCACCGTCGTGGGCCGCGCCGAGCAGGTGCTGCTCACCGTCGAGCCCGATGCGCTCATCGTGGTGGTCTGACCTGATGGCCCGGCCCGCATCCCCGAACACCAGGCCGCCGGGCTCTAACCTGCGGGGGTGAGTTTCTACGTCGCCGAGGAGTTCACCGACCACGAGCGGGACATCCTGCGGCGGTACTTCACCAACCTCGACGGTCCGGTCTTTGCGCTGGTCAACCTGCCCGAGGTGGTCAAGGGCGCCCTCTTCGCCCGGTACTCGCGTTCCTCCAAGAGCCTGCGGCGGCTGTTCCTCGACGAGTTCGTCGGCGAGCTCGACATCACCGGCGACGACGGGATCGACGCCACCGTCGGGGTGCGTCGTGCCGAGGAGCTGTACGAGCGGGTGTTCCTCGAGTACGGCGACGACTCCGTGGCGCAGCTCGGCGGGGTGCACCTGGCGTGCGAGCAGGCGTCGAACCTGCTGACCAAGCTGCTCGAGTGGGGACGCCTGATGTCCTACCTCGAGCAGTCCACCCGGTACATCGCCTACGACCAGCGGCTCGGCGGACGGTTCCGCTACCACCGCGACACCGCGGTGCTGCGTTCGGGCCTCGCGACGCGCTACGTGGGCGACATGGACCGTCTGTTCGAGGTCTACAGCGACCTGCTGGGCCGGGCCCAGGATCATCTCCGCCAGCAGATCCCGAAGGCCCCGGGCGACTCCGACTTCGTCTACCGCAACGCCATCAAGGCCAAGGCACTCGACGCGGTGCGCGGGGTGCTGCCGGCCGGTGCGCTGTCCAACGTCGGCATCTACGGCAGCGGCCAGGCCTACGAGGCGCTGGTGCTGCGGCTGCGGTCCCATCCGCTGCCCGAGGCCCGGGCCTACGCAGAGCTGATGATGGACGAGCTGCGCAAGGTCATCCCCAGCTTCCTGCGCCGCCTCGACCTGCCCGAACGTGGCGGCGTGTGGGCGGAGTACCTCGCCGACACCCGTGAGGCGACCGCTGCGCTCGCCGCAGCATGGTTCCCGACGGGGCAGGACCAGCCGGACATGCCTACCGTCAGCCTGGTCGACTTCGACCCCGCGGGCGAGGTGAAGGTGCTTGCGGCCATGCTCTACCCGCACGTGGACCAGCCGGAGTCGGTGATCCGGCGTCGGGTGGAGCAGCTCGGCACCGAGGACCGGCTGCAGCTGGTACGGGCCTACAACGGCACCCGCGGCAACCGCCGGCACCGCCCCGGCCGGGCGCTCGAGGCGACCGACTACCGCTTCGACGTGTTGGCCGACTACGGCGCGTTCCGCGACCTGCAGCGGCACCGGCTGCTGACCATCGAATGGCAGCCGTTGACCCCGCAGCACGGCTTCGTCCAGCCGTCCCTGATCGACGAGGCCGGGCTGGGAGACGCCTACACCGGGGCCATGGAGCGATCGGCCGAGCTGTACCACGCGCTTGCCGACGAGTTCCCCACCCAGGCGGGCTATGCCGTGTCCCTCGCCTACCGGTTGCGCTTCAGCATGCAGTTCAACGCACGTGAGGCCATGCACCTGCTGGAGTTGCGGTCGGTACCGCAGGGCCATCCGAGCTACCGGTCGGTCGCCCAACAGATGCACCGGCTCATCGCCGAGCAGGCCGGTCACCATGCCATCGCCGAGATGATGCAGTTCGTGGACCACAGCGACGAGGCCGAGCTCGAGCGTCTCGAGGCCGAACGGCGGTCCGAGGAACGGCGCCAGAGCCTTACCTGACCGCCGGAGGGCGCTTTGCGCGGCGTGTCGGCGACGGGGTGGGGGAGTTCCGGGATTTCTAACACCGTTCTGGTTCAGTGTCGGGTGCCCGATGCCGAAGAACCAGTGTGGTCTTTCCCTCGCGAGGGCCGGAGCGCGCCCGGCGGGAGGATCCCGGGGCGGCCTCGGTCTGCATCGGCAGGCGCCGTCCTCACGGGCGGCGGGCGCGCCAGACGGGTGCACGCCGGCCGTCGCGGCTGCTGCTCGCCGGTGTGGTGGCCGGCTCGACGCTCGCGGTCGGACTGTTCGGCGTCGGCGTCGGTGCCCAGCCGCCCTCCACCGGTCCGTCCAGCGGGACCTCGCTGCCTATGGGTCGGTCCTCGGTTCCCGTGATGGCCACGGGCCGGGTGCCCGGCCCCTACGCCAGCGAGCGGGTCGACGCCCTTGCCCTGCAGGCAGCCCGGACCGTGGTGCTCACCTACGTCGTGCGTACCGGAGACACGCTCAACGCCATTGCGCGGCGTTTCGGCACGTCGGCCAGCACGCTGGCCACCATGAACAGCCTGATCAACCCGAACCTGATCTATGTCGGACAGTCGCTGTCGGTGCCCATGATCGTGCGCGACGGTTCCGGATCGGGCGTGACCCCGGTGGTGCCCCCACCCGGTGTCGAGGTCGTCCCGCTCGGCAGCCGGCCGACCACCACGACGACGACCGCCCCGACGACCACGGTTCGGCCGACCACGACGACGACCGGCCCGACGACCACGACGACGACCCTGCGGCCGACCACGACGACGACCCTGCCGCCGACCACGACGGTGCCCGTGTCGACGAGCGTGCCACCGCCGCCCACCCCGGTGAGCCTTCCGGTGTCGTTGTTCGGCTCGGCGGCCAACGATCCCGCCCGTCTGGCGCTGGTGCCCAGCTTCGACCGCTGGTCGGACACCTACCGGGTGTCACGGTCCCTCATGAAGGGCCTCGGTTACGTCGAGTCGTCGTGGCGTGCAGACGCGCTCTCGAGTGCCGGTGCGGTCGGGATCGGGCAGCTGATGCCGGACACCAGCGCGTGGCTGGCGGTGTACATCATCGGCGACCCGAGCCTCGACCCCCACGATCCCGACGACAACATCCGGATGTCCGCCCGGTACATCCGCTGGTTGATCGACCAGCTCGGCAACGAGTACTCGGCGATAGCGGCGTACTACCAGGGCATCGGATCGGTGCAACGCGACGGTATCCAGCCAGGGTCGCACGCCTATGTGGCTCGGGTGCAGTCGGCCCGGGCGGCCTTCGGCTGATCGCCGGCGGAGCCGTGCCGGGCCCGTGCAGCCGTGCCGGCCCGGCGAAGCGACGAAGGCAGGACCCGTGGTGTCAGAGTGTCCGGCGCGCCGGTAGTCTCGACGATCGGTGAACGAACAAGCGGGTGACCGCACCTCGACGGACTGGTTGTTGGACTGGTGCGTGTACGCCCCCATCGGGCTCGTACTCGACGCCCCGAAGTACCTGCCGGAACTCGCCGAGAAGGGCCGCGGCCAGGTCGCCCTGGCCAAGCTCATCGGCAAGGTGGCGGTCGATCGCATGGAGAAGGAACTCGGTCCGTTCGCGGCCTTCTTCCGCGCCGCCGCGGCCTGGGACCCGTCGTCGACCTGTGGGCCACGGTGCGGCCCGAACGCCGCCGACGAGCCTGCCGCCACGCCCGAGCCGGCATCGACGACGTCCGCACCGAGGACCGAACCGGTCGCGACCGAAGCCTCGGCCGAGCCGGGCGAGCCCGTTGCCCCGACCTCGGGAACGAAGGGCCGGGCCGCCTCGGCGGCCCGTCGCCCCCGCCCGGCAGGTGCCGGCCCCGCTGCGGCGACGGGCAAGGCCCGTACCCGCAGGACCCGGGAGGCGACGCCCCAGCGGGCCGACACCGAGCAGGTGCCGGACGAGGCGCAGCTGCCCCTCGACGGCTACGCCACGTTGTCCGCCTCGCAGATCGTGCCCCGGCTCACCACCCTCGCCCCGGCCGAACTCGAGGCCGTCGGCCGCTTCGAGCGGGCCAACCGCAACCGTCGCACGGTGCTCAACCGCATCGATCAGTTGCTCGGCGAGCGCTGAACGCGGCCGTAGCAGCGATGGTGCATGCCCGGGCCGCCGGAGCCGACGATCTCGATCGCCTGCTGGAGCTCGCGACGTTGGCACGCGAGGAGCTGTCGGCGGAACGGGGTGGCAGCGTGTGGGCGGTCCGTGAGGCCCCGCCAGAACCGCGCCGTGCCGAGCTGGAACGAGCGCTCGGGGATCCGTCCGCATGTACGCAGGTCGGCTGTATCGACGGGTACGTCGCCGGCTACGGCATCGCCCGGCTCGAGCGGCTGCGCTCCGGCGAGGTCATCGCCGTGGTGAGTGACATCTTCGTCGAGCGTGCCATGCGTGAGGTGGCTGTCGGCGAGGTGGTGATGGATGCCCTCATCGCCTGGGCCCGGGAACACGGCTGTGTCGGCATCGACAGCTTGGTGCTGCCCGGTATGCGGGAATCGAAGAACTTCTTCGAGCGCTACGGCATGAAGGCCCGTGCCTTGCTCGTTCACCTCGAGCTCGTTGCGGGTCCGGTGCCCGGGGACGGGAACGAGTCCGCGCACGAGACCGCTGCCGTGGACCGGTCGTGAACCCACAGCCCCGGATGGCGGTGGGGGCCGTGATCGTCGAGGACGACGCTCTGCTGCTGATCCGTCGAGCCAACGAGCCGGGGGCCGGACGCTGGAGTCTGCCGGGGGGTCGGGTCGACTGGGGTGAGACCCTGGCCCATGCAGTGGTGCGCGAGGTGTTCGAGGAGACCGGGGTCGAGTGCGTCGTCGGCGACCTCGTCGGCTGGGTCGAGCGGCTCAGCGACGAGTTCCACTACGTGATCTTCGACTTCGTGGCCCATCCGCTCAGCTTCGAGGACCCTGTGGCCGGCGATGACGCCCTCGAGGTGGCCTGGGTGCCGCTGCATGAGGTCGATCAGCTCGATCTCGTCGACGGGCTCGCCGAGTTCTTGGCCGAGCACGGCATCATCGAGACGCTTGCCTGACCGACCGGCAACGCGGCACCGGGCAGGTGATCCCGCACGCGACCAGCACCCGGCACGGTATGGTGGCCCGTGTGGACGACGGTGGAGCGCGACTGACTTGTCCGTACTGCCAGTCCTACGGCGTCAACCGCCTGTTCCTGGCTACGGCCAGGCTCGACTGCTGCGAGTGCGACGAGTGCGGCGCCCGCTGGGACGAGGAGCCCGCCACCGGCAAGTTCCGGGGTCGTGGCGGTCGCCAGAGTGCGGTCGACGGCGCCGCACGTCGCTGACCCAACGGTCGCGGTACCCGACGCTGCCCGCAGCGCCTGGCCCCGATGACCATGTTGCCGCCGGCACTCGACCCGGACGAATCGGTGCCGAACGCGACACGTGCCCCGGCAGGCTGCGCCTGGCCGAAGCACGTGCACGTCGTTCCTGACGTCAGGTCGGGATCAGCTCGCGCCGTCCTCGGGGGTGGGGGCGAGCTCGGGGTTGAGCTTGTCGACCAGCGCCACCTCTTCGGCGTCGGGCACGTCGATGTGGGGCTGGGCCGCATGGTGCGGCTCCGGCGGGGCGACGACCCCACCCTGATCGAGTGCGGCAGGATCCTCACCGGGTGCCGGCGGGTGCTCCACGTCGACGCGGGCCACGACCGACTCTTCTTCGGCGGCGTTGGCCGCGTCAGCGGTGGGCAGCGGCGGGGGCGGCGGGATACGCGGCCCGCCGGGAGTGGGTGCACCTCCGGGCCGACCGCCGGCCGGGCGAGGACGACGACCACGAGCGGCTGCGGTGGCGGGCTCGGCCTCGACGCCGAAGAGTGCGGCGATGGCCGGCAGGCGGGCAGCGCTCTTGCGTACCGCTGCGAGGAGTTCCTCCGGCTTCTCCTCCGGTACCCCGGCAGGGGTGACCGACGTGCGTACCGGCGAGAAGGACAGGGCGTCGAGCACGACCGCCCAGCGGTCGGCCGTGGCCTCGGCGCTGAGTGCCTCACCGGCCTGGGCGGCGAGCTTGGCGGCAAGCTCCGCAGGCAGAGGCGCACCGGCCTTCGGCGGCCGGGAGCTACGGCGCAGCGCTCCGACGACGCGACCGTCGGCCACGAGGCTCTCGAGCTCCTCGAGCCACTTGCCGTGCTCCTCGTCGACCCGACGATTGAGGGCCTCGCGCAGCTGCCCGGCGAGCTCGCGGGAGGCATCGTCGCGGGCTGCACCGTCGGCGGCCACGACCACCGAACGAAGGTCGCGCAGATCGATCTCGTCGACGTCCGCGAGGGCACCCTCCGCCCGGTCACGCCATTCGGCGGCACGCACCTGCGGCCACAGCCGCTCGGCGAGCTGCATGAGCGGAGCCGGATCGATGTCCGGCTTGCCCTCGGCCTTCGCGGTCTCGATCTGCTTGTCGAGCGCACTGCGCACGCCGGGCAGGCCGCCGCGGATCAGCTCCTCGGCGATGGGCTTGTGCTCTTCGGGCAGCTCGGCGACCACTGCATTGCGGTGGGTGCGACCGGCCCGCAACCGCTTGGGCTTGGGCTTGGGCTCGAGCGGGGCCTTGCGCTCGAAGGGCGGACGGCGACGTTCGCCGGCGCCTTCGGGGCGCGGACGACGCTCACCTTCGCCGCGTGGCCGCCGGTCCCGGTCACCCGGGGCGCGGTCGCTGCGGTCGCGGCGATCGCCTCGGTCACCACGATCCGGGCGGTCGCCCCGAGGGCGGCGTTCGTCGCGACCCCGTCGGACGAGCGTGGTCGTCACCAACTGGTCGTCGTCGCGGCGGCCGCCGATGATCTCCAGACGCTGCGGTTCGGTCCGCGCCGCTTTGGGCGGCGTGATCGCAGTCACCACGATGCCGTCGATGTCCATGTCGACCTCGGCCTTGAGCACCATGCCCACGGCAGCATCGGAGGGCAGCAGGGTTGCATCCAGGCTGCCCTTGGGTTCACGGGCGCCGGCGGCTCGCCAGGTCCAGGTACCGTCGTCCCGACGGCTCGTCAACTCGACTTCAATGCGGCGCGGCATGGCATGGCAGGGTAGTACCTCAGCGCCCGCGGTCCCACCCTGGCGGAGAAATCGCCCGCCCGCCGGTCGGCTCAGTCGCCTGCGGTGAGGACGTCGGCCCCGTTCGCAGTGACCAACAGCGTGTGCTCGAACTGGGCGGATCGGCTCCGGTCGAGGGTCACCGCGGTCCAGCCGTCGTCCCAGAACTCTTCGCGATGGTCGCCCTCGGTGATCATCGGTTCGATGGTGAAGGTCATGCCGACCTCCATGATCATGCGGGCCCGGGTGGTGTAGTAGTGCGGAACCTCGATGTCACTGTGGAACTGCTCGCCGATGCCGTGACCGACGAAGGTGCGGACCACCCCGAGCTTGTGGGCGTGGGCGTGGTCCTCGATGGCCCGGCCGATGTCGGAGATGGGTCGACCGGGGCGCACCGCGGCGATGCCGAGGTCGAGGCACTCCCGGGTGACCTGCACCAGACGCTGTCCGGCGGCGTCGACCTGGCCGACGAGGAACGTGGCGTTGCAGTCGCCGTGCACGCCCTCCCGATAGACGGTGACGTCGAGGTTGACGATGTCGCCGTTGAGCAGCTTCCGCGAGTCGGGGATTCCGTGGCAGATGACTTCGTTCACCGAGGTGCACAGCGATTTGGGGAACCCGCTGTAGTTGAGCGGACTCGGGTAGGCGCCGGCATCGACGATGAGGTCGTGGCAGAGGACGTCGAGCTCGTCGGTGGTGACACCGGGGGCGACGGCGGCGCCGACCGCCTGCAGCACCTCGGCGGCGAGCTTGCCGCTACGGCGCATGCGCTCGATCACGTCAGGCGACTTGACCCGGGACTCCTTGCGGCGGGTGCGCACGCCGCTGACGGCGTAGTCGGGACGCTCGATGTGCGCCGGTACCGTTCGCATGGGCGAAACCCGCCCGGGGCGCACCGTCCCCGACGACAACCTCGGCAGCTTCAACGACACAGGTCCCAGCCTCTTTCGCACGACGGACAGGTCAGATCCGCTCCGAGTGTACGCACCGCCGGCGGCCTCGGCTCAGACGGGCACGGCGCCGGCTGCGGGCCCGGTGCTCAGCCGGGGACGGCGGTGCGGGTGAACTGTCGCAGCGCCGCTTGAGCCGGGTGGCTGGCCACGGCGTGGCGCAGCTGAGCGGCGGTGGCGTCGAGGTAGCGGCGGGTGGTGTCGAGGCTGGCGTGGCCGAGCAGTTCCTGCAGCTCGACGACGTGCACGCCATGGTCGAGTGCGCTCGTGGCGAAGGTGTGACGCAGGGCATGCACCAGCGCGCCTTCGGGGATGCGTGAGCGGATGCCGGCCCGTCGGTAGAGCTTGTCCACCAGGTACTCCACCTGTTGGCGGGTGAAACGGGAGCCGGTGCTGGTCCGCACGAACAGCGGCTGGCGCAGATCGCTGAAGCGGAGGTCGGGGAATCGATCGCGACGCTCGGTGAGGTACCGCATCAGCAGCTCCTCGAGGGTGTCCTCGATGGGCACGGTGCGGGCCTTGTTTCCCTTGCCGATGACCACCAGACGGCGGGCGCCACGTGGGCCGTCGAGCGACCCCAGGTTGAGCGACACCGCCTCGGAGAGGCGGATACCGGTGACCAGGAACGTGGCGACCAGGGCGACGTCACGGGCGGGCCAGGGATGACGGGAGGTCGGATCGATCTCCGCCGCGGTGGACAGCAGCAGCGACGCGGTGTCCTCGCCGGGGATGGCCTTGGGCTTGCCCCGGTCGGGACGGGGCGGGGTGATGGCGCTCATCGGGTTGCTGGCGACCACCTCCTCGATGACCAGGTGCTCGAAGAAGCCGTTCCAGGCACTCCAGGCACGGCGGATCGATGCTGCGGCATGGTCTCCCGCCCACGAGGCGAAGGCGGCTCGGAGTACCTGTTTCTGCAGGTCACCCAGGGTGAGAGCCTCGACATCGTTGCCGTGGCCGCACAGGTCGGCCACCCGCCTGCCCACCCCCTCGAGATCACGTCGGTAGGCGGCCACGGTGTGGGGGGACGGTTTGCGCACGGCAAGTTGCTGCAGGTAGCGGGCAACCCATTCCGTGAACTTCTCACCGCTGTGCGTCACATTCGTCACAGTACGGCGGGTGCGGACGGCTGCCGCGGATACCGTCCGAGCAGCCCGGTTGCCCGGTGCAGGACCGGGTCGCGCCGGGCCGGTAGGGTCGCGGCGTGCAGTCCTTCGACCTGATCATCGTCGGTACCGGTACCGGCAACGGCATCCCTGCGGCGTTCGACGACTGGAACATCGCCCTGGTGGAGAAGGACGTCTTCGGCGGGACCTGCCTCAACCGCGGGTGCATTCCGTCCAAGATGTTCATCTACGCGGCCGATCAGGCCGCGGCGTTCTCCGAGGCGGCCAAGCTCGGCGTACATGGCCGGCTCGACCACGTCGACTGGCCCGCCATCGTGCAGCGGGTGTTCGGTCGGATCGACGCCATCGCCGCCGGCGGCGAGGACTATCGCACCAACCGCTGCCCCAACATCACGGTGTTCCGGGGCGAGGGTCGCCTGGTCGGCCCCAAGGTCCTCGAGGTCAACGGCGAACAGCTGACCGCCCCCCACATCATCCTCGCTGCGGGTGCCCGGCCCCATCTGCCCGAGGACGTGGCCGGCCTCGACCGGGTGCCTTTCCACACCTCGGACACGGTGATGCGCCTGCCCGAACTGCCCGAGCGCATGGTGATCCTCGGTGGCGGGTACATCGCCGCGGAGCTGGGCCACGTCTTCGGCAGCTTCGGGACCCGGGTCGACTACGTGCTGCGTTCGTCAGCCATGCTGCGTGAGTGCGACGACGACGTGTCGCACCGGGCAACCGAGTTGTACGGGCAGCGGTTCGGGCTGCACTTCAACAGCCGGCAGCTCTCCGTCGAACCGGGACCGGGTGGGCGCGGCGTGGTGGTGCACGGCATCAGCCAGGGTGAGCCGCTGCGGCTCGAGGCCGACGTGCTGCTCGTGGCGACAGGGCGGGTCCCCAACGCCGACCGCCTGAACGTTGCCGCCTCGGGTATCGCCACCGACCCGTCGGGGACCCGGGTGCTGACCGATGCCAACCTGCAGACCAACGTTCCGGGTATCTGGGCCCTGGGCGATCTGACCAACACCCAGCAGCTCAAACACCTCGCCAATGCCGAGGGCCGCATCGTGTTCCACAACGTCGTCAACCACGACCGGCCCGAGGCGTGGCAGCAGATCGATCGCAGCCTGGTGCCCTATGCGGTGTTCGGCCATCCGCAGATCGCCGGAGTGGGGCTGACCGAACGGGCGGCGCACGCCGCCGGGCTGCCCTACGTCGTGGCCACCAAGGACTACGGCGGCACGGCCTACGGCTGGGCCATGGAGGACTCGACCAGCTTCTGCAAGCTGATCGCCCACCGCGAGACCCGCCACCTGCTCGGCGCCCACCTCATCGGACCGCAGGCGTCGACGCTGATCCAGCCGCTCATCCAGGGCATGCGCTTCGGTCAGACGGTCGACGAGATGGCTCGGGAGGTCTGGTACATCCACCCGGCGCTGACCGAGGTCGTGGAGAACGCCCTGCTCGAGCTGTGAGCGGCACGGCGTCACCCCGTGCCGTCCGCACGGGGTGGCCGCCTCAGAACATGCGGACCGCTCGGACGCCGTAGCCGTGGGGTATGAGCAGGATCGTTCCCCGAGATGGGGGAGTGGCGTCGGTGCGGGCCCCCGGCCCGCCGTGCGTGGCAGCATGCCCACCATGGATCTCCTGCACGGGCCGGTCCGGCCCACCGCCCGCCTGCGTGAGCTGTTGGCCCGGCCCGAACCACTGCTGGCCGCCGGTGCCTACGATGCCCTGTCGGCCCGTCTGGTCGAGGCGGCCGGGTTCGACGCGGTGTACCTCACAGGGTTCGGCGCCTCGGCGTCGCTGCTGGGCCGCCCCGACATCGGGCTACTGACCCAGACCGAGATGGCCGGCCACGTGGCGCGCCTTGCCGCGGCGGTCGGCGTTCCGGTCATCGCCGATGCCGACACCGGCTACGGCAACCCGCTCAACGTCATCCGGACGGTGCAGGAGTACGAGCGGGCCGGTGTGGCTGCACTGCACCTCGAGGACCAGGCGGCGCCGAAGAAATGTGGCCATCTCGCCGGCAAGGTGCTCGTGCCGGTGGAGGAACACGTCGCCCGGGTGCGCGCTGCGGTCGCCGCTCGGACCGACCCCGACCTCGTCATCATCGCCCGCACCGATGCCCGGGCCAACGAGGGCCTCGAGGCCGCCATCGAGCGGGCCCGTCGCTACGGCGACGCCGGAGCGGACGTCCTCTTCGTCGAGGCCCCCCAGAGCCTCGAGGAGATCGCCCGGGTCGCGGAGGCCCTCGCCGGGTATCCGTTGTTGTTCAACTGGGTCGAGGGCGGCCGCACGCCGCCGGTGTCGCTGGCCCGACTCACCGAGCTCGGCTACCGCACCGTGATCTACCCCGTGGCGGCGTTGCTCGCGGCCAGCCGGGCAGTGCGGGCCACGCTCGATTCGATCCGGGCCACCGGAACCGCCGAGGCGGTGCTGGCCGATGGCGGTCTCGACGATTTCGGCGAGTTCGTCACCTTTCTCGGCCTGCCCGAGGTGTACGAGCTCGAGACCCGCTTCGCCTACTGAGCCGGTCCGCTGTGCTAGAGCATCGGTGGGCAGCCCGTCCGCCGGGGTCGGGCACCTACGGATGATCCCGTACCCGGGGGAGGACTGACCGTCATGGACTTCGAGCTGTCGGACGAGCACAAGCTGTTCCGCGACACCATGCGCTCCTTCGTGAACCGGGAGATCAAGCCGGTCGCCCGCGAGTACGAGCACGCCGGGCGCTACCCGACCGAGATCGTCGAGACCATGAAGGAGATGGGCCTGTTCGGCCTCACCATCGACGAGTCCTACGGCGGGATGGGTGCTGACCTGATAACCCTGGCGATCGCCTTCGAGGAGATCGCCCGGGGTTGGATGGGGGTGGCCGGCATCCTCGGCAGCCACGGTCTGGCCTGCAAGATGATCGGGAAGTGGGGCACCGAGGAGCAGAAGGCCAGGTACCTGCCCGGTCTGGCGTCCGGTGAGCGCCGCACGTGCATCGCCCTGACCGAGCCCGATGCCGGCTCGGACCTGCAGTCGGTCAAGACCCGGGCCGTGCGTGACGGCGACGAGTACATCCTCAACGGGACCAAGACCTGGATCACCAACGCCCGCTTCGCCGATCCCATGCCGGTGCTGTGCAAGACCGACCCGCTGCTCGAGCCGCGCCACCGGGGGATGAGCGTGCTGCTGGTCGACGCCGGCACGCCGGGCTTCACCGTGCTGCGCGACATCGGCAAGCTCGGCTACAAGGGCCCCGAGAGTTGCGAGGTGGTCTTCGAGGACTGCCGGGTGCCCGCTGCCAACCTGCTCGGTGGCGAGGAGGGCCGAGGCATGGTCCAGGTGCTCGGGGCCCTCGAGGTCGGACGCATCAACGTCGCCGCCCGTGCCGTCGGCGTGGCGCAGGCGTCCTACGACCACGCTCTGGCGTACTCGCAGCAGCGCCACGCCTTCGGGCAGCCCATCTCGGGGTTCCAGGCCGTGCAGCACAAGTTGGCCGACATGGCCACCGAGATCCAGGCGGCTCGGTTGCTGACGTGGTGGGCGGCCTGGCAGGCCGACCGCCGTGAGCGGGCCGACACCGAGACCGGCATGGCCAAGCTGTTCGCCTCGGAGTTGGCCTTGAAGGCGTCGCTCGACGCCATGCGGATCCACGGCGGGTACGGCTACTCGACCGAGTTCGAGGTGGAGCGCTTCTACCGGGACGCGCCGTTGATGGCCATCGGCGAGGGGACCAGCGACATCCTCCGCGGGGTGATCGCCCGTTCGCTGCTGACGGGGTTCAACACCGACTGACGCCCATTCGGCGACCGATCCATGGCGAACGGTCGTTGTGTGTCGAACACATGTTCGCTACAGTGGCCTTCCGGGCCCGGGTTGTCGATTCCCCCGGGTCTGGCCGCTCCCAGCGTTTGTTTGTCACAGGCGCTGCGGAGACTGGGCGCCATCGAGCAGGCTTCGAGCGAACACAGGGGTGACCGATGAACGAGTTCGAGATCGCATTGGCCAACGGCGAGACCGTCACGGTGGCAGGCGCCGACGCATACCAGCCCGAGGGCCCGCTGACGACGTTCTTCGCCGCCGGCTCGAGCCGCCAAACGATCGACTCGTGGTCGGTGCGGGTGGCTTCGTTCCGTACGACGGACATCGTGGCCGTGCGGCGCGTGGTCGACCTACGCGCGGTGCACACTCCGCATCTCAGCGTGGTCGCCTGACATCCGGGGGGCGAGGCCGGGCCGGCAGCGCAAGCCGGTGCAGGCTGCGGCAAGCCCCGCTCGGGTGCTGCGGGGCCCCATCAGCATTGTTGGCATAATGACGGTTATGCACGGTAGGCCGGTCGAAGCGGCCGAGCGTGCTGGTGGAGCTCCTCCGAACCCGTCGCGGTCGGCGACCGGCGGGTCGGTTGCTCTATCGTGAGCAGGCGTGGAAACCGGGCAAACCTCGCGGCGGTTCGACCTGAACCGACCCGTTCATTGGCCTTCGCTGGCCCTTGATTTCGCCATCTGCGTCGTCGTGTGGGTCATCGGGGTGCTCGTCCAGGGCGCGCATGTGAGCCGCGCCGGTGCGATCGCCTCCGTCGGGACGGCGACGACGCTGACCGGCGTGTCGTGGCTTCTGGCCAAGCTCAACATCCCTGACCGCGACGACGAGGACTGAGCTCGGGCGTCGGTCAGGGCCGACCGGGTGGGCGTCGTCTCGGCTGGGCGTCGAGATCGAAGCCGAGCAGGGCGGTCCGACGGGCGTGGCTCTCGAGCCTGGCCCAGTCGGCGACGGCTTCGTCATCGGTGACGACCACCACCTGACGGCCGCCGCTGAGGCCGGCAAGGTAGTCCAGGACGAAGGTCAGCAGCTCGTGGTCGATCGAGGCCGGTGCGGCCACGATGTGTGGGCCGCCGGCAGGACGAGACCGCGGCACCAAGGCGCACACGGCCCGTACGATCTCGATCGGGTCGACCGTGCTCACCCCGCCGGAGTCAGGCGAGCCGACCGCGGCCATGGCGCCGATCCGGCCCTGGAGCCCGGCGGCGGCCTCGATCCTCGCTCGGTGGCATAACGCGGTGTCGATGTCGACGGGACCGGCGAGCTGCCACCAGGTGGCCTCCGCCGATGCGGTGTCACCGGTCGGCTCGGTTGCTGCCGAGGCAGTGGCCGGTCGCGGCTTGCGCCGCAACAGCCGACGCAGCCCACCGGGCTCGGTATCGGCGCCACTGGAGGCACCGGCGTGATCCGGACGCTCCCCCGGTTCCGATGGCGACGATGCCGAGGCGCGTTCGGCGAGTGCCCGTTCGGCGAGGTCCCACAGCATGGTCTGCTCGAGCCGGCAGAGATGGCGTACGGTGTCGGCGTCGGCATAGAGAGCGGCGAGGTCGGTCGCCCCGGCGTCGAAGCTGAAGGCCGCCAGGGTGGGCAGCGGGTGCTCCTGGCCGGATTCGAGCTCGATCAAACGGTGGCGCGCCCCGAACGGTCGGAACAGCACGAAGGACGGGCCGTCGTCGACGGCGAACTCGACATGGGTGCCGTCGCCTCCGTTGAGCACGGAACGCAGCCGCGTGACGACCGCATCGACGGACCCCACCGAGGACAGGACCACGTTCAGATCGGCCTGGAACTCGAGCGTGCGCGTCGGCTCCTGGCCCGCCAGGCTCACGCGCTCGAGTCGCCAGCTCGTCGCGTTGCCGCCGGGGCCGGGTGCCCCTATCGAGGTCTGCTCGATGGCGACCATGCACGCTCCCTCTCTGTGGTGCCGCTCAAGCTTACGCGTCGGCCATGGACCGTGGCGGGACCACCACGTACCGCCATCCGAGGGCGAACAGGCAGACGCTCATCGACGCTGCCCCGGTCCGGTCGGGCACGCCCGGTGGGGCTCGGTCGAAGGCGCCGCTGCAGCCCCGGCTGTTCGGCGGCACACCGAACAGCACCACGGCGATGACGGTCACACCAGTGACGTGCCACCACACGCTGATGTCGCTGAGGATCTTCACGTGGTCCATACGGGAGGTGTCGAGCAGGCCGTGCGCCACCGACAGGACGAGGACGAGGACGAGGACGAGGACGTAGCCGACCGTGAGCGAGAACCCGGTGTCGAGGAGCCGGATGAAGTAGCCGACGAAGACGGCCGGACCGTTGTCGACGCCGGCGATGAACCCGAACTGGTCGACCAGGTCGAACGAGCCGGTGAACCGCGCCCATCGGGCCTGCTTGCGCCTCGCCGGCTTCGGTGACCATTCCTACCGGCCACCGGCGGTGGAATACGCCGAGCGGACCTCCCCCATGCCCATACCGACCAGTAGGGCGAAGAACCCCACGATCGCCCAGCCCAGGGTGATGGCCATCGGTCCCCCGGTGACCAGGCCCAACCAGCAACTCGCCGGGCCGGCCGGGGTCGAGGTGATCGGGAAGCTGATGACGACGTTGCCGGCGTGGCTCACGCCACGGTGCAACTCCTGGGCGAGGCCGAGCGGGTGGAGATGCCCGCGCTCGTCGTCGACTCGGTCCACGCGCCTGCCCACTCGTTCACGGTCCAGGCGAACCGCGCTCCGTGTCGTTGTGGAGCGGCGGGCTCGGTCGGCGCCACGGGGAGACCGGCTGCCGGTCCACCGGTCCGCCCGTGTGCCCGGCGCCACGGTCGTTCCGTTCGCCGGCGCTACCGTGGCCCCCGGCTCGCACGCTCCGGGCGAACCATGACCACTCCGAGAGCCCCGTGACCCACCAAGCCCGATGATCCCGTCCCCCGATGGCGCCGAGCGGGCCGCGTGGCCCGGCTACGAGCAGTTCTGCGCCGAGCAGTGGTCGGCAGGGCGGCGGGTGGCCCGGGTCGTGGTCGTGTCCCGCGGGTTCGACACCGTGCGCTACGCCGACGGCAGCGAGGAACTCACCGATCGCTCCACCACCGCCTTCCGGGTCGCGCAGTTCGGCAGCCCGCCGGCGGTGGGAGATGTGGTGGGTGTGACGCTCGACGGTTCGACGCCGGCCATCGTGGCCATTGCCCCGCGTCACGGGGTGATCGTGCGCCGTGACCCTGCCGACCGCATGAGCGCCCAGGTGGTCGCGGCCAACGTCGACACGGTGTTCTGCGTGTTCGGCCTCGACCGTGAGCTGCGGCCCCGTCGGGTCGAACGGGTACTGGTCCTGGTGCACGAGGGCGGGGCCGATCCGGTCGTGGTGCTGACCAAGGCCGACCTGCCCGACGGCGAGGAGCGCACGCGGGTCGCACGGGAGGTGGTCGAGGCCGTCGGCCCGGGTACGGCAGTGTGCGTGATCTCGAGCCGCAGCGGCGCCGGGCTCGACGAATTGGGCCGGTACCTCGGTCCCGGTGCGACCGCGGCCCTGCTCGGCGAGTCCGGCGCCGGCAAGTCGTCGTTGGTCAACGCACTCGTCGGTGGCGATGCCGCCCTGGTCGGCGCGGTACGGGGCCGTGACCGTCGTGGCCGGCACACCACGACCGCCCGGCGCCTGTTCCTGCTGCCGAGCGGTGGAGCGCTGATCGACACGCCCGGGCTGCGAGCGCTCGGCTTGTGGGACGGTGCCGAAGGTGTCGACGAGGCCTTTCCCGACGTCGCCGCCCTGGCCGCCGATTGCCGGTTCCGCGACTGCCGCCACCTCGACGAACCCGGCTGCGCCGTACGCGGCGCGGTGGCGTCCGGATCGGTGCCGGCGGCGCGGCTCGACGCCTACCGGGTGCTGCGGGCCGAGATGGACACCGTCGAGGCCAAGAAAGAGGCCGGGCGGCGACAGCGGGGCGAGGGCCGTCGCCCTCCCCTGCGCCGGAACCGTCGCCGCGCCGGCGTCGATGACGACGAGGCCCAGGCCGACACCACCCGGTACGCCGACGCCGCGTTCGAGACCGAGGACGAGATCGAGGATGCATCGGCGCTCGAGCCGGGGTCGGAGAGCGGCACAGACGAGGGCTGAGCCATCCTGGTGGCTGCGAGGGCCGGACGCAGGCCCTAACCTCGGCGCCGTGAGCGCCGACACCGGGCACGTCGAGGCCGAGCCGGGACTCTACGCCCGCCTCGGGGTGGAGCCCGACGCCGACCTCGATGCACTCCGCTCGGCGTATCGCTCCCTGGCCCGTCGGTTGCACCCCGATCTCCAGCAGGCCGACGGTCCCGATACGCAGCTGGCCATGGCCGCCGTGAACGAGGCGTGGGAGGTGCTTTCGGACCCGCTCCGCCGGGAGCGCTACGACCTCGAGCGTCGGCGCCGGTTGCAGGAGGCCGAGGCCGCGGCCCGAGCCCGATCGGCCCGCGGTCCGGCCGCGGTGCTGCGGCCCGAGCAACCGGAGGCGGTCCGCTTCGTCGTGACCCGCAAGGATGCCTGGCTGGCGGCGATGGCGATGCGTATCCGCTTTCTGGCCGGGTACGCGGGGCGCAGCGCAGCGCAGGCCATGCTGCTGCGGCACCCCGGCACCGCCCGCGACGCCTGGGAGGCGCTCGTCCCGCTGATCTGTGGGCAGCTCGTGCTCGACGTGGGCGAGCGCATCCGTTCGGCCCGCGCCTGCGGGGCTGCGCCGCTGGACCTGGCCAACGCCGCGTCGTTGATCGGCCTGCACGTCTACGGCGAGCAGCTCGTCGCCGGATCCACCGGCCTGGGATGGGACGACCGGCTGCGCCATGCCGAGATGGTCGACCGCATGTACGAGACGCTGGCCTACGAGCTGCCCCGCGAGCTGGTCCAGGCGCTCGGCAGCTCACCGCGGGTGGTGCGGCGGCTGAACCGCGGTCGCTGAGCCCCGTCGGGCGGTGGCGTCGTCGGCCCGGCCGCAGGCGCCCGGGGCGAGGCGGCGGGCATCGCCTTGGCCGTTCGGTTGGTGCCAAGCTGGCGTCATGACGAGCGCAGCCGACCAGCGCGGCCCGAGCGACGACGATCTGCGGGGGATGCTCCGCACCATGATCGCGGCGCGCATCTACTCGACCCGGTGCTTCAACCTGCAGCGGCAGGGTCGTCTGGGCACCATGGCCCCGGTCGACGGCAACGAGGCCGTGGTGGTGGGCACCACCTATGCCCTGCAGCCCGAGCACGACTGGATCTTCCCCCAGTACCGCGAGCAGTACGCGCTCGGCCGCTACGGCGACGAGGTGATCCGGCGCCACGCCCTCTACCTCGCCGGTCATCCCGAGGGAAGCAACTACCCGGCCGGGCTGAACGTGTTCCCCTGCCAGATCTCCCTCGCCGCACAGGTCCCCCATGCGGTCGGCATGGCCTGGGGGCTGATGCGCCAGGGCTTGCCCGGTGTGGCGGTGGCGTTCTTCGGTGACGGGGCGAGCTCGGAGGGCGACTTCTACGAGGCCGCGAACTTCGCCGCCGTCATCAAGGCGCCGGTGGTGTTCATGCTGGTCAACAACGGTTGGGCCATCTCCACGCCGACCTCGATGCAGACCGCCGCGGCCACCTTTGCCGACAAGGCCGCGGCGTTCGGCATGCCCGGCGTGCGTGTCGACGGGCGCGACCCCATCGCAGTGTGGGAGGTGGTGACCGCGGCCCGGGCGCGGGCTGTTGCAGGCGAAGGGCCGACCCTGGTCGAGGCGGTCACCCACCGGCTCGGCCATCACACCACGGCGGACGATCCGACGCGGTACATCCCCGTCGAACAGCTCGCCGCAGCCCGCGCTGCCGACCCGGTACCGGGATTCGCCGCTCAGTTGCACAGCGTCGGGCTGTGGGACGACGAACTGCAGGCCGAGGCCGAGGCAGCTGCCAACGCCGTCATCGACGACGCCGTCGATCAGGCGCTGGCCCGGCCGCTGGCCCCGGACGCCTTCTTCGACCACGTGTTCGCCCAGCCCACGCCGCGTATGACCCAGCAGCGAGCGCTGCTGCTCGAACTGGAAGCCGAGGGCCGGTCATGACCATGCGCACGATGGTCGAGGCCATCAACCTGACCCTGGCCCGGGAGATGGCCCGGGACGACCGGGTGATCGTCTTCGGTGAGGACGTCGGTCTCAACGGTGGGGTGTTCCGGGCCACCGACGGTTTGATCGACCGCTTCGGCCGGGACCGGGTGGTCGACACGCCGCTGGCCGAGGCCCTCATCCTGGGCACTGCGGTCGGTCTGGCGGCAGCCGGGATGGTGCCGGTTCCCGAGATCCAGTTCCTCGGCTTCTCGTACCAGGGTTTCCATCAGCTTGCCGGGCAGATCGCGCGGCTTCGTTATCGCTCGAACGGCCGCTTCGATGCCCCGATCACCATTCGGGCCCCTTTCGGCGGCGGGGTCCGCACCCCGGAGCTGCATTCCGAGGCCATCGAGGGACAGCTGGCGAACATCCCCGGTCTCAAGGTGGTCATGCCGTCAGGGGCGCGTAACGCCGCCGGGCTTCTGGCGGCGGCGATCCGGGATCCCGATCCGGTGCTGTTCCTCGAGCCCCTGCGCGGCTACCGCTCGCTGCGTGACGACCTGCCCGACGACACCGAGTTCGTCGAACCGCTGGGACGAGCCGAGGTGGTCCGCGACGGCGACGACGTGGTGATCGTGGCCTGGTCCTACCAGGTCGAGGTCGCCCGCCGGGCCGCCGAGGAACTCGCCGAGGACGGCATCTCGGTCGCGGTGCTCGACCTGCGCAGCCTGGTTCCGCTCGACATCGACAGCCTGGCCTCGATCGTGAGCCGGTGCGGGCGGGTGGTGGTCGCCGAGGAGGCACCGCAGACCGCAGGGTTCGGTGGCGAGGTGGTCGCCACCATCGTCGAGCACTGCTTCTACGATCTCGAGGCACCGCCGCAGCGGGTTTCGGGCTACGACGTACCGTTCCCGATGGCCCAGCTCGAGGATCGCTACGTGCCCTCGGTCGGGCGGGTCGTGGCCGGGTGCCGCCGGGTGCTGGAGGTGGCACCGTGACCCTCCGATTCGCACTGCCCGACGTCGGCGAGGGCCTGCACGAGGCCGAGATCGTGCGCTGGCTCGTCGGCCCTGGTGACGTCGTCGCCCGGGATCAGCCGCTGGTGGAGATCCTCACCGACAAGGCACAGGTTGAGTTGCCCTCCCCCGCTGCCGGGACCGTCCGGCTCGTTGCCATACCCGAGGGTACGGTCGTACCGGTCGGTACGGTGCTGGTCGAGATCGACCCGGCGGGGACGGTCGGCTCGCCCACGGTCGCGGCCGTTCCGGCCGGATCCGCACGGGCGGAAGCCGGGCCGGTCGTACCCGCGTCGCCGGGTCGTGGCGTTCCGGCGGTCGCAGCCGGCGGTGTCGCTGATGGGCCGCGCCCGAAGGCGTCGCCGTCGACCCGTCGCCACGCCGTGCACCTCGGGGTCGACCTCCGCGCCGTCCAGGGCAGCGGCCCGGGAGGCCGGATCCTGCGCAGCGACGTCGATGCCGCCGTGTCACCGGCACCGGCACCGACGTCGTCGGCTGCGTCGGTGTCGTACGACTCAGCGGGCCAGACGGGTCAGCCCGCTCCGGTGGCGCAAGCCGTTCCTGCGCCGACGTCGGTGGGGCCCGGCTCCGTGGGCTCGTCGGCTCCTCGGGTCGCGCCGCTCCTCGGGCAGCACCCCAGCGGCACCCACCCGCTGCGCGGTATCCGTCGCCTCACTGCTGCGGCGATGACCCAGAGCTGGAGCACCATCCCCCACATCACCGGCATGGACGAGGTCGATGCCACGGCCCTGCTCGATGCCCGCAGCCGGCTGCAGCGCACGCTGGCTGACCGGGGCGACCACGAAGCCGCAGCCACGCTGACGCCGTTGGTCCTTATGGCCGCCGCAGTGGCTCGGACCTTGCGGCGCTTTCCCCTGGTGAACGCCGCGGTGAGCGCGGATGGCACTGCGGTCACCGTGTACGACGAGGTGAACCTCGGTATCGCGGTGGCCACCCCGGACGGGCTCATCGTGCCGGTGATCCGCACTGCGGACCGGCTCGACCTCGTCGCCCTGGCGACAGCGATGAGCGCCGTTGCGACTGCGGCCCGTGCGCGCACCATCGGGGCCGACACATTGCGGGGCGGAACGTTCACCATCACCAACTACGGCGCACTCGGCGGGCGCTTCGCCACACCGCTCATCCTGCCCGGGCAGGCCGGGATCATGGGCTTCGGCGCCATGCGGGAACGCCCGGTCGTACTCGACGGTACGGTGGTCGCCCGGAGGACCCTGCCGGTCGTGTTCTCCGCCGATCACCGCATCATCGACGGTGACCTGTCCGTGGCGTTCCAGGAAGCGGTGCTGGCTGTCGTGGCCGATCCCCTGACGTTGCTGCTGGGGGTCTGATCGATGGTCGTGGGAGAGATCCCGGAGTCGACCGGCGTGCTCGTCATCGGCGCGGGCCCCGGCGGATACGTCGCTGCGCTGCGGGCGGCAGCGGCGGGTAAGGCAGTGACGTTGGTCGAGCGTGACGCAGTGGGCGGCACGTGTCTCAACGTGGGTTGCATCCCGTCCAAGGCCCTCATCGCGGCAGCCGATCGGTTCCACCAGGCCGACAACGGCGCAGCGTACGGCGTGCTGGCCGAGCCGCAACTCGACTGGATGGCGTTACAGGCGTATCTGCGGCGCAGCGTGGCCGAGTTGACCGCCGGGGTGAACCAGTTGCTGTCGGCCGCCCGGGTGAACGTTCTGTCCGGTACGGCACGTTTCGTCAGCCCGACCCGGGTGGCGGTCGAGGACGCGCACGGGCTGCGCCACCTGGAGTTCGACGACTGCATTCTGGCCGCCGGCTCGCGTCCGCTGGAGCTCACCGCCGTGGCGGT
The DNA here is from genome assembly GCA_903921205.1 of uncultured Acidimicrobiia bacterium. Classification (GTDB taxonomy): domain Bacteria; phylum Actinomycetota; class Acidimicrobiia; order Acidimicrobiales; family CAIXPF01; genus CAIXPF01. The sequence continues at coordinate 1,854 of CAIXPF010000186.1, read as the reverse complement.
GGACGGGGCACGGGTCGTCGATTCAACCGGGGCGCTGTTCCTGCAGGAGCGGCCCCGGTCGGTGACGGTGATCGGCGGTGGCTACATCGGCGTGGAACTCGGCACGGCGCTGGCCAAGCTCGGGGTACGGGTGACGATCGTCGAACGGGCGGGGCGCATCCTGCCCGAGCTCGATGCGGCATTGGCCTCGGTGGTGGCGAGACGGCTCGCCCAGCTCGGTGTCGCGGTCCGTACCGGTCGGTCTGCCGACACGGTACTCGACGACGGGTTGCAGCTCGACGACGGTTCGGTGCTCGAGGCCGAACGGATCGTGGTGGCCGTGGGTCGCGTTCCGAACAGCGATGGGCTCGGGCTCGATCATGCCGGGGTGCGCCCGCGCCCCGACGGACGGCTGGATGTCGGGCCGGACCGGCGGCTGGCGCGGCACCTGTTCGCCATCGGCGACCTGACCGACGGGCCGGGCCTGGCTCACAAGGCGACGGCCGAGGCCGAGGTCGCGGTCGCGGCCCTGTGCGGCGAGCCGGCGGCCTTTGACCCTGTGGTCATCCCGGCGGTGGTGTTCAGCGATCCGGAGATCGCCACGGTCGGGTTGACCCGACAGCAGGCCGAGGACGCCGGTGTGGCGTCGCGCAGCTTCCGCTTCCCGCTGGCCGCGAATGCACGGGCGCGTCTCGACGGCGACGCCGGGGGACATTGCGAGATGGTGGTCGACGATGCCGGGACGGTGATCGGCGTCCACCTCGTCGGGCCGCACGTCTCCGAGCTCGCCGGTGAGGCGGCGCTGGCCATCGAGATGGCCGCCACCGTCGAGGAGCTCACCGCGGTGATCCACCCCCATCCCACGGTGTCCGAGTCGCTGCCCGAGGCCGGCTGGGGCGCGATCGGTCGGGCCCTGCACGTGCACCGCCGCCGCCCCGGGCGCTGAGCACCGGCGCGGAGCCGGCCACTAGGTTCGGGCCCATGATCGACCTGTCAGGCAAGATCGCGCTGGTGACCGGGGCCAGCCGCGGTATCGGTGAGGCGACCGCGAAGGCGCTCGATCGTGCCGGTGCCCAGCTGGTGCTGAGCGGTCGCACCGTCGAGGATCTCGACCGGGTGTCTGCGGAGCTGAGCCGGCCAGCGCTGGTGGTGCCTGCGGATCTTTCCCAGCCGGGCAGCGGCTCGGAGCTCGCCGAACGCGTGCTCGCCGTCGCCGGTGGGGTGGACATCGTGGTCAACAACGCCGGCATCCCCATGCGCCGCACGCCCGAGGAGCTCACCGAGGCCGACGTCGATGCGGTGTTCGCCATCAACGTGCGCGCCCTGGTCATGCTGACCGTGGGTCTGGGCCCTTCGATGGCGGCCCGGGGCGGCGGTTCGGTGATCAACGTGTCCTCCGTGGCGGCGATCCGCGGCCCGTTGGGCCGGGTGGCCTACGCCGGCACCAAGGGTGCGGTCGATGGCATGACCCGGGCCCTCGCAGCGGACTGGGGTCCGTCGGGTATCCGGGTCAATTCCGTCGCCCCGGGCATCATCACCACGGCGATCTGGGAGGAGAGCCGGCGTACCGTGCCCGGCCTCATCGAGGACCTGGCCGAGCAGATCGCACTCAAGCGCTGGGGATCGGCCGAGGACGTGGCCGATGCGATCCTGTTCTTCGCCTCCGACCTCTCGCGCTACGTGACCGGCGAGACCCTCGGCGTCGACGGCGGGATGGGCAGGATCGGCGCCAGCGCCCGGCCGACCAGCTGAGGCGGGGCCCGCCCGGCCGCCTATGAGGAAAACGGCAGCGGCCGCCGCACCGACCACGATGTGGGGGCCGGTGCAGCGGCCGGAGCGGGAACTCGGGTGGGATCAGAGGTACTGGCCGGTGGC
>CAIXPF010000185.1 GCA_903921205.1 uncultured Acidimicrobiia bacterium | reverse complement strand
GGTACGCGAGCTGGGTTTAGAACGTCGTGAGACAGTTCGGTCCCTATCCTCTGCAGCCGAAGGGGATTTGAGAGAAGCTGTTCCTAGTACGAGAGGACCGGAACGGACGTAGCTCTCGTGTGCCAGTTGTTCTGCCAAGAGCATGGCTGGTTAGCGACCTACGGAAGAGATAACCGCTGAAAGCATCTAAGCGGGAAACTCGTCTCGAGATGAGATCCCCCACTGGGTTAACCAGGTAAGGCCCGTGGTAGGTCACCACGTTGATAGGCCGGAGGTGTAAGCGCAGTAATGCGTTCAGCCGACCGGTACTAATCGGCCGAGGGCTTGGATTCGACGAAGTTGTTCGTGCTCGCTATGGAGTTCTTGCCGGCCACAGGCCGATGTGAACACAAGATTTCGGTGGCTTTAGCGGCGGGGTCACACCCGTTCCCTTTCCGAACACGGAAGTTAAGCCCGCCAGCGCCAATGGTACTTGGGTGGATTCGCCCTGGGAGAGTAGGACGCCGCCGGATTTCGCACGCAGGGGACCCTCTTCGGAGGGTCCCTTTGCCGTTTTCGGGCGGTTGCTCGCCCCGGCGGCACTACACTGGTCGCCCTATGTCTGAGCCCCGTTCTTCCGGTTCCCCGCGTCCGCAGTCCGGCCGAACCGGTGGCAGGGGGCCTTCCCGGTCTTCCGATGCGGTCGTTCGCCGGCCGGCCAACCCGGCGAGGACCCGTCGTGGTCCGGGCGCCCTCGAATCCGAACCGGAGGACGGCGGTACTCGTCGTCCGTCACCTCGCGGGGCTGGGCGTGGGGACCCGGGGTCCACGTCTCGCTCTGGCGGGGTCGCGCGTGGCTCGGGGTCGAGTGCTGGCGCTGGGCGTCGATCCGGGCCGGGTACCGGCTCCGGTTCACCCGCCCCCGGTAGGAGCGCCCGTTCGGGTCGGGGCACCGGCGGTGGCGTCGGCGGGCGCACCGTTTCCGGCGATGGGTCGAGCTCACGAAGCGGCGGCGTTCGCTCCTCCGCTCGCGGTGCGGCGGAGCGGGGCGATGTTCGTCGGCCGGCTTCGGGCGGCGCTGCTGGTCGGCGTATGGATGGCGGCCGTGTTCCAGGTGGTCGTGTCGGCGGCAGTGGCGAAGATGGGCGGCGGGTACGGTCCGATGCGAGTGGCGGCGCTCGCGGTGCGGGTTCGCGCAACCCTCGAGGCGGCGCAGAGTACGTCGGTCGGTCCGCACGCACGGGTGGGACACGTGACACTGGCGATCCTGGTTCCGGTCTGAGGGCCTCCCGGTCCGATGGGCGGGACGCTCAGCGCTCTGACCGTCGTCCCGATTCGCGTCGTGACGAGCGCCGGGTCAGCCGAGACACCGAGTCGATTCCGCGTGGCCCGCGTGTGCAATCCGCGGCACGGGTGAACGGAAAGCTGGTCGGCGGACTTGCCGCGAAAGCGGCGAGTCGATTGGTCGACCGTGATCTGCCCGCGGCCAAGGTGAGCCGGAAGGACACCACGGCGCCCGTGGTGACCGGTTCGGCTGGGTCCGTGACAGCGCCGCGCCCGGTGAAGGATTGGGTTCCGAGTGCTGGCGGCGCGACCGAGGTGACCGTTGGCTCTCCGGTTGCCGAGGAGGTTCGTACCGAGCGCCGATCTCCGGCGCGACGGGTCGCCGCACCGGTGGCTGAAGATACGCTTCCGGTGCACATCGACCGGGACGAGCTCGTCCGGGCCGTCGGGTCGGACGTGGCCACCCGTGTTGAGCGACGCCTGCGTGAAGCCGCTCGGGCATTCGATCGGGAGCGCTTCGATGAGGCGCTGCCGAAGCTGCGTGCCCTGTCTCGGGTCGCGCCGACCGCTGCGTCGGTGCGCGAGCTGTACGGACTCGTGCTGTACCGGCTCGGCCGCTGGTCGGAGGCTGTCAAGGAGCTCGAGGCGTTCGGGCTGCTCACGGACTCGGGTGAGCAGCATCCGGTGCTGGCTGACTGCTACCGGGCCCTCAAGCGGTGGGACGATGTCGAACGGGTGTGGAACGAGTTGCGGGAGATCTCGCCGTCTGCGGCCCTGGTGAACGAGGGGCGTCTGGTCATGGCCGGCTCACTCGCCGACCGGGGCAACCTGAGCGGAGCCATTGCGCTGCTGGCGAAGGGCTTCCGCAAACCCGCCCGGCTCGCCGACCACCACCTTCGCCGTATGTACGCCCTGGCCGACCTCTATGAGCGATCGGGTGACCTCAGCCGGGCGCGTGCGCTCTTCCGCGAGGTGGCGTCTGCCGATCCTGATTTCGTGGATGTCGTCGACCGGGTTCGTTCCCTGGGCTGATCCGACGTTCCGGCGCCGCGCCGTGCCAGCTGACAGGTTGGGGGCGGCCGCGTGACTCGCCTAGGGTCGGCCCATGTTCAGGGCCCTGGTTCTCGAAGAAGGCGACGGGCAGCCCGTCGCCTCCGTCAAAGATCTCGATGAGTCGACGTTGCCCGAGGGCAGTGTCACCGTGGATGTGGCGCACTCCACCGTCAACTACAAGGACGGTCTCGCTGTGGTGCGGGGCAAGCCGGTGGTGCGGGGCTTTCCGATGGTCCCCGGTATCGACTTCGCCGGCACGGTGTCCGCCAGCTCTTACGACGGGATTGCGGTTGGTCAGCGGGTGGTGCTGAACGGGTTCGGCGTCGGTGAGGGCCATTGGGGTGGTTACGCACAACGTGCGAGGGTGCCGGGGGAGTGGCTGGTCGAGCTGCCCGAGAACCTCGACACGGCCCAGGCCATGGCCATCGGTACGGCGGGCTATACCGCGATGCTGTGCGTGATGGCCCTCGAGCGCAACGGCGTCACGCCGGCCGATGGGGACGTGCTGGTGACCGGTGCAGCCGGAGGGGTTGGCAGCGTCGCTATAGCGCTGCTGGCCGACCGGGGTTACCGGGTGGTCGCCTCGACCGGCCGGGCGTCGGAAGCCCCCTACCTCACGGCGCTGGGTGCCTCCTCGATCATCGATCGTTCCGAGCTCTCCGAGCCATCGAAGCGGCCGCTGGGCGCCGAGCGCTGGGCCCATGCGATCGATGCTGTCGGTTCGGCGACCCTGGCCAACGTTATTGCCTCGACGCGTTACGGCGGGGTGGTTGCTGCGTGCGGCCTGGCCCAGGGCGGGGATCTTCCCACCTCGGTGTATCCGTTCATCCTTCGGGGCGTGACCCTCGCCGGCGTGGATTCTGTGATGGCTCCGCTCGCCCTGCGTCGGGAGGCATGGGCGCGTTTGAGCCGGGAGCTCGACCTGTCCAAGCTGGCGTCGATGACCACGACCATCGGGCTCGGCGACGTCGCATCGACGTGCGCCGCCATCCTCGAGGGTCAGGTACGCGGGCGCGTCGTCGTCGACGTCAACGCCTGATCAGAGCCAGTACGGACGGGCGCTGCGTGCGGCGCTCCGGCCGGTCGGACCGATGCCCGAGGGCAGGACGATTGGTGCTGGGACGATGGTCTGCGAGAGCCTGCGCACCGGACCGGGTAGCGTACGCGGGTCACACGAACGAATAGGGAGACGGCAACGTGGCTGATATCGCATCCTTGTTGGGCGCCGAGGCGGAGCAGTTGCTCGGCCATACGTCCCAGGGCATCCCCAAGGAGGACCTGCACCTCCCCGGGCCCGACTTCATCGATCGGGTGTTCCTGGAGTCGGATCGATCCCCACAAGTGCTGCGGAACCTCGCTCAGCTGTTCCACGGCGGCCGACTCGGAGGAAGCGGCTACGTGTCCATCCTCCCCGTCGACCAGGGCATCGAGCATTCCGCTGCGGCGAGCTTCGCTCCCAATCCGCGGTACTTCGACCCACGCAACATCGTGGAGTTGGCGATCGAGGGTGGCTGCAACGCTGTTGCGTCGACCTTCGGCGTGCTCGCTGCGACCTCGCGGCGTTACGCCCATCGCATCCCGTTCATCGTGAAGTTGAACCACAACGAGTTGCTGACCTACCCGAACAAGTTCGATCAGATCATGTTCGGTTCGGTGGAGCAGGCCTTCGACCTCGGTGCTGCGGGCGTCGGCGCCACGATCTACTTCGGCTCCGACGAGGCGACCCGCCAGATCATGGAGGTCTCCGAGGCGTTCGCCCAGGCCCACCAGCTCGGCATGTTCACCGTGCTGTGGTGCTATCTGCGCAACAGCGACTTCAAGAAGGACGGGGTCGATTACCACGTCTCCGCCGACCTCACCGGCCAGGCCAACCACCTCGGCGTGACCATCGAGGCCGACATCATCAAGCAGAAGATGCCGGAGAACAATGGCGGTTACAACGCCTTCAGCAACTACGGCAAGACCAACAAGGCGGTCTACGACAGCCTCACCACTGACAATCCCATCGACCTGACCCGCTGGCAGGTGGCGAACTGCTACATGGGGCGAGCCGGGCTGATCAACAGCGGTGGCGAGTCCAAGGGCGCCGGCGACCTCGCCGCCGCCGTGCGCACCGCCGTCATCAACAAGCGGGCCGGTGGTATGGGCCTGATCTCGGGCCGCAAGGCCTTCCAGCGGCCGATGGCCGAGGGCATCGAGCTGCTCAACGCCATCCAGGACGTCTACCTCGACGGCTCGGTCACCATCGCCTGATCGTTCTGGCGAATAGTGCCTATCGTTCGCGGAGACGATAGGAGAGTCCAGGTCATGGGCCCTGCACCCTCTTTGGGGGATGCAGGGCCCATTGTCGTTTTGGAGCCGCTCGTGCTGATACGGTGGCGGTGAACGGAACGCCCGGCAAGCCGCGCGTTCAGCCGTGAACCACCCAGTCCTTCGAGGGGGACTCTCGTGACGGATGTCCAAGCGCGTCCGGGCACGTCAGGCGATGCTGAGCAAGTCGATCACGTAGTCATCCGCTTCGCGGGCGACTCGGGCGACGGTATGCAGCTCACCGGCGAGCGCTTCACCACCGCCAGTGCGGTCTTCGGGAACGACCTGGCCACGCTGCCGGACTTCCCGGCCGAGATCCGGGCCCCAACGGGCACGATCTTCGGCGTGTCCGCCTTCCAGGTGCAGATCGCGGACCACGACATCACCAACCCGGGCGACGCGCCGAGCGTGCTGGTCTGCATGAACCCGGCAGCGCTCGCCAGCGAGTTGCACCGCCTCGAGCCCGGCGGCACCGTCATCGTCAACTCCGACGAGTTCGACGAGCGCAACCTGACCAAGGCCGGCTACACGGAGAACCCGCTCGAGAACGACAGCCTTGCCGGCTACAAGGTGATCCTGGTCCCGATGACCAGCCTCACCAAGGAGTCCGTGAAGGAGTCCGGGGTGAAGCCCCGCGATGCCGAGCGCTCGAAGAACTTCTTCGCTCTGGGCCTCGTCACCTGGATGTACACCCGGCCGCTCGATGCCACGCTCACGTGGATCAAGGAGCGTTTCGGCAAGAACGAGATGGTGATGAACGCCAACATCATGGCGTTCAAGGCCGGTCATGCCTACGGCGAGACCACCGAGTTGGCGGGCAACCGTTACTCCATCAAGCCCGCTCCGCAGACCGCAGGTGTCTACACCTCGATCAACGGCAACACTGCCCTCGCGTGGGGCCTCGTTGCCGCCGGCCAGCTTGCGAAGCTGCCCGTGTTCCTCGGCTCGTACCCCATCACCCCGGCGTCGGACATCCTGCACGAGCTCTCCAAGCACAAGAGCTTCGGGATCCGCACGCTGCAGGCAGAGGACGAGATCGCCGGTATCGGCACCGCCCTCGGTGCCGCCTTCGGTGGGCAGTTGGCGGTGACCACCACCTCCGGCCCCGGTGTGGCCCTCAAGAGCGAAACCATGTCGTTGGCCATCAGCCTGGAACTCCCGCTGGTCATCGTGGACATCCAGCGCGGTGGCCCCTCGACCGGTCTGCCCACCAAGACCGAGGCCGCAGACTTGATGATGGCCATGTACGGCCGGCACGGCGAGGCCCCGCTGCCGATCGTGGCGTCCTTCAGCCCGTCGCAGTGCTTCGACGCCGCCATCGAAGCGTGCCGGATCGCCCTCAAGTACCGCACCCCGGTGATCCTGCTGTCCGACGGCTACCTGGCCAATGGCTCGGAGCCCTGGCTGATCCCCGACGTGTCCACCCTGCCCGACATCTCCACGACGTTCGCCACCGAGCCGAACCATGTCAACGAGACCACGGGTGAGCCGGAACACTGGCCGTATGTCCGTGACCCGGAGACCCTGGCCCGGAGCTGGGCGCTGCCCGGTACCCCCGGCTTGATGCACCGTATCGGTGGCATCGAGAAGGAGGACGGCTCGGGCAACATCTCCTACACCCCCGAGAACCACAGCCACATGGTGGATACCCGTGCCGCGAAGGTGGCGGGTATCGCCAAGGACATCCCCGAGGTCGCCGTCACCGGCGATGCCGCCGATGCCGACCTGTTGGTGCTGGGTTGGGGCTCCACCTGGGGCGCGATCGTCACCGCCGTCGACCGGCAGCGGGCCAAGGGCCGCAAGGTCGCTCAGGCGCACCTCACCCACCTCAACCCCTTCCCGGCCAACCTCGGCGAGGTGCTCAGGCGCTACCCGAAGGTGCTGGTTCCGGAGATGAACACCGGCCACCTGGCCAAGCTGGTGCGGGCCGAGTTCCTCGTGGACGCCCGTACGGTGTCCAAGGTGCGGGGCGTCCCGTTCACCGCTGCAGAAGTCGAAGCCGCCATCGAAGCCGAGTTGGAGAGGAAGCTCTAGCCATGACCGACGTTCAAGTGCCGCTGACGAGCCGCAAGGACTGGCAGAGCGATCAAGAGGTCCGCTGGTGCCCCGGTTGCGGTGACTACTCCATCCTCACCGCGGTCCAGCTCCTCATGCCCGACCTGGGCGTGAACCGCGAGAACACCGTGTTCGTGTCGGGCATCGGGTGCGCAGCCCGCTTCCCGTACTACATGAACACCTACGGCATGCACTCCATCCACGGGCGTGCGCCGGCGATCGCCACCGGCCTGGCCGTGGCCCGGCCCGATCTCGATGTGTGGGTGGTCGGCGGCGACGGGGACCTGCTCTCCATCGGTGGCAACCACCTGATCCACGCGCTGCGCCGGAACGTGAACCTGACGATCCTGATGTTCAACAATCAGATCTACGGGCTCACCAAGGGTCAGTTCTCGCCGACCTCGGCGTTGGGCAAGGTGACCAAGTCGAGCCCGATGGGATCGCTTGACGCTCCGTTCAACCCGCTTGCCGTGGCGTTGGGCGCCGGCGCCACCTTCGTGGCCCGTACCCACGACATGGACCGTCCGCACATGCAGGAGATGATGCGGCGGGCGCACGCCCACAAGGGCGCTGCGTTCGTCGAGATCTTCCAGAACTGCAACGTGTTCAACGACGGTCAGTTCGAGACCCTGACCACCCGCGCCAACCGTGATGACATGCTCATCCCGCTCGAGCACGGGCAGCCGGTGCGCTTCGGCAAGGAGAAGGAGAAGGGCGTCATCATCAGCAGCGACGGTGCTGCGCACATCGTCAACGTCGCCGATGTCGGCGAGGACGCCATCCTGATCCATGACGAGGCCCGTCCCGAGCCCGGTCTGGCCTTCATGCTGGCCCACCTGGCCTCGTCGGTGAACGAGCCGACGCCGGTCGGGGTGTTCCGCGCCGTGGAGACGACGGAATACGCCGATGCCAATGCCAAGCAGTTGGCGGCGGCGCAGGAGCGCAGCGGTGCCGGGGATCTCTCCGCCCTGCTGCACTCGCTTCCCACCTGGGAAGTCTGAGCCGTACGGAAACCTGTTTCCTGATCGAAGGGCCGCCCACCAGGGCGGCCCTTCGTCGCGTCCGCCGTGCTCTGCGATCACTAGCCTGACGCAGATGGCCGACGCTGGGATGCTCCGACGAGTGGTGGTGGGGCTCGACGGCTCGCCGGGTTCCGGCGGTGCGCTCGAGTGGGCGGTGGGTCTGGCCGGCCCCTTCGATGCCGAGGTGGTGGTGGTGCACGGCCGCGGTCTGCTCGAGCGCGCCGACCATGCCCCCGAGGTGCCGGGTTGGCTCGACACGATGCTCGCCGCTGTGCCGGCGGAGGTTCGGCTGTCGCTCCGGGTCATCGACGGGCCACCCGCTGATGCGCTGCTGCGTGGGGCGGCCGTGTGCGAGGCCGACCTGATCGTGGTGGGCAGGCGCGGCGCCGGGTCGCCCTTCGAATTGACACTTGGTTCGACCAGTCGCGAGGTTTCCAGCCGGGCGGCGGTGCCGGTGCTGGTCGTTCCGGGTAGCTGACCTCCGATGCTGGGCCATCTCACGACCTTGCCGGCCTGGGAGCAGGCACGGAACCTCGGCAGCTACCGGGCCGAAAGCCTGCAACGCGAGGGGTTCATCCATCTGTCGCGTGATCTGCAGCTGGTTCTGGCCGCCGACACGCACTACCACGGCCGATCCGACCTCGTGGTCCTGGTGGTCGACGAATCCCGCCTCGAGAACGGTCTGCTCATCGACGAGGCGGGATCGCCTCCGAACAGTCACCTGATCTTCCCGCATCTGTATGGGCCGTTGCCGGTGGATGTGGTAGCGGCAGTCGTGCCGTTCCCCTGCGAGGCCGACGGCAGCTTCAGGTGGCCCGCTCAGCTCGGTCCGGAGCCGGGGATGCCCGGCCCGGTCTGAGTCGCTCGTCGCAACCGGCAGGAACGGGACCGGTGGGATCTCGGGGATGGTCAGGAGAGGGCCGGGCGCGTGTCGCCACCGGCGACATCCGCCGGCTCGCTGTCCGGAGGATCGTCGAGGTGGGCCAGCAACGCCGGCCGGACCGACAGGAACAGGGCGAACGCCAGGAGGACGGCGCCGGCGCCACCGACGGTGACCCGCGGGCCGAACCACTCGGCGAGCTGTCCCTGGATCAGCCCGCCGATGGCGTAGGCCAGCGTGAACGACATGGTGCGGCAGGCGAGGACCCGGCCGCGCATCGAGTCGGCCACGATGATCTGGACCGCCGTGTTCGTGGCAGAGATGACCGCCAGGAAGCCGGCTCCGGCGAAGAGCAGGGCGATGAAGCCCACGACGAAGTTGCCCGACACCCCGAAGGCCAGAACTGCTGCGCCGTAGAGCGGGAAGGCGACCCGGGTGACGGTGGCGCGGGGCATCACGGTGTCCCATCCCGACACCAGTGGCGCCGCGATCAGCGCCCCGATGCCCATGGCCGCAGCCAGCAGGCCGTACTGGAGGTTGCCCACGTGGTACACGGACTGGGCGAACACGACGGCGAATTGCACGATGGGGTAGCCGAGGAAAGCGATTCCGATGGCGGTCATGATCCCGATCATGATCCCGGGCCGGCGCGCGGCGTAGCGCACCGCAACGGCGAACTGGCTCAGCACACCCCCCGACGCCGCAGGGCGTGGCACGAACGCCGGCAGGCGCACCATGCTGAGTGCGAGCAGCACGCAGAGATAGCTGATGGCGTTGAACAGAAAGGCACTTGACGGCCCGAGCTTGTAGAGCACGAGACCGGCGAGGCCCGAGCCGATGGCGCGTGCCGCGTTGAACTGCAGGGAGTTGAGCGTGATCGCCGAGAGGAGGTCCTCCCGCGGCACGAGGGCGGGGACGAATGCCTGCCAGCTCGGGGTGTTGAGGCCGTTCAGGGTGCCACTGAGGGCCACCAACCCGAGGATCGCCACGGGCGAAGCCAGGCCGGCGATCCACAGCAGCCACATCGCGATCGCCGAGATGCCGAGCAAGGTCTGGGTGATGACGAGGAACCGGCGGCGGTCGAGGCGGTCCGCCAACGAACCGCCCAGCGGGCCGAACAGCACGCTTGGGATGAACTGGGCGAAGGTGGCGAGCCCGACCCACGCTTCGCTGTGGGTGAGCTGGTAGAGGACATAGGGGACCGTTGCGTTCTGGATCCAGGTGCCGCTGTTGGAGATCAGCGCACCGGTCCAGAACAGGGCGAAATTCCGGTGACGCAGCGCCCGGACCGAGTGGCGGATGCCCGTTGCACCAGCTTGGTGTTCGCCCTGTGGCGAACCGGTGCCCGACGATCGCATCACCGGGGAGGATACCGGGTGGTGTCCGCTGGTCGTGTCAGCCCGGCCGCCCGGCCCATCAATCGAACATATGTTTTGCAAACAGATGTTCGATTGACTACCTTGCCGGCATGGCGGTGCAGGTGCAACCGGGGCTGATGCAGCTCGACCTGGTCGAGCCGGGGACGATGTCGCTGTTCGGGCGGGGTGACCCCGCGTGTGACGGCACCTTCGCCGGGATGCACCGCTTACAGCTCAGCGATCGGAGTTGGATCGACCATCAGGAAGGGTGGCTCGCCGGTTCCGAAGAGTTGCTGGCCGTCCTGCTGCATGCCGTGCCCTGGCAGCAACATCGACGTCGGATGTACGAGCGCATGGTTGACGAGCCCCGGCTGTCGGTGTGGTACCCGGCCGGGGTGACGTGGCCCCACGATGCGCTCGCCGACCTGTCGGCGTTGCTGTCGGCGCATTACGGGAGGCCGCTCGAGCGTCTGAGCATGAACCTTTATCGGCACGGCGCCGACAGCGTCGCCTGGCACGGCGACCGACTCTGGGACCACGATCCTGAGCCGCCGGTCGCGATCGTCTCGTTGGGTTCGCCGCGTCCGTTTCTGATCCGGCCCAAAGGGGGAGGGCCCTCGCGGTCCTTCTCGTTGGGGTGGGGGGATCTGCTCGTCATGGGAGGACGCTGCCAGCAAGAGTTCGACCACTCGGTGCCGAAAGTGGCTCGCGCCGACGTGCGGCTGAGCGTGATGTTCCGACCCAGGGACGAACGCTGGGTGCAACGGATCGGTGCCACGAGCCGCGCGGCGCGGCCTCGGCTGCCGGACTGGGGGCAGCTCGCATCGCCAGCCGTTGGTTCAGAAGTCGTCGGGTGTCGCAGTGGGGTTGTTCGAAGCGAGCGCTGCGGCGACGAGCTCGAGGCCTTCCTCGACACTGCTGATGCGCCCGTCGAGTTGGGCTTCGAAGCACAACTCGAGCAAGGGCTTGAACGTCGGTCCGGGTTGCAGGCCCAGTGAGAGAAGATGACGACCGAGAACCAGTGGCTGCGGGGGTGCGTCCATCACCTCGAGTTCGGTGGCGAGCTCCATCAGCCACCGGGATGCCGGGAAGTCATCCCGAGGACTCGGAGGCCTGCCGTCGCGGTCAGCGCCGGCGACGCGCAGCAGTCGATCGAGTCGGCCGACGCGTCGGGCGAGGCGCCGCACCGCTGCGGCTCCGGCCCCCTGCTGGTACAGCTGATCGGGCTTGAGATGATCAGCCACGAGCGGCAGCACCTCGTCGGCGAGCCGGTGCTGGTTGGTGAGCCGGGCCAGGAACGTGCGGGTCGGCGCGAGGCCGGCTTCCTCGTGGCCCGGCGAACGCCAGCGTCCGTCGATCCATGCGGTGGTCGCGGGCTTGCCGAGGTCGTGGCACAGACAGGCGAGTCCGACGACGAGGTCTTCCCATTCCTCGCCCCTGCGGCGCTCGGCGAACACATCCATCACATGGCCGGTGTGGATCCAGACGTCGCCTTCGGGATGCCACTGGGGGTCCTGCGGGCACCCGCGCAGGGCGTCGAGCTCCGGGGTGTGGGCGAGCCAGCCGGTGTCCTCGAGGAAGCGGAGGCCGTCGCCGATGCGCCGTCCGGCGAGCAGCAGCTTGCGCCATTCGTCGAACAGCCGCTCGGCGGCCAGCCCCTCAGGTTCGATCGTCCGGCACAGGGCCACGGTGTCTGCCGCTGGGGTCAGCCCGAACCGGGCGATGAACTGCATGCCGCGCAGCACCCGCAAGGGATCCTCGGCGAATTGGTCGCTGGTATGCCGCAGGATGCTCCGCCGCAGATCCTCCAAACCCCCGTAGGGGTCGATCACCTCCCCGGTGAGGGGATTCCAGGCCACTGCGTTGATGGTGAAGTCCCGGCGGGCTGCGGCTTCGGCAGGGTCGAGCCCGGGGTCGGCGTCCACGACGAAGCCGCGGTGGCCGTGTCCGACCTTGCGTTCGCGGCGGGGAACCGAGACGTCGATGGGCAGGCCGTGCACCTTGAGCACACCGAAGCTCGCGCCGACCAGACTGAACGGGGCGACGCGGCCCAGGAGAACCTGCAGGCGGTCGACGGGGATCCGGAAGACCTCGATGTCGACATCGGCGATCGTGCGGCCGAGCGCAGCGTCGCGCACGCAGCCGCCGACGAGATGGGCGACGCCACCCTCGTCCTGCACCGCACGGCACAACGCCCGGGTGGCGCGATCCACCCGGGGGTCGGCGATGGGCACGTGCAGGCTGGTCATGGTCGGCTGGGGGAGGTGAGCGGCGGGCCGCCGGTGACGGGCGATGGATCCGCCCGCCCCGACACGCTACCTACTGCCCTGCGAAGGTGTGCGGTGGGTTGCGCAGCTCGTTCAGCGAGTCGTTGCGCTCACGTACCACCGCCAAGAGCTCCGGATGGGTCACTACCCAGAACTGGTTGTCGTAGATCGCCCGAAGGACGGCGTCGGCGACGTGTGCAGGCTCCATCCCGCTCGCCACCCCTTCGGCAACCCCGGCGTTACGCACCCTGGCGTCACCGCCTGCCCGTTGCTCGCGCAGCAGGTGGCCGGGCCGATTGCGCTGGGACGAGGCGATGTTGGTGGCGACGTACCCCGGACACAGCACGGAGACTCCGACGTTGGAACCGGCTTGCGCCAGCTCGTGGAACAAGGTCTCGCTGATGCCGACCACGGCGAACTTCGAGGCGTTGTACGGGCCGAGGCCCGGGCCGCCGACCAGCCCGGCGACCGACGCCGTGTTGACGATGTGACCCTGCGCGCCGTTGGACTCGAGGATCGGCAGGAACGCCGTGATGCCGTGGATGACACCCCACAGGTTCACCCCGAGCACCCACTGCCAGTCCACCAACTGGCTCCGGCTGATCAAGCCACCGCCACCGACCCCGGCGTTGTTGCACAGCACATGGCAGGTGCCGAACCGCTCGATCGTGGCCTCGGCCAGTGCGGCGACGGATTCGAACACGCTGACGTCGGTCACGACCTCGAGCGCCTCGACCCCTTCGTCACGCACCGAGGCAGCGGCGGCGTTGAGCGCATCGGCCTCGATGTCCGCCAAGATGACGTTGGCGCCCTCACGGGCGAAGCGCAGTGCCATGGCCCGACCGATGCCGGACGCCGCGCCGGTGACGACCGCGGTCCTTCCCTGCAACGACTGCATCGATCAGCTCTTCCAGGCGAACTGCTGCGGCTTGCGGTTGGCCTTGGTGTCGAGCGTGATGTGCACCAGGGCCGGGCCGCCCCACGCCGCGGCGGCGTCGAGGGCAGGCCTGATCTGCGACGGTTCGGTGCAATACCAGCCCTTGCCGCCGAAGGCCTCCATCACCTGTTCGTAGCGGGCGCCCGGCAGCAGCATGTTGGGCGGCACCGGGCGGCCGTCGGGCATGGCTGCCTGGCCGCCGCCGATGCCGTTGTTGTTGAGCACGATCACGGTGATGGGCAGGTTGTACCGGCAGATCGTCTCGCATTCCATTCCGGAGAAACCGAATGCCGAATCGCCCTGCACCGCCACCACCCGCTTGCCGGGATTGGCCACCGCTGCGGCGACGGCGAAGCCGAGGCCGATGCCCATCGTCCCGTACGTACCGGCGTCGAGGCGGTGGCGGGGGTGGACATTGGCCATCTGGGTGCGCCCGATGTCCATGGTGTTCGCGCCCTCACCGATGATGATGTCATCGGGGCTGAGGAACTCCTTGATGTCACGGAATGCCCGGTAGTAGTTCACGGCACCCTCATCGGCAGCGACCTGGGGTGCCACCGCGGCCTCGTTCTCGGCGATCTTCTCGGCGATTGCGGTCCGGAACGGGGCGTCCGAGGCGTAGCTCCACGGCTGGGAATCCAACTGCTGCAGAAACTGCTGCATGACCGCCTTGCCGTCGCCGACCATCGCCGCGTGGGCGGGGACGTTGTGGCTGATCTGGTCCGCAGCGATGTCGACCTGGAGGATCTTGACGTCGGGGTTGAACCGCGGCGGCAAGCCGTAGTGGAGGATCCAGTTCAGTCGGGCGCCGAGCAGGAGGATGGTGTCGGCCTGCTGCAGGGCCAGGGACCGGGCACCGCCCACCGACAGCGGATGGTCGTCGGGCACGACCCCCTTGCCCATCGGGGTCGCCAGGAACGGCAGTTGGGTGTGGTCGATGAACCGCCGCACCTCACTCTCCGCCCGGGACCAGGCCATGCCCTTGCCCACGATGACCAGCGGGTTGCGGGCGTCCTTGATGGCCTCGAGTGCGGCGGTGACCGAGGCCGGGTCGGCCAGGGACCGAGGCGGGTCGGCCACCGGGGCGACCGTCGGCACCTGGTCCTCGTCGATGTCGCCCAGGATCACGTCGTCGGGCATGTCCAGATAGGCCGCGCCGGGCCGACCGTACCAAGACGTACGGATTGCCTGCTCGACCAGGAACGGGATGCGCTTGGGGGACTCGACCCGCGCCGAGTACTTGCAGTACGGGCGGCACAGCTCGACCTGGTGCTCCTCCTGGAAGTCCGCCATACCGTCGCGGTTCTGAGCCGAGGCCCCGCCGATGAGCAACATGGGCCAGCAGTTCTGCTGGGCGTTCGCCAGGCCCGCGAGAGCGTGGATCACGCCAGGCCCGGACACCACCAGGCACGCCTGCGGCCGGCCGAGCAGGTAGGAGGCGGCCTGGGCCGCGTAGGACGCGGACTGCTCGTTGCGCATGCCGATGAAGGTGATGCCTTCCTTCTGCGCGGCGACGGCAATCGGTACGACCGGGAACCCGACGATGCCGAAGAGATAGTCGACGCCCTGCTTCTTCAGCTCTCGGGCCATCAGGGTGGCGCCGTTGATGGTGGCCAGGGACTGCTCCTGCTCTACGCGGACGACGGGGTCGCGGACGATGGGACGATCGTGGTCGGCACCGGCGCGGACCGGCGCACCCCGATGTCGGGGGACACTAACGCCCCGCCTCACGACGCGCGTCGCCGCAGACGGTGGCCCCCCCTGCTCGGGGTGAACGCAGCCGCTGCGGCGCAACTACGATGCGGCCATGGAGCAAGAAACCGTTCGTGCCGAGGTCCGCGCCTGGCTCGAGGAGAACTGGGACCCGACCCTCGGCGTGTTCGAGTGGCGCAACAAGCTCGCCGACAGCGGCTGGGGCTGCGTCACCTGGCCGGCCCAGTGGTACGGCAGGGGCTTGGCCGGCTCGCTCGAGGCGGTGGTGCGCGAGGAGTTCAACGCCATGGGCGCCGTCGGCGTCGCCGCCGGGGTGGGCATGTCGCTCGCTGCTCCGACGATCCTGGGCCACGGCTCCGACGACGTGAAGTCCCGGTTCCTGCGTCCGACCCTCACCGGCGAGATCAAGTGGTGCCAGCTCTTCAGCGAGCCGGGCAGCGGCTCCGACCTGGCGGGACTGACCACCAAGGCCGAACTCGACGGCGACGAGTGGGTGATCAGCGGGCAGAAGGTCTGGAACTCCGGCGCCCACAAGGCCGCCTTCGGCATCCTGCTGGCCCGCACCAACTGGGACGTGCCCAAGCACAAGGGCATCAGCTACTTCGCCATCGACATGCGTCAGCCGGGCATCGAGGTCCGCCCGCTGCGCCAGGCGAACGGCTACAGCACCTTCAACGAGGTGTTCATGGACGAGGCCCGGGTGCCGGCGGCGAACCTCATCGGCGACCAGGACAACGGGTGGGCCATCGCCTTGACCACGCTGGCCCACGAGCGCGGAGCCAACACCGCCCGCAGGCCGAAGTTCCGTAACGTCGAGGCCGGCCGATGCGTCGCCGAGGCGGCCAAGGAGTCCCAGGAATACTTCGCCACCTACGCCTGGTACCCGCAGCGAGCGGGACGGCCGGACCTGGTGTCCCCGCAGGTGCACGCCACAGACCAGATCGACGACGCCGTGGTGCGCCAGGTCGCGATGGCCGTCGCCACCCAGGAGCGGCTCAACCGCTGGACGGTGCAGCGCACCGTCGCGGCGCGCAAAGCCGGTCGCCCGCCGGGCCCCGAGGGGTCGCTGGCCAAGCTGAACGGGTCGCTCATGGCGCGGCTGTGCAACCAGGCCCACAGCGAGATCGTGGGTGCAGCCGGGATGCTGGTCGGCGCCGACGGCCCGCAGAACGGGATGGTCAGCGAGGTGTTGATCTCCACGCCGGCCATGTCCATCGCCGGTGGCACCGACGAGATCCAGCACAACATCATCGGTGAGCGGGTGCTGGGCCTGCCCAAGGAGCCCGGCAACGACGGCGACCAGCCGTTCCGGGATGTGAAAACCAACCTTCGCTGACCCCGGGCGCCGCCGGCGCGGAATAGGTGCCGATCGTCACCTGTTGGTCCCGGCGTGTCCACCGCTGAACTTCCGCCACGCCGGTCGTCCCACTCCATCGGGGCGTCCGGCGTCGTCGGTTTTGCGGTCCTCGGCGTGTTTGCCCTGGTGGCCGTGCTGCTCGTCGCCGTCGTGGCGCTGCTGGCAGGGTGGAACCCGTGGTCGGCGACGACCGAGGACCGGTCGGCACCCGTGGTGCTGGAGCAACTGCGTGACCTCGCCCGCTACAAGGCCGCGTCCGGCGACTTCTCGGAACTGGTCGACGTCGAGACCGACGCCCGTCTGCTCCCGGATTTCGTGGCCGGTCAACGCACGCTGTTGATCGCCGTCGGCACGGTCGATGCCGAAGTGGACTTCTCCCGCCTCGGCGGCGAGTACGTGACGGTTTCCGCCGATGGCAAGGACGTCGAGGTCCGGCTGCCTCCGGCCGAGCTGTCCGAGACGCGACTCGACTTCGACCGCACGCACGTGGTGAACCGCGATCGAGGCATCATCGACCGGCTGAGCGAGGCGCTGTCGTCCAACGCCCGCGACGACCAGGTGCTCTACCAGCGGGCCAGCGCCCAGATCGAGGCGGCGGCGACCCGCACCCAGCTGCGGCAACGCGCCGAGGAGAACACCCGGCTGATGTTGACCAGCCTTCTACAAGGTCTGGGCTACGAGCAGGTGACCGTGACCTTCGACGCCCCCACGCCGTGAGCCGCGGCCTAGCCTGGACCTGATGGCCGCCAGCCGCGATCACCTCGACGATCACCTCGAGTTGTCGGCAGCACAGGAGATCCTGCGCCGCGCCGTCCGGCTCGATCGGGGCGACCCCGCCGTCGACGGGTTGAGCCGACAGGCCCTCGAGGCGGCAGCCTCGGAAATCGGGGTGCATCCCACCGCCATGGCCATGGCACTGGCCGAGGCGGCAACCGGGGTGCACGGGCGCCGACGCCGGCTCGAGGGCGTCGTGGGGCCCCGGGCGGTGGTGGCGGTGCGGGTGTGTGCGGTTCCCGCCGACGATGCGGTGCACCTGGCCCGGACCTTGCTGGAACGCGGCCACCTGCTGCGCGTCAGCGGCTCCGGGTCCCTTGTCGTGGGCCACCGACGCCGGGACCCTGCGGCCAAGGCGGTCCGAACACTGCGCTCGATGCGCGGCACGGCGGCGCTGAGCAAGGTGCAGGAGGTCCGCGCCGGTGTCGGCTCGCTCGCCGACGGAACGGCCGCGGTGTGCGTCCACGCCGACGTGTCGGACCGTCGCACCGGGGCGGTGATCACCGGGTCGATCTTCGGGGCGCTCGGCGTGCTCGGCATCGGGGTCGGTGCCGCCGCAGCCGGCCCGTTGGTGCTGCTGCTGGTGCCGGCGGCGCTCGGCACCGGGGTGGCACTCGCCCGCCAGGCGCACCAGGACACCGTCCGCCGGGTCGCTCTGGCCGTGGACGAGGCCGCGGACGCCGTGGCCGGGGGCGTGGTCCCGGCATCACCCTTGGCGGCGTTCGGTCTGCGCCGGCCGCGCACCGCTGCGCCGCGGTAGCGCCGGACCGGCTCTGCGGAACGGAAGGATCGCGTCGGTGCCGGTGCGGCGGAGCCGCCGGACCCGGTGCCCGGCGGCGCTACCCTGAGCGCACGCCGGGCCGGTCCCGGTCGATGCATCGGTGGAGGAGGGGTCGGTTCCCGTGCGACACAAGACCTTCCGCTTCGGCCACCTGCGCCTCAACGGCATCCCGGTGGGGGTGCATTACGGCAACCTGCTCGTCGCCCAGGCCGACGAAGCGGTGGCGGTGGACTGGGAGGTCGTCGTCACCACGATGGACGAACTGCGACTCGAACCGGCGCCCTACGATATGCACCTGGAACTCGGCGACGGCCGTCAACTGTGGGGCCAGGCGCTGCTGGTCCGCTCCGACGGTCGGGCGCACGTGTTCCGAGGCGGTAACCAGATCAACGGCTTCTCTGCCGACGAGTTCCCCGCCTGAACGGCTCCTCCCGAACGGCCCTCACCTGAACGGATCTGCACCATGACCGAGCCGCATCCCGGTGATCCGGTGGATCTCCGACCGTCCGACAGCCTGTGTGACAGCCCGGCGGTCGAGTTGCTCGGGCTGCTGCGCCGCGGTGAGGTGTCCGCCCGTGAGTTGTTGGCCCTGCATCTCGACCGGATCGAGCGCGTCAACCCGGCGGTCAACGCCGTGGTAACCCTGACGCCGGAGCGCGCCGAGGCCATGGCCCGTCGCGCCGACGAACACCTGGCGTCGACCGGGACCCTGCTCGGCAGCCTGCACGGCCTTCCCGTCGCCCACAAGGACCTCGCCCTCGTCGCCGGGGTCCGCACCACCTTCGGCTCGCCGATCTTCGCCGACCACGTCCCCCAGGTCGACCAACTCATCGTGTCGAGGCTGCACCAGGCCGGTGCGGTGATGGTGGGCAAGACCAACACCCCTGAGTTCGGGGCCGGCTCGCAGACCTTCAACCCGGTCTTCGGAGCCACCCGCAACCCCTACGACCTCGATCGCACGTGCGGGGGGTCCTCCGGTGGCGCCGCGGTGGCCTTGCGCTGCGGTCTGGTGGCCCTCGCCGACGGGTCCGACATGGGCGGATCCCTGCGAAATCCAGCCAGCTTCTGCAACGTGGTCGGTCTGCGGCCGTCACCGGGGCGGGTGCCGGTGGTGCCGACCGGGTATCCCTGGGGCTCGCTCGCGGTCGAAGGTCCGATGGGCCGCACCGTCGACGACGTCGCCCTGCAGCTCGCCGCGATCGCCGGGTGGGACCCGCGTGCGCCGCTGTCGGTGGGCGAGCCCGGGTCGGTGTTCGCCCCGCCGTTGGTGCCCGCCGAGCTGGCCGGGTTGCGGGTGGCGGTCAGCCCCCACCTCGGCGGGTTGCCCGTCGATCCCGTCGTCGTCGCCGCGGTGGAGGCCGCCGCCGAGCTCGCTGCCGCCGAGGGCGCCGTCGTCGAGCTGGCCGAGCCCGACTGGACCGGCGCCGACGAGGCCTTCGAGACGCTACGAGCCTTCCAGTTCGAGATGGGTTACGGCGCGCTCTACGACCGTCACGCCGATCAGATGAAGCCCACCGTCCGCTGGAACATCGAGGCGGGCCGGGCACTGCGCGGCACCGACATCGGACGGGCCGAACGGCTGCGCGGCCAGCTCTACGAGCGGGTCGCCGCGTTCTTCACCCGCTACGACGTGCTGGTGGCCTGTACCACCCAGGTGCCACCGTTCCCCATCGAGCAGGAGTACGTCGAGGAGATCGACGGCACGGTGCTGGGCAGCTACATCGAGTGGATGCGGTCGTGCTCACGGGTGACGGTCACCGGCTGCCCGGCGTTGTCGCTGCCCGCGGCGTTCACCACCGGCGGCCTACCGATCGGTATCCAGCTGATCGGACCATACCGGCAGGAACGCCGGCTGCTCGAGATCGGCGCCGCCTTCGAACGCCTCCTCGGTGCCGGCCGTCGTCGCCCGCCGATGCTGACCCTGCGGCTCTGACCCGCGCCTGGCTCCGCGGCTCGAACAGCCGGTGGGGTCCGTAGGCGGGCCTATTCGAGGACCTCGGCGATCGCCAGCTCGGCGATGCGGTCGGCGTCGTAGCCGAGGAAATCGCTCAGCACATCGAAGGTGTCCGCGCCGAGGCACGGGCCGGCCTTGGGGATGCTGATCGGGTCCTCCGACAGCAGGATCGGCGAGTTGCCCAGCGGCAGCCGGCCGATGCGGTCGTGATCGGCCTCGATGAGCCAGCCGCGATGCTGCAGCTGCGGATCCTGCAGCAGCAGCTTCCCGCCCTGCACCGCATGGGCCGCCACCCCGACGGCCTGCAGGCGCTCGGTGCTCTCCTGCGCGGTGCGGGTCGCGGTCCAGCGCGCCACGTGATCGTCGAGCTCCCTGCGTCGGGCGAGGCGCTCGGTGCCGTCGAGGCCGGCCAGGTCGTCGGTGCCCAGCACGGCGCACAACGCCCGCCATGCGTCGTCGTCGGTCACCGCGACCGCCACCCAGGCATCGTCGCCGACGGACGGGTACACCCCGTGCGGCGCAGCGGCGCGGTCGTCGTTGCCGACCGACTCCCAGTTGCCCCTGTTGACCTGGCGGTCGAGCAGACCCAGCGTGAGCAGGTGCAGGCAGCTCTCGCCCTGGCCGAAGTCGAGCCGGAGTGACTCGCCGGTGCGCCGCCGGTGGTCGACCGCGGCGAGCAGCAGGGCGGTGGCGAAACGCGGCGAGATGATGTCGGTGTACGCGCCCATCGGGCCCGCCGGCGGACGGTCGGGCCAGGCGGTGGTCGACACGAAGCCGCACAGCGCCGAGGCCATGTTGCCGTAGCCCGCGAGCGAGGCGAACGGCCCCGACTGGCCGACCATGGCGGTGGACAGGGCGATGAGCTGCGGGTTCAGTTCGGCGAGCCGGGCGTCGTCGAGGCCGAGCCGGCCGAGAGCACCGGGGGCGAAGGACTCCACCAGCACGTCGGCCCAACGGACGAGGTCGTCGAGGACCGGCCGCGAGGCTTCCTTGCTCAGGTCGAGCGCGACCCCGAGCTTGCCGGCGTTGTAGTGGGCGAAACAGGCCGATGTGTCGTACTCGAAGCCGTCGAGGAACGGGCCGGCGTTACGGGCGAGGTCGGGCCGCTTCTGCGACTCGATCTTCACCACCGTGGCCCCGAGGTCGGCCAGGTACCGGCCGATGGTCGGCCCGGCGAAGGAGATGGTGCAGTCGAGCACCTTGAGGCCCTGCAACGGCTTGCCCGGCGGCGCTGCGGTGACGCCGGCGTTCGATGGGGCCACGGCGGTGGGCGAGCGGGCCGGTAAGGCGTCGCTGCTGCCCAGGCGCGGTGCCGGACCGGGATCGGCCAGCTCGAGGGTCCGACGG